>JANPKP010000339.1:0-2987 GCA_031426095.1 Gemmataceae bacterium
GCGGCCTGCCCGTTCGGCGTCATCACCCGCAGCCACTTCGACGGCCACACGCACAAATGCACCCTCTGCTACGACCGCCAGAAGGACGGCCTCGTGCCGGCTTGCGCGAAGGCGTGCCCCACCGCGTCGATCCAGTTCGGCCCCGTGGACGAGCTGCGGGAGCGGGCGGCGAAGCGGGTGGAGGTGCTGAAAGACAAGGGCGTGGCGGCCAACCTGTACGGCGACGCCGCGACGGAGACGTACTCGGCGATGAACTCGTTCTACCTCCTGGTGGACCGCCCGGCGGTGTACGGGCTGCCCGAGAACCCGGTGAACCCGTGGGTCCACATGAAGGGCGACTACGTGCGGGCGGTTGGGGCGGCGCTGGTCGGGCTGGCGGCGTTGCTGGCGACGGTCCTCGGTGTCGGGCGGTGACGGCCGTGTTACACTGGCAATGACTCGACCCAGGACTCGGGAGGACGGCAGGTGGTGCAGTACAAAGCCGGTTACAAGTTCGTCGGCGGCGGGGTTCACGCCCAGGTTCTCGACTTCCCGGAAGCCATCAGTTGCGGCTCGGACCTGGACGACGCCCGGCGGATGCTGGGGTCGGCGCTCCTGGACGTGGCCGAGACACGGCTGGAGTTGGGCGAGCCATTCCCGCGGCCGGACCCGCTGGCGACCGACCCGGAGATGGACCTGGAAGAGCCGATTTACCTCCACCTCACGGCCAGTTCGGGGGTGTCCCAGGCCCCGGCCGGGGTGGTCGTGCCGTGAAGCGCGAGGACCTCCTCCGCCACCTGCGGCGGTGCGGGTGCCGGCCGCTCCGCGAGGGGCGGGGTCACTCGATCTGGGTCAACCCGGCGACCGGCCTGCGGGCATCCATCCCGCGGCACCGGGAAGTGAATGACTACACGGCCCGCGGCGTGTGTCGGCAATTGGCCGTCCCCGAGCCGTGACCCACCCCGGGAACCGCACGACGAATTCCACTCGGGCACTGACATGACGACCGCCGCCGCCCACCGCCCGCCCACGTCGCCCTACGCCGACCGGGAGCCGACGAAGCCGCCCGACTGGCACGGGCTGGTCGTGTGGGACCTGTTCTTCAACGCCGTCACCACCGGCCTGTTCCTCGTCGCGGCGTCGTGCGACCTGGCCCGCCCCGGCCTCTTCGCGCCGGTGGCCGCGTGGGCCTACCCGGTCGCGCTCGTGGTCCTGTTGGTCGATCTGCTCTGCCTCGTCCTCGACCTCGGCGACCCGCTGCGGTTCCACCACATGCTGCGGGTGTTCAAGCCGTCGTCCCCCATGTCGCTCGGGACGTGGTGCCTCACCGCCTACTCGTTCCCGCTCACCGCCGTGGTGGCACTCCAAGTCGTCGGCTGGCTCGGGTGGGCGGACGTTCCGCGCGGCCTCCACGTCGGCCTGCTCGTGGTGGGCCTGCTGCCGGCGTTGGGGTCGGGTGTTTACAAGGGGGTTCTGTTCAGCACGAGTTCGCAGCCCGGCTGGCGGGACGCCCGCTGGCTGGGGGCCTACCACGCGGCGTCGGCCGTGACCCTGGGGGCGGTGGGGTTGCTCGCGCTCGCCACGGTCGCGGGCCACGGCGACGCGGCCGCCGCCCTCCGCCCGGCCGCGATGGCGCTACTCGTCCTCGCGGCCATACCGCTCGCGTTCCTGGGGGGCGAGTTGGGGCCGGCGCTGGAGCGGCGATACCACCGGAGCGAATTGTGGCTCGCGGTGGCCCTGTCCGGTGGGCTGGGGCTGCTGTTCCCCGCGTGCCTGCTGGCCGTCGGCGGCGGGTCGGGACTCGTGACCGCGGCGGAGGCGTGTGCGTTCGCGGGGGCGTGGGTGGCCCGATCCGTGATCGTGAAGTTGCCGCACCGGCACGTAATAACGGGCTAAAGTGTTGGTCAAAGAAACGAAGAAGATCACGTCGATCCCGGCATGAATGACGAGTCGCTGGGGTGTGACCCGACCGTCCCGTCAATCAAGCCGAGGAACGCGTGGCCGACTTCCACGAGCCGGCGTGTTTCGATGTCGCTCGTAAACTCGCCCTCGAAGCCCATCAAGTTGAGTGTGCCCTTGTCGAGATGCGTGGGACCAGACGCGAGTGCGGCCAAGAGGGAGCCAATCGCGGCCCGAACCAGGGCCACCCCTTCAGGACTTGCAACCGTGTCATTGAGGCCGTCCGGTACGCAGCCCATGAAGTACCCGCGGGAGGCGAGCAACCACTGGTCTCGGATAGCCGACGCGACCGACCCGGGCACGGTCGGCTCTTCGACGTGAAGCGAGAGGAAACGCAGCCACAGTTCCAGAATGTCGTCGTGCATCCAGAAACCGCGGTCGCCCACTCGAACGAAAGATGTGCCCATCCCGCCACGCTACTCGCCGCTCAACCGCATCGCAACGCCCGCCGGCCGTTCTTCAGCCGTCAACGCCCCGCCGTTCTACAATGCCTCTTATGGAACGCCTGAACAAATTCCTGGCCCACGCCGGGGTCGGCTCCCGCCGACATTGCGACACCCTCATCGCCTCCGGGCGGGTCAAGGTGGACGGCCGGGCCGTCACCGAACTCGGCGTGCAGGTGAATCCCGAGACGCAGCAGGTCGCCGTCGACGACACGCCCGTCCGGGCCGAGAAGTCGGTTTACTGGGTCGTCCACAAGCCGCCCGGCTACCTCTGCACGAACAAAGACCCGGCCGGCCGGCCGCTCGCCACCGACCTCCTTCCCCACGTCGATCAGCGGGTCTACACCGTCGGCCGGCTGGACGAGGCGAGCGAAGGCTTGCTGCTGATGACCAACGACGGCGACCTCGCCGTGCGGCTCATGCACCCGCGGTACGGGGTGACGAAGACGTACCTCGTCCTCGTCGCCGGCAAGCCGACCGACGCGGAGGTCCACCAGCTCACCGAGGGGGTGTGGCTGAGCGACGGCAAGGTGAAGGCGAAGGCGGCCCGGCGGATCAAGCCGCAGGGCAACAGCACCTGGCTGCGGGTGGTTCTGTGCGAGGGGA
>JANPKP010000340.1:0-10890 GCA_031426095.1 Gemmataceae bacterium
CCCCCGCCGGCACGACCGCCGGCGGGAGTGGGGGCACCTGCGGGAGCGGGATCGAGTCCGGAACGTCGGGCGGCCCCATTCGACCGGGCAAGGCTTGACGCAACCGCGGGTGAGGGGGCGTGGCCGGTGGCGGCCCCCCGAACGTGTCCGCCCCGCCCGCCGCCGCGTCGCTCTCCTTCATCGCCGCCCCGACGAGTGCGAGCAGATTCCCCGGGCCGTCCGTCTGCACGCGGAGGTGCGGGCCGGCGTGCCCCCGCTTCAGGTTCGTCACCCAGCCGTCGGCCAGTTTGAACAGGGCCGCCTCCGGGCCGGCCGGCGCTGTGGCGAGCGCCAGGAGCGGGCGGGCCGTACCGACGAGCCGGTCGATCGCCTTCACGGTCGCGGCGGCGGCGGCCTCGTCCTTCGCCTCGGCCACCACCCGCAGCCCCGTCCGCTCGCCGGCCGTCAGTCCGAACGCCGCCACCGCCAGCGACTCCACGATCACCTTCACGTCGCCGATCGCCGGCGGCTCCGTCGGCCACGCCCCGGTCACGCACGGCGTCGTCCGCTGGTCGAGGGCCACGGCCAGCAGGTCGCGGGCCACGGCGTCCCACCCCGGCGGGGGGATCGGGTGGGGCTTGCCGGCCTTCAGGCGGTCGAGCAGTTCCTTCACCCCCGACTCGGAGTCGAAGACGAGCGTCCGCCCGTCGGCCACGAACACGGCGACCCCGTCGGCCGCCGCCGGGTCGAGCTTGAACGCGGTGCGGAGGTACTCGCGGCCGGCGTGCCTCGCCGCCGTCGCCTTCGGGAACCACTTGCGGACGACCTCGGCCCACGGGAACGGCTCGGCCGTGCGGAACGTGCAGGGCGAACTGGCGGTGAGGAGGAACGACCCCTGCTTGTCGGCCGTCGCCCCGGAAATCTTCACCGTCAGGTTCATCACCACCTGGTCGAGGGCGGCGAACGGCGGCGGGTCGGCGGTCGTGAGGTCGCAGTCGACCAACTGCGACAGGGTCATGCCCAGGAGGACCCGGGAGGCGTCGGACAGCCCGGGAAGGGGGGCGAACTTGACGACCGCGGCCGGGCGGACGGCGATCAGCCCCTGGTCCTTGATCCGCGACAGGTACGTCAGGTCGAACGGCGGGTACGGGCCGGACGGGAGGGCTGGCGAGTCGTTGGGGACGGGGGCCGCCGGGGCGGCGGCGGCGGACGCGACGGCGGCGGCGACGGCCGCGGCGAGGACCAGGCGCATGGGGGTTCCCTCCCGGGGTCCGAGCGGGGTCGCCCGTCGGGGCGGGCGTCGGACCGACCGCACAGTGTGCGGCCGGGCGGGCGTGGCTGTCAAGCCGAACGGCGGCGGGCGCTATGATGGGAGTTGTCGCCCCCCTACCCCCCGAGGCTCGTACCCGATGAACGGCCTCGTCCTCCTTTGCTCGGCCGGCCTCTACGCCACGTTCACCGCCGTCGCCGGTGGCTCGGCCCGGTCCGCTGGGTGAGCCGCTTCAAAGGCGTCTCGGCGGCCGTGCGGAACTCAGACGCCCCGCGGGTCACGTACAAGAACCCGGAGCAACTGACGGCCTACCTCCGCCGCCCGGAGATGACGGGGGGGCCGGCCGCGGCGGGTGATCCTCTCCGAACAGGGCATCAACACGCCGGCCGGCCCGGACGGCGAGACGGTCCAGGCGGCCGGCTTCTGCTACGCCTAAGCGAAGGCCGACAAGCTCGACGGCATCGACGCCTTCATCCTCCACCGGCACGTCGACCACCCGGCGGAGGGCGGGTTGCGGTTCGGCGTCTGGACGAACCGCCCGGGGTCGGTGGAGCCGGCCCGCAAGAAGCTCTTGTACGACGTTTTCCGGGACGCCGACACGCCCCGGCGGGAGGCCGCGTTCGGCTTCGCGCTGCCGCTGATCGGACTGAAGGGGTGGGACGAAATCCTGGCCCACTGACGGGAGCGGGAGCAAGGTCGGAGCCGGGAATCGGGGCGGAATCCGGTAACTCGACGGCGTTACCGCTCATTTGGGAGCGGGTAGCGGAAGCCCTTCGCGGGCAGCGGGATCGGGAAACGCGACGCGAAAAAAGCGGGGGAATCCGGGGGAGGTCAGCACTCGACGACGTTCACGGCCAGCCCGCCGAGGGACGTTTCCTTGTACTTGGACTGCATATCGACGCCCGTCTGCCGCATGGTCTCGATGACCCTGTCGAGCGACACCGTGTGCGTCCCGTCCCCGTGCAGCACCGCCAGGCGGGCGGCGTTGATGGCCTTCACCGCCCCCATCGTGTTCCGCTCGATGCACGGTACCTGCACCAGCCCGCCGACCGGGTCGCAGGTGAGCCCGAGGTTGTGCTCCATGCCGATCTCGGCGGCGTTCTCGACCTGCTCGTTCGACCCGCCCATGACCGCCGCCAGCCCGGCCGCGGCCATGCTGCACGCCACCCCGACCTCCCCCTGGCAGCCCATCTCGGCGGCCGAGAGCGAGGCATTCCGCTTGTAGAGCATGCCGACCGCCGCCGCCACGAGGAGGAAGCGCCGCACCCCCGCGGCGTCGGCCCCGGGGACGAACTTGCGGTAGTACGCCAGCACCGCCGGGATGACGCCGGCGGCCCCGTTCGTGGGGGCCGTGACGACCCGCCCGCCGGCCGCGTTCTCCTCGTTCACGGCCAGGGCGAACAGGCTCACCCAGTCGAGCACCGCGAGCGGGTCGGC
This sequence comes from Gemmataceae bacterium, assembly GCA_031426095.1. Taxonomy (GTDB): domain Bacteria; phylum Planctomycetota; class Planctomycetia; order Gemmatales; family Gemmataceae; genus JANPKP01. The sequence continues at coordinate 2,687 of JANPKP010000340.1, forward strand.
GTTACCGCGGGCCTCGAGTTCGCGGTGGAGCCTCATCGCCCGCCGCTTCACCCCCAGCCCGCCGGGCAGTTCGCCCTCGGTGCGGCAGCCCCGCTCGATGCACCCCTCCATGCAGGCCCAAATGCGGTCGATTCCGGCGACCGTCTCGGCAGCCGGCCGGAACGCGGCCTCGTTGACGGCCACGATGTCGGCGATACTGAGCCCCGTGCGTTTGCCGATCGCCAGCAGTTCCCTGCCGGACTTGAAGGGGTGCGGCACGGGGCGGTCGTCGGTGCCGGCCGTTTCGCCCTCCTTGACCACGAAGCCGCCGCCGACGGAGAAGTACGTGTCGCACGCCACCAAACCGCCGACCGCGTCGATGGCGGTGAAGCGGACGCCGTTCGGGTGGTACGGCAGCGACTCGGTTTCGTGGAACAGGAGGTCCGTCTTCTCGCGGAACGGGACGGCGTGCGTGCCCGCGAGCCGGAGCTTGCCGGTCCCGCGGACGACCTCGACCGTCGCCTCCACCGCATCGGGTTCGACCACGTCAGGCTTTTCGCCGGAGAGGCCGAGGATCACCGCCTTGTCGGTGGCGTGCCCCCGCCCGGTGAGGGCGAGCGAGCCGTACAGGTCGGTGACGACGCGGGCCACGGCGGCGAGCCGGCCGCTCCCCCGCAGCGTGGCCGCGAAGCGGTAGGCGGCGAGCATCGGCCCGACGGTGTGCGAGCTGGACGGCCCGACGCCGATCTTGAACAGGTCGAACACGCTCAGGTTCACCGCGGCTCCTATGGAAGAGGATGAACCACAGAGTCACAGAGAACACGGAGTCAGGAAACACCGAGAACACGACCTTGTTTTGAACCCGATTCCGGTCTTCTCCGGTGTCTCCGACCTCGGTGCCCTCAGTGACTCTGTGGTTCATTTCCGAACGCCCCTCACCCGTCCCGCAGCATCTCGCGGGCGGCGTTCCACCCGCACGCCCCCATGACGCCGCCGCCCGGGTGGGCGGCCGCCCCGCACAGGTAGAGGCCCTTCACCGGCGTCCGGTAGTCCGCGTACCCGGCCACCGGGCGGAAGCTCCACATGCTCGCCGGCGACATCGCCCCGTGGAAGATGTTCCCGCCGGTGATGCCCCACAGCCGCTCCATCTCGGGCGGGGGGATCACCTGCCGGGCGATCACGGACGCCTTGAAGTTCGGGGCGTACTCGTCGAGCACGTCGAAGCAGCGGTCGGCGAAGCGGTCGGCCTCCGCGTCCCACGTCGTGCCCTTGAGGTGGTACGGGGCGTACTGCACGAACATGCTCAGGATGTGCTTCCCCGGCGGGGCGAGGGTGCCATCGACGGCCGTCGCCATCGTGCATTCGAGCATGGGGTTCGCGGCCGGCTTGCCGTACTTGGCGTCGTCGTAGGCCCGCTCGATGTAGTCCTGGCTCGGGCAGACGTGCATCGTCCCGTGGTGCTGCGGGCCGACGCCGCTGCCCGGCAACGCGGTGAAGTTCGGCGGCTCGCTCAGGGCGACGTTGATCTTGACCGTGGCCGACGAGTAGTCGATCCGCTTGACCGCCGCGAGGAAGTCGGGCGGCAGGTCCTTCGCGTCCACGAGCCGCTCGAAGGTGACGCGGCAGTCGGCGTTCGACGCCACTTTTTTGGCGTAAAACTCGGTCCCGTCCGCGAGGGCGACGCCGACCGCACGGCCGTCCTTCACGAGAATCCGGCCCACCGGCGAGTTGGTGCGGATCTCGGCCCCGTGCTTCCGGGCCGCCGCCGCAATGCTGTTGGAGATCGTGCCCATGCCGCCGCGGACGTACCCCCACACGCCGCGGGCCCCGTCGCACTCGCCCATGACGTGGTGGAACAGCACGTAGGCGGTGCCCGGGTGCGACGGCGGGGCGAACGCCCCGATCACGGCGTCGGTGGCCAGCGTCGCCTTCAACTCGTCGCTCTCGAACCAGCGGTCGAGGATCGGGCGGGCCGCCCCGGTGAGGATTTCCACCGCTTCCGTCGCCACCGCCCGGCCCATGCCGCGGAACTTCATCCCCAACTTGCCGACCGCCCACAGGTCGGCGAGGCGGTTGCGGAACGGGTCGGGCGGCGTCCGCTCCAGCAGCGGTTCGAGGAAGTCGGCGACGCGGGTGAGCATCGCCTCGTATTTGGGGTACGCCTCGGCGTCCTTCGCGGAGAACTTGGCGATCTCCTTGAGGGTCATCCCCCTGTCCGGCCCCATCATCAGGTAGCGTCCGTCCGGGAACGGCGTGAACGACGACGGGCTCCGCGGCAGCATCTCGAAGCCGTGCTTTTTCAGCTCCAAATCGCGGATGATCTCGGGCCGCAGGAGGCTGTTGACGTAGGCGGCGGTCGAGACCTTGTACCCCGGCCACACCTCCTCGGTGACGCAGCAGCCGCCGAGCACGTCGCGGCGTTCGAGGACCAGCACCTTGCGGCCGGCTTTCGCCAGGTACGCGGCCGTCACCAGCCCGTTGTGCCCGCCCCCGATGATGATGGCGTCGTAACTCTGAGGCATGGCGTGGCCCTTGGGAACGCGGGGGTGTGCGGGAGGGGATACGGGAATCATACGCCCCGCCGCCCGGGTTCGTACTCATAACGGGGAACCGCCCGCCGACCCCCGAGGGCCGCCCCCGTGAAAATCACCCGCGTCGCCGCCGCCCACCTCCGCGTTCCGCTGCCCGCCCGCGGCCGGGTGTCGCTCACCGCCCCCGCCCCGCCCGCCGGGCCGGACGCCGTCGATCTGCTGACCGCCCACGTCGAGACGGACGCGGGGTTGACCGGGCTCGGCTTCACCTACGTCGTCGGCCCCGGGGCGGCGGCCGTGAAGGGGTTGCTCGAAGGCGAACTCGCGGCCCTGCTCGTCGGCGAAGACCCGCACGACACCGACCGGCACTTCGCCCGCGTCGAATCCCGGTTCCGACCCGCCGGGTTCGCCGGCCTCGCCGCCCGGGCTTACGCCGCCCTCGACATCGCCCTGTGGGACCTCAAGGGTAAGGCGGCCGGCCTGCCGCTGTACCGAATCTTGTGCAACGCCCGGCCCGCCGCCCCGTTCTTTCATTCCGACGTGGCCACCCTCGGGCGCGACGCGGACGAGGCGATCAAGCTCGCCAAGCCGCTCCTGAAGCGGGGGGCGATGGGCCTGCGGGTGGAGGTGGGCGGCGGCGACGTGCAGGGGGACGCCGACCGCGTGCGGGAGGTGTCCGAGGGGCTCGGGGACGCCGGCTGGGTGGCGGTCGCGGCCGGCGGGCGGTACGACCTCACGACCGCCGCCGCGATGTCGCATTTCTTCGAGGACATCGGCATCGACCTGTTCGAAGACCCGCTCCCGGCGGCCGACGCCCCGGGGTACGCCCGCCTCGCCGCCCTGCTGGAAGTCCCACTCGCCGTCGGCACCCACTTTGACACTCCGGCCGACTTTTACCGTGTGATCCGCGAGGGCGTGGTGCGGACGGTCCGGCCCGACCCGGTCCGCCTCGGCGGGATCACCCCGGTGTTGAAAGTCGCGGCCGTGGCGGAAGCGTTCCAGGCGGCGGTGGTGCCCGTGCGGCTGACGGAAGTCGGCGTCCACCTCGGTTGCGGCCTACCGGCGGTGCCGCACGTCGATGCCGTGGGCTGGTTCGCGGACGTGTTCGCCGGCGGGCCCACAGTGGAAGGCGGCAAGCTCGTGCCGCCGGCGGGGGCGGGGCTCGGCGTCACGCTCAAGGACGGGGCGGCCGAGCGATTCGGGGCGTGAGGCGCGATGGCCGTTCGCCGGCCGCCCCGGTATCACCAACACCACACCCTCAACCCCGCGGAGACGCCTCCATGTCGAGCACCAACGAGCAGCGGGCGAAGGACCTCGGCCTGACCTACCCGCCGGCCCCCAAGCCGATGGGCGTGTACAAGCCGGCCGTCCTGTGCGGCAACCTCCTGTACGTCTCCGGGCACGGCCCGCTGAAGACGGACAAGACGCTCATTACCGGCCGCGTCGGACAGGATTTGACGCTCGAACAGGGGAAGGAAGCGGCCCGCCAGACGGGGCTCGCCGTCCTCGCCACGGTGCGGGAGGCGCTCGGCTCGCTCGACAAGGTGAAGCGGATCGTCAAGACCTTCGGGATGGTGAACTGCACCCCCGACTTCGCCGACCACCCGAAGGTCATTAACGGCTTCTCGGAGCTGATGCGGGACGTGTTCGGCGACGACGCCGGCGTGGGGGCCCGCAGTGCCGTCGGGCACGTGGCGCTGCCGGGGTACATCGCGGTCGAGGTCGAGTGCGTCTTCGAGATCGGGTGAGCTAGGAATGCAACAAGCCCAGGGATGCCATCCCTGGGCTTTGTCACGCTCGTGAACACACCCTACCCGTTCACGCACCCCGCGAGCGCCTCGTCCGCCCGGCAGACGCCGTCGGCCTCGGCGACCACGGCACTCGCCCCCACGAAGTCGGCGAACCGCTCGGCGTCGGCCGTCCGCTCGCCGGCCACCAGGACCACCCGAAGCGTCGGGTCGTCGTGGACCAGCTTCGCGCACGTCAGGTATCCGCTCTCGTCGCCCTGCTCGACCGGGAGGATGACGGCGTGCGGGCTCAGTCGCCGGGTCGCCCGCCGCACGTCGTCCCCCTCGCCGGCGACGTGGACGTGCCAGCCCTTGCGGCGGACGTGGTCGGCCACCTTCGCGGCGAACTCCGACGACCCGCCGAGGACGACCCGCCGCCCGCCCTTCCCCTTGCCGGCCCGCGCCAGCGTCGCACAACAGCCCCGCGCCTCGTCGTAACTCGTGTTGACCGTCACAACTTGCCTCCCTCTGCCTTTCGAACCGACGCTCACCGGGACACGGCGGGTTTACGGGAAGTTCGCTCGCGGCCGGGCGAACTTGCGCCGCGGTCACTAAAATCTCCCCCGCACCCGTCCGATCGTCGGGCCTGGACCGGCCCGCCGGGTCGGAGGTGGGGCCGCGTGCGACCCCGGACCCCCCGAGCGATTGGAGACGATACGCGCCCCGCGTACCCCCGCCAAGCTTGGTAGCGAAGCCGGCGGGCGAATGTTTCACCCGACCCCGTTCACCTCCGACTCCCCCGAGAGGGCCGCCATGAGCCAGGCGAAAATTTCCATCGGCACCTGGGCGTACATCTTCAACCAGGACGTGCCGACGAACGACTTCCACAAGATCCTCCACAAACTACAAGACCTCGGGTACGACGGCGTCGAACTCGGCAGCTTCGGCCCCCACCCGTCGCCGGCCACCCACCCGACGCGGGCGAGCCGGCAGAAGCTCAAGAAGTCGATCGCCGACCACGGGCTGGCCCTGTCCGGCATCGCGGTGGACCTGTGGAGCTTCAAGACGCCGGGGGTTTCGATCCTCGACGAAATCCCGGCCGCGTACCTGACCGCGTTCCTCGGCTGGAGCCAGTTCGCCGCCGACCTCGACGCCGGCACGATCCGCGTCGATTCGGTCATCGCCCCCGACTACTTCCAGACGGAGGAGGGGAAGAAGCTCGGGTACGAGGCGGGCGTCGACCGGATCGTGGGCGTGTGGGACAAGGCGAGCAAGATCGCGGCCGACTTCGGGCTGAACGTCTGCTGGGAGTTCGAGCCGGGGTTCGCGTTCAACAAGCCGTCGGAGATCGTGCGGATCGTGGACGGCGTGCGGGCCAAGGGGAACCCCAACTTCGGCGTCCTTTACGACACCTGCCACGCCCACATGTGCGCCGCCGTCGGGGCCAACCAGCCGGGCGAGAAGGAAGTCCTGCCGGGCGGCGAGCTGGAGTTGCTGGAGAAGCTCAAGGGCAAGATCACGCACATCCACCTGATCGACTCGGACGGCACCCTGAACGAGCACAACACCTCGACGCACAACCCGTTCGGCACCGGCAAGCTCGACTTCGACAAGCTCATCCCCGCGATGCAGGCGAGCGGCGTCCCCCACCAGTGGTGGGCGGTCGACCTCTGCTTCTGGCCGAACGCCTGGGACGTAACGGCCCAGAGCAAGAAGTTCCTCGACAAGCTCCGGGCCAAGTACGCGGCGGCGTAATTCCCGACGGGGGCTCCGTGATGATCGTTCGCTACCGACCGGGGCGCGTGACTGAGCCGGAAACGTTCGCGGACCTTCTCGAACGACTGGGGGACGTTCCTCCCGAGCGGGTGCTGTTGCGCCCGCCCCCGGGTTCGGCCACCGAAGACGACGTGGTCGCCGCGCGGCGGCAACCGCGCAAGCGGCTCTGCGAGTTGATCGACGGGGTACTCGTGGAGAAGGCCATGTCGTTCAAGGAGGGGAATCTCGCCGGCGTGATCCTCGTCCGGATCGGGAATTACTTGCTGACCAACGACCTCGGCATCGTCGTCCCGGGAGACAGTCAAATCCGCTTCCGGATCGGTCTGGTCCGCATCCCAGACGTGAGCTTCGTGCCCTGGTCGCGATTCCCCGACGACGAAATCCCCGACGACCCGATCGGGGGTCAAATCCCCACGCTGGCCGTCGAGGTTCTCAGCAAGAGTAACCGTCCCGCGGAGATCGACCGCAAGATCGCCGATTACTTCACGGCCGGCGTCAAGCTCGTCTGGGTCGTCGAACCCCGGGACTGCACCGCCCGCGTGTACACGGCGGCGACCAAGTTCAAAGCGTTAGACGAGACCGGAACCTTGGACGGTCGCCGAGTGCTGCCGGGGTTCAAGCTGCCACTGGCCGAACTGTTCGCTGCGACGAAGCGGCGGAAGCGGTGACGACCCAACAACAACTCCCATCACAGGTGAACTCTCGATGGCACAGAAGGAACTCCGCGTCGGCATGATCGGGTACGGCTTCATGGGCCGGGCCCACTCGAACGCCTACAGGCAGGTCGGCCAGTTCTTCCCTTCGAACCACAAGGTCATCCTCAAGGCGGCGTGCGCCCGCGACGCCGGGAAGGCGAAGGCGTTCGCCGACCAGTGGGGGTACGAGTCGGTCGAGACCGACTGGAAGACGCTGGTCGCCCGCAAGGACATCGACATCGTCGACATCTGCACCCCGAACAACCTCCACAAGGAGATCGCCCTCGCGGCGGCGGCGGCCGGGAAGATGATCTTGTGCGAGAAGCCGCTGGCGATGAACACGGCCGAGGGGGAGGAGATGACGGCCGCGGTCGAGAAGGCCGGGGTCGCCAACATGGTGTGGTACAACTACCGCCGCATCCCCGCGGTCACGCTCGCCAAGCGGCTCATCGAGGAGGGGCGGCTCGGGAAAATCTTCCACTACCGGGCCAAGTTCCTCCAGGACTGGACGATCAAGTCCGACCTCCCGCAGGGCGGCCAGGGGCTCTGGCGGCTCGACGTGGCGGCCGCCGGCAGCGGCGTCAGCGGCGACCTCCTGGCCCACTGCATCGACACCGCCGTGTGGCTCAACGGGGGCCTGGACGGCGTGTGCGCCATGACCGAGACGTTCGTGAAGGAGCGGCTGCACACGCTCACGGGCAAGGTGGAGAAGGTCGGCATCGACGACGCCTGCACGTTCATGGGCCGCTTCAGCAACGGGTCGCTGGCGAACTTCGAGAGCACCCGGTACGCCCGCGGGCACAAGGCCCTGTACACCTTCGAGATCAACGGCGAGGACGCCAGCCTGGCGTGGGACCTGCACGACCTGCACCGCCTCCAGATGTTCGACTACAAGGACGAGGGCAAGCTCCGCGGGTGGAAGTCGATCCACGTGACTGACAACGGCGGCGAGCACCCGTACATGGACAAGTGGTGGGTGCCCGGCCTGGCCGTCGGGTACGACGTGAGCTTCACCCACCAGGTGGCCGACTTCATCAAGGGCCTCGAAAGCGGCAAGCCGGAAGGCCCGACGTTCCGCGACGCCCTGGAGACGCAGCGCATCCTCGACGCCGTCCTGGCGTCCGCGAAGGCCGAGAAGTGGGTCGCGGTGGCGAAGGGGTAATCGACGGGAGGGTGGCATGGCGACGGTTCAGCAACCGCTGGTGACGGTCGAGGATTTCGAGAAGATGCCCGACCCGGCCGACGGGTCGCGGCTGGAACTCGTCCGGGGGGAGGTCGTCGTCATGCCGGCGCCCAAGGGCAAACACGGCCTCTGCTGCTCGAAATTCGACCGGCGACTCGGAAACTACGTCGAAGCTAGTGTCAATTCGCTAGCGGTGTAGCGGCCACGCCGTACCCGCAGTGGCGGATGTACGCCCGGCACTCGTCGGGCCGGAAGATCGCCCCGGCCGCCCGGAGGAACGTCATCAGCTTTGGCACCTCCCGGTGCCCGTCCG
>JANPKP010000341.1:0-5147 GCA_031426095.1 Gemmataceae bacterium
CGACCGGGGGTCCGAGTCGGACCCCCGGTCGGCCATCACCGGGACGCCCGGCGGGAGCGGGACGGCCGCCGGAATGTCGGCCAGGGCGACCCGGGCCAGGACCGTCTCGGCGACGTTCGCCGCGTCGGTCGCCACCCCGACAGTGGTGCCCCGGGCGTCGGCCCACGGCCGCCCGGCCCGCGGGCTGGCCGGGCGGGGCGGGAGGAGCCGGCGGACCCGGTCCCACATGCGGTCGAGTAGCTGCTGCTCCCGCTTCTTGCTCGGCATGGTGGCCCTCCTGCTGCCAGCTATCGTCGTACTCACCCGCGGCTACGGCCACAGCGGTTGTGAAATAGGCTCCAGTGCGAGATGGTAATGGAGGGTCAGTCATCGAGCCGGGAATAACGCTCGACCGGAGGCAACTCCTGAATCCGCTGGAGTTCCGCCCACCACCGGTCAGCGAGGGCCGTGAGCCGAGCGCGTTCGGCCTCGGAAAGGACACCGAGCTTTTCCCGACGCTTCAACTCGTGGCTCGCCGAGAAGCACCGGGCCTGCGCGACGAACAGGTCGGGCCGCTCGCGGAAGCCGATCGCCGCATGCCAGGCGAGACTCGCTTCATTCGCCAGCATGGCGTAACTGTTCAGTTCACGGTGCCCTTCGGCAGCTAAGTGGTTGACCGCGGCGGTCGTGACGGTGGACGCCAGCCCGAGGCGGAAGTGATCGGGCCGGACGAAGACACAGTCGAGCAGCGGGCAGCGGCTACCGGCCACCTTCACCATTGCCGCGGCCACGACCCGCCCGCCGCGGACGACGACCGCCGAAGAGTCCGACGGGCGGCCGCGGGTGTCGCCGAAAAAGCCAGCGACGTAATCGGCTGCCCGTCGTCTGAACCGAGCCATTGTGTAGTCGGCGTACTCGGGGGCGAAGCGGAATGAGTCGATGAAGGCGGTTTCAATGGCGGGGGCGTCGCCGCGATTCAGAGGGCGTAAGCCGTGCACCCGCTTGCCGGCCTGGCGGGGTACAAGCGGGAGGTCGAAACGAACCATCGTCCAAGACGGGCGGACGTAGGCCCGGCCGTCGAAATACTCGCGCTTCCAGCCAGGGCGGATGGGGATGGTGCGTTCAAAAGTCTCGAGCGACATCTTGCGGCGGATCGACCGCAGCCGTTCGATCCGCGTACGACCGGCCGGCGTCCCACACATGAGTAACCTTCACACGCCGGAAAGCACCCGCAATTCGCGGGGTAGCGGGAAGCTGACGTGTTCCTCGCGGACGACCCGGCTCTCGACCTGAGCCCCGAAGTGGGCCGTAAGATAATCGACGCAGTCCTGGACGTGCTCCTCCGGGGCACTTGCCCCGGCCGTGACGAGGACCGTGTCGCTAGGCAGGAACCACTCGCCCTTCAACTCGCTGGCCCGGTCGATGAGGTAGGCAGAACGGCCGTTCTGGCGGGCGATCTCGGCCAGCCGGTTGCTGTTCGAGCTGTTCTGACTGCCGAGGACTAGGACCACGTCGGCCTCCGGCACGATGTCGCGGACGGCTTCCTGGCGGTTCTGGGTCGCGTAGCAGATGTCGTCCTTGCCCGGCTTCACGACTTGCGGGTACTTCTCGCGGAGCGCGTCGAGGACGACCTTCGTCTCGTCCACGCTCAACGTTGTTTGCGTGAGGACGGCTAGCTTGGCGTCGGCCGGCAGTGCGAGGGCGTCCACGTCGTCCACGTCCTCCACCAGGACGATGTTGGCCGGGGCCTCGCCCATCGTGCCGATCACCTCGTCGTGCCCCTCGTGCCCGATCAGGACGATCGTGTACCCCTCGCGTGCAAACTTGATGGCCTCGTTGTGGACCTTCGTGACGAGGGGGCAGGTGGCGTCAATGGCACGCAGCGAGCGGTCGGCCGAGTTGCGGCGGATTTCCGGTGAGACCCCGTGGGCGCTGTAGAGGACGGTGCCGCCCGGCGGGACCTCCGCAATGTCATCCACGAAAACCACCCCGCGGCCGCGGAACCGCTCGACGATGGGCCGGTTGTGGACGATCTCGTGGTAGACGTAAATCGGCGGTCCGAAGCGGGCGAGGGCGGTTTCGAGGCTTTCGATGGCCATGTTCACCCCCGCGCAGAAGCCGCGGGGGTTGGCCAGGATGATCTTCATGCACCGTCCTCCGGAATACGGGTACCGTACCCCCGACTGCCCGCGGTGGCAACCGCACCCGCGATGCCGCCGGCAACCGCCTGAGAAACGAACGAGGCCCGCCGGTCGGCGGGCCTCGCGGCAGTCCGACGTGGAATCGAGTCTACTTCTTGTACTCGACCTTCGTGGCGGCGATGACCATCTTGTCGCCGTCCTTCGTGACGACGCCTGTAACGGTGCCTTCCTTGGCTTCCTTGCAGGTCGCCCCGTGGTTCTTCTTGTTGCTGGCCGCGTCGAAGTAGTACACCTTGTCCCCGTCCTTGACGACGGTGGCGCACTTCTTCTCAAGCTTGAGGTCGCACTTCGCGCACGTGACGGTGCCGGTGATCGTCTGCTCCTTTTTATCATCGGCGGCGAAGGCGGTCAGGCCGAGGGCGGCGAGGCCCAGGGAGAGGGCGAAAGCGAAACGGAACATGAGAGGAGCCTCGTTTGGTGGGAACGGACGGCGGCCGGGGCTTTCCGTTTGCCCGACGTGAGCAAACCAGCGACCCGTACGCTTCAAGGGTACTATAGCCACGGCACGCCCCGGCCGCAACAACCGAATCGGATCGCACGGAAGTCCCGCACGGTAGGGTCGTTGACGTTGCCGGCCGGACACCGTACCATGTCGTTTTCCCACGCAGCCCGCACCCGAACCCTGAGCCATGACTACCGCCCCGACGCCCTCCGAACTGCTGGCGGACGCCGCGTTAAAGGTGGCGAGGTTCCGCGGCCGGCCGGTGGTCGTGAAACTCGGCGGCAGCGCGATGGAAGACCCGGTTGCCACCCGCTGTTCCCTTCGCTCGGTTGCCACGCTGAACCTTCTGGGCGTCCCGGTCGTCCTCATCCACGGTGGCGGCAAGCCGATCGACCGAGCGATGGCCGACGCAGGGCTGACGTCGAAAAAGGTGGCCGGCCGGCGGTACACCGACGAGGCAACGCTGGCCGTCGTCGTGACCGTCCTCCACCGGATCAACGAGGGGCTGGCCGACCAACTCGACCAGTTGGGCTGCCCGGCGGACGGGTTCAACGACGTGAGCAACGACCCGAGTGAACACCCCTTACGTGGCGAGGTGCTGACGCTGACCGGGGCCGACGGGAGGCCGATCGATCTCGGACTGGTCGGCCGGCCGACGCGGGTTTTGGTGTCGAGGATCGAAGACGTTCTGAGCGGGGGCTATATCCCCGTGATCCCGTCACTGGCGTGGCGGGAGGGTGGTGGCTGGCTGAACGTGAACGCCGACACGGCCGCGTCAGCCGTCGCCGGGGCGTTGGCCGTGGACCGGGCGATCTTCCTGACCGACACCCCCGGCGTCCTCCGTGACCGCTCCGAGCCCGGCTCGCTGATCCCGAAACTGACCGAGGCCGAGTGCCGCGGGTTGATCGCGTCCCGCGTCATCGACGGGGGCATGGTGCCGAAGGTCGAGGCGTGCTTCGAGGCACTGGCCGCCGGGGCGAAGTCGGCCCTCATCCTTGACGGCCGGGTGCCGTATTCGCTGCTCGATGTGTTCGTGAGCGACCGCTTCACCGGCACCGAAATCACCCGCTGAGTTCCGTCGCCCCGGAGTTCGACACCACCACCATGACCGCCACCGAAACCGTCACGTCCGAGCAGGTCATCGCCACCGCCAAGCGGCACCTGATCGGGAACTACACCCGCTACCCGGTCTGCCTCGTCCGCGGCGACGGGTCGTGGGTGTGGGACGCCGAGGGGAACCGTTACCTCGACTTCTTCCCCGGGTGGGGCTGCGGCATCCTCGGCCACTGCCCGCCGCGGGTGGTCGAGGCCGTCCGGGATCAGGTCGGCCAGCTCATCCACGTCCCGAACACTTGGTACACCGAGCCGCAGGCCACACTCGCCCGGATGCTCGGCGAGAGGACCGACTTCGACGGCCGAAGCTTCTTCTGCAACAGCGGCACCGAGGCGAACGAGGCGGCCATCAAGCTCGCCCGGCTCTACGGCAAGCCGAAGGGCCGCTACCGCATCATCACCATGACCGGCGGGTTCCACGGCCGGACGATGGGCTCGCTCACCGCCACCGCTCAGCCGAAGTACCACCACGGCGTCGAGCCCATGCTGCCGGGCTTCGCCTACGCCCCGTTCGGCGACCTCGACGCGGTCGCCAAGCAGATCGACAACGAAACCTGTGCCATCCTTCTGGAGCCGATCCAGGGCGAGGGCGGCATCAACCTCCCGCCGGCCGGGTTCCTCGAAGGGCTGCGGGCGCTCTGCGACAAGAACGGACTGCTGCTCATACTCGACGAGGTCCAGACCGGCCTCGGCCGCACCGGAAAGTGGTACGCCCACCAGCACTGGGGCGTGAAGCCCGACATCGTGACGCTGGCGAAGGCCCTCGCCGGCGGCATCGCAATGGGCGGGCTGCTCGCCACGCCCGAGGTCGCCGACAAACTCAAGCCCGGCACCCACGCGGCCACCTTCGGCGGCAACCCGGTCGCCGCCCGCGCGGCCATCGCCACCATCGAGACCATCGAGCAGGAGGGCCTGCTGGAGCGGGCCGGCCAGATCGGCGAGCGTTTCCACGCCCGCTTCCAGGCTCTGAAGGCGAAGTGCCCGCTCGTGCAGGACGTCCGGGTGAAGGGGACCATGATCGGGGTCCAACTGGCCGTCGAGGGGGCGGCCGTGGTGCAGGCCTGTTTGGCCAAGGGCCTGCTCGTCAACTGCACGCACACGACCGTTCTCCGCCTGCTCCCCGCCCTAACGATCGGCGACGAGCAGATCGACGAGGGGTGCGACGTCATCGACGACGTTCTGTTGGCCCACGCCGGGTAGGCGGCCCGGCGGACCGGATTCCGTGAACCGAAGCCCGCGGACGGATGTCCGTGGGCTTCTCCCCTTTGAGGGGCCCGACCCCCGATGCGACACTTCCTGAACCTAATCGACCTCACCGCCGGCGAGGTCGGCCACCTGCTCGCCGAGGCCGCCCGCCTGAAGGCCGCCCACGTCCGCCGGATCCCCACGCCGAGCCTCGCCGGCCGCGTCGT
>JANPKP010000342.1:0-4244 GCA_031426095.1 Gemmataceae bacterium
CGGACGGGCACCGGGAGGTGCCAAAGCTGATGACGTTCCTCCGGGCGGCCGGGGCGATCTTCCGGCCCGACGAGTGCCGGGCGTACATCCGCCACTGCGGGTACGGCGTGGCCGCTACACCGCTAGCGAATTGACACTAGCCGCCGTCCGGATGCTCTTCGACTGGCTCGTCGTCGGCCAAGTCCTCGCCATGAACCCTGCGGCCTCCGTCCGCGGGCCAAAGCACGTCGTCAAACGCGGCAAGACACCGGTCCTGGATACGGAGCAGGCCCGACGGCTCCTCGACTCCATCGACACGGCGAAGCTCTCCGGCCTGCGGGACCGGGCGCTCATCGCGGTCATGGTTTTCAGCTTCGCCCGGGTGAGCGCGACCGTCTCCCTCCGGGTCGAGGACTACTACCAGGACGGCAAGCGGTGGTGGTTCCGGTTCCGGGAGAAAGGCGGGAAGCAGCACCAGGTGCCGGTCCACCACACGTCCGAGTCGTACCTCGACGCCTACCTGCTCGCCGGCGGGATCGACACCGACAAGAAGGGTCCCCTCTTCCAGTCCGTCACCCGGCGCGGGTTGCTCACGGGCCGTCAGATGACCCGGAACGATGCCCTGCGGATGGTGAAGCGGCGGGCGGCGGCGGCCGGCCTGCCCGAGACGACGTGCAACCACACGTTCCGGGCGACCGGGATTACCGCCTACCTGGGGAACGGCGGGACCATCGAGAACGCCCAGGCCATCGCCGCCCACGAGTCGCCGCGGACAACCAAGCTCTACGACCGGACGAGCGACGAGATCACCCTCGACGAGATCGAACGGATTCTGATCTGAACCCCATAGACCCTTCCCCTATCTCCGGCCGCTGGTTGACTCGCCGGGACCTCCAAGCCGCTTGACCCGCCCACGCGAGTCGGGTAGGCGGATCGGTCCAGTGCGTCGGGTGTGGCCGACCTCCACGTCCAGGCGGACCAAGCCCTCACCCTTACAGGAAGCGCACGTCCTCGGGGGGCGGGTCGAGGGCGCAATAAACGTCGCCGTCGAGTCCGTCACAGATGTGCTCGTCCACATGGAGCCCTTCGATCGCCCGGAAGGCAAGTCGAGCTACACGAACGAGATCAGCGGCTTAATCATCCCGTCCTCTTTGGTCTGCATCATCCTGAACGCGTTCCCGATGTCTTTGAAGGGGAACCAGTGCGTCGTCAGCGCGAGGGGATCGACACGCCCCGTCTCGATCAGTCGCAGCAGGCGGCCCATCCGCTCCGAGCCGCCGGGGCACAAGGCCGTTCGGATGGTCTTGTCGCTCATCCCCACGCCCCAGGCCAGCCGCGGGATCGGGACGCTGTCGCCGTCGCCGTGGTAGCCGACGTTGGAGATGGTTCCGCCCGGGCGCGTCACGGTCACGCACGCGGCGAAGGTCCCCGCCGAACCCAAGGCCTCGATCGACGAATCCACCCCTTTCCCGCCAGTGAGTTTCAGAATCGCTTCGACCGGGTCCTCCTTGGTGAAGTCCACGACCACGTCGCACCCGTATTTCATCGCTAGCGCAACGCGGTTCGGCACGGACTCGACGCCGACGACCAGCCCCGCACCCCGGAGGCGAGCGCCGACGGTCGCCATCAAACCCACCGGCCCCTGCGAGAACACCGCCACGCTGCCGCCGATGGGAATGTTCGCGTTCTCGGCCGCGACGAATCCAGTGGAGAGCATGTCACAGCAGTACACGGCCTGCTCATCGGTGAGGCCGTCGGGGATGGGCGCGAGGTTGGCCGCGGCGTTGTTGACGTGGAAGTATTCGGCGAAACTGCCGTCCTTGACGTTGGCGAACTTCCACCCGCCGAGCATCCCGCCGCACTGGCTCGGGTAGCCGCGCTGGCAGTTGTCGCAGACGTAGCACGGCGTGATGGCGCTGACGGCAACACGCTGGCTGACCTTGAACAGCCCGCCCGCGGCCGCGAGTTCGCCCATCTCGTGGATCACGCCGACGGCCTCGTGCCCGAGCGTCAGGCCGTGGCGGTCGCCGATGGCACCCGCCACGGTGTGGGTGTCGGACGTGCAGACTAGCGCCGCGGTCGTGTGGATTACGGCGTCGCTCGGTCCCGGGCGTGGGACGGGCTTCTCCATCAGGCCGACCTTGCCGATGCCGTGCATCACGAAACACTTCATCATCTCGGGCATCGGAGGCTCCTGGGGCTAACCCTTCACATCCCCCTGACGGCAGAGCGGTCAGCGTTGCTGCCGATCGTGTTGTCCAGGGTCGGGCGATGGGGGCGGCCGCACCGCAGATTTACCCGAGCGCCAGCGGCGGCGACTTTAGCAGCTTCCCCGCCCTCTTGATACAGGTCCGGCTAAACAGCCGGTGCACTCAGCCGCCGGCCTCCACTACCATGCCTTTCGGCACACACGTGACTCCGCCCGGGCTGACCTCGAACCCCCGCGCCCGGTCCGCGGCCACGTCGATCCCGACCCGGGCACGGGGTCGTACCTGCGCCCTCTTGTCCAGGATCGCTCGCCGGACGTCCGCCCCCGCCCCGATCACAGCCCCGTCGAACAGGATACTGTCCTCGACCACGGCCCCGGACTCGACCCGGCAGTCGAACCCGACGACCGACCCCCGCACCCACCCCTCGGACACCGTCCCGTTCGCGAACATGTTCCGCCGCGGGCCGCCGGCGGGCCGCCCGGCCGGCTCGAGCGGGACAGCCACCCGCGGGGGCGGGAAGCTCGGCTGGAAGCTGTACACCGGCCACGCCCGGTCGTAAAGGTCGAGCCCCGGCGGGTCGGCCAGCAGGTCCATGTTCGCCCGGTAGTAGGCGTCCACCGTACCAACGTCACGCCAGTACTCGGCGGCCCCCGTCCCCCGTCCCGAGAAGGTGAACGCCCGGACCGCCTGCCGGCCGATCAGCCGGGGCAGGATGTGGGTTCCGAAGTCGTGACCCGGGTCCGGCCCCTCCGCGCTCGCCCGCAGCTCGTCGACCAGGAATGACGTCGTGAACACGTAGATCCCCATCGACGAGAAGCAGTGTCCGTCGTCCCCTGGGACCGTGGCCGGGCGGTCCGGCTTCTCCTGGAACCCAATTACCCGCGACTCGGCGTCCGCCTCGACCACCCCGAGCTGCCCGGCCGCCTCGGCCACCGGAACCCGCAAGGTGGCGACGGTGGCCGGACCGCCGTGGCCACGGTGGAACGCGAGCATCCGGCGGTAGTCCATCTTGTAGATGTGGTCGGCGGCCAGCACGAGGACGACCTCGGCCCCTGACTTCTCGACCGAGTACAGGTTCTGGTAGACGGCATTGGCCGTCCCCAGGTACCAGTCGTCGCCGACCCGCTGCTGGGGGGAGGCGACGGCCAGCCACTGGCCGAACTCGGGGTGGAAGAACCGGGCCACCCCTGGCCGACGTGGGTCTCCAGGCTGAGCGACTTGTACTGTGTCAGGACGAGGACCTGGCGGAGCCCGCTGTTGAGGCAGTTGGACAGGGCGAAATCGACGATCCGGTACATCCCGGCGAACGGGACGGCCGGCTTGGCCCGGTCCCGGGTGAGCGGGTCGAGCCGGGTTCCCTTGCCCCCGGCGAGCAGCACGGTCAGGACGCTCTCCACGATAACCCATCCTGCGGACAGGCGGCCGGGTCACCGGTGCGACCCCTCGAACGACCCCGAGACGCAATGACGTAGGTCGGCAATACCGGGCGGGCCGGTCGACCCGAGCCCGGAGCACTCCCCCGACCGCCGGCCGACGGGTCGGCATCGCTGAGAACAACGTGCGGCGAGAATCTTTGCGTACACACTCTCGAAAAGCTTCCATGCCACACCGGCTATCGTCACTTCGAAGCCACGGGGTTCGGGGTGAGCGGTGAGAGGTCCGGGGCGAAACCGATCCGTGTATCCCGGAGGTACTGGTGGCACTTCACGCACGTCAGGGTCAAGTCGACGTACGCCAGGGCCGCGGCGTCGGTGTTCTTGTCCTTGGCCGCCTTCTGGAGGTTCTCGACCCGTCGGAGGAAGTCGTTGCTGAAGAGCAGGTACTTGTCGGTGTCGTTGATCCGCCAGGAGGCATCCTTGTAGCACTCGATGAGGCCATCGGAGCCGGTGCGGATCTTGTCGAAGTCTTCGAGGGCTAGTGCAGGCTCGATCCTGACGATTTGCGAATCCGTGCGGGGTCGTATCCTGCCCGGATGAACAAGGCACGAACCTTTGTCCGCCCCCTCACGGCCACCGAGCGACACGCCCTGGAGCAGGGCCGGAAGTCGGCCGATGC
>JANPKP010000343.1:0-9819 GCA_031426095.1 Gemmataceae bacterium
GCTCGGCGATCATCGTCACCGCCGCGAGCTCGAACTCCGGCGGGCAACCCTTGCGCGTACCGGCCATCGGCGTGCCTCCTCGGGATCGGAGTCTACACCGCTTTCCCGCTGTCCACCGTTCGCGGGGAACTCCAGACAGCATCCGAGGCAAGATGATCCGATGCCTCATGAACACACAGTTCCTCGATGAAGTCCTGACTTTACAAGGCGATCAGAGGCCGTCTAGAAATTAAGCTTTCGGGACACCCGGGGCCGGGCTTATCCTGTCGGGATGAACGCACGGACGCCGTACCCGAGTGACCTCACGGCCCTCCAGTGGGCCAACACCGAGCACCTGTTCCCCCAGCCCCGGGGGCCGGCCGGGCGGAAGCGGACGTATGACCGCAAGGACATCGCCGACGCCGTCTTCTACCTGGCCCGGACGGGGGCCGCCTGGCGGATGCTGCCGCACGACTTCCCGCCCTGGAAGACCGTCGCCTACTACTTCTACACGTGGCGGGACCGGGGCGTCTGGGAGCGGCTCCACGACGTTCTGCGGCGGAACGTCCGCAAACTCCTCGGGCGGGCGGAATCGCCGAGTGCCGGCATCGTGGACAGCCAGAGCGTGAAGACGACCGAGGCCGGCGGCCCGAAGGGGTACGACGGGGGGAAAAAAGGTGGCCGGCCGCAAGCGGCACCTGCTCGTTGACACCCTCGGGCTGATCTGGGGGCTGGCCGTCCTGCCGGCCTCCCCGACCGACTGGGACGGGGCCGTCGGGGTGTTCAAGCGGGTCGGGAAGACGATGCCCCGGCTCCTCAAGGTGTGGGCCGACTCGGCGTACCGGGCCGAGGCGTTGGCCGCCTGGGTCGCGGCGAACGCCCGGTGGGTGGTGGAGGTCGTGACCCGGCGGGACGGGGCGGTCGGGTTCGAGGTCCAGCCGTGGCGGTGGGTGGTCGAGCGGACGTTCGGCTGGTTCGGGCGGTACCGGCGGCTCTCGAAGGACTACGAACACCACCCGAAGAGCAGTGAGGCGTGGATCTGCATCAGCGCCATCCACCGCATGTCCCGGTTCGCCCTTCCCGAGCGGAACCGGGACGACCACCTGCTCGAGCGACCGCGAACGAAGCCGAAACCGAAATCCTAGACGGCCTCTTACACTGCTCTCGAAGAAACTGAGATTTGCTGTCGGACCAAACAGGACTCGTGTCACTGGCCTGTACTGGCCCACATCGGCTTGGTCTTGGCGTTGAATTGACCGATCACATCCACCTCATTGGTAGCCATCCGCGGCCTCCCGGGAATGACGAGGATTTGTTATTATCCCCGGACAATGCGATCCGACACAAAAGCCTGATACTGTCTTTCAAAGCGACACTGTCCGAGAGTCATGGTGAGGAAGGCGGGCCGGTGCCACCCCGCCAGCGTCTCACCCGACCGCTCGTAGTCCCTCGCCAGGCGGCGGAACCGGCCCGGCAAGCCGAACGCCTGCTCCAACACCCGCCGCCGCGGCAACGGCACGGCCCCTTCTTCGCCTCCGTGCGCTTCGCACATCCAGCTCGATTCCGTGGTCGGCCGCTCGGGCCGCCGCAGCCCACCGGTGTCGCACTGATCCACGAACACGATCTCCACCGGGCCGCCCGTCACCCCCTGATGCGCGGATACGCGGAGGTGAACAATGCGTGCTCCCGGGACCGGCGCACGCGGAGGGCCAGGAGGCCGGCCGCCGCGAACAACCCGACCGTCGCCGGCTCCGGAACGGGGGTCATGTTCAGGTACAGGCTCCCGCCGTCAACGCCGTCGCTCGAGAGCGAGTAAGTGAACGAGGTGCCGTTCGACAACCCCGTGGTATCGAATTGGATCGGGTTGCTGACCAGCGCCGACTGGTCGCCGGTCCCCGCGGCGATGCGGTAAATGTGATTGTTGTCCGTGTCCAAGGTCAGTGAGCTGCTCAGGACGAACACCGTCCCGGGGTCGATCGTCGTGGCCCCCCCGTTGGTGATCTTGAGGAAGGAGTTCGAGGTGGGGTTCAGCGACCCCGTGTCGCCAACGTCCGCGAGGATCCGCACGCCGATCTTGCTGTTCGCGGCGGTGGTGAACCCGCCGGAGAGCGTGAGCGTGTTGAGCGTGTTGGACGTGGGATCGCCCCCGGCGAGCGTCGCGTCGGCGGCGACGGTCACGAGCGCGGGGGTCGTGCCCGAGCCGTTCAGCCTTCCCGCGTTCACCGCGTAAGCGCCACCGCCCGCGTGGACGCCGTTGACCGTGAGCGTGCCTGCGTTCACCTGCGTTGCGCCAGCGTAGGTGTTCGTGCCGGTGAGGGTTAGCGTGCCGCCGCCGATCTTGGTGACCGGGCCGCCGCTGATCACCGACTGCACGGTGAGCGTGACGCCGGAATCGACCGAGATGTTCTTGCCGACAGCGATGATCAGGCTGGGTGGGCTGGTCACGTTGGGCACTATGCTGGCGGTCTGGCCGGCGGTGCCCGTGGCCGAGATGGCATTGTTGCTGGCATCGCCGTTGAGCGTCAGGCTCACGCCGTTCCTGAGGCTCAGGGCCGTGGTGGTGGCCCCGGCCGTCAGATTCAGGCTGGCCAGGTTGTGGGCGCCGGCGCTCGCGCTCAGGTCGAGCACGGAACTGGCGGTGGCGGCGATGCTCGTAGCGGGAAGGTTGACGCTAGCAGCCGTGGCGGCTCCCGTCACTGTAACGTTGTCGAGATCCGAGGACTTGTCGCCGCCCAATGCGTTGGTGAAAGCAAAGTTGAGGACGTGAGTGCCCGGAGAAAGAAACACGAGATTGCTGGTGCGGGAAGTCCACGCGCTCTGCGAAGGAGTGAGGACGGACGTGGCAGCCGAAGTGTCAAAGAACGCTTGCACATTAAGTGGACCATTTACACCCGCACGACCGACATCGGCAAACGAAACCGTGTAATAGCCGGCCGTGGCGATGGTGATGGTTTGGCTCATCGTCTGTGCGCCTTGGACAAACGCCCATTTGGTGCCGTTGGGTGCCGCTGCAGGCGCGAAGGTTCGGCTGCTTCCCTGTTCGATGCCCCACCCAGCACCCGTACCGGTGTTGGTCCAACCCGTGATCGCGGCCGGACTCTTGTACTGGAAGCTGTTTGCGACCCCCGCGTCGGTCTCGAAGCTCGGGTTATTCACGGTCACGGATGCCCCTCCTCCAGCGGTGACAGTGCTCAACGCCAAAGTCCCGCCGGAGAGGGTGAGGGTGCGGGCGGTGCCGTTGTTGGCCAGGTTGGCGCCTTGGGCGGTGAAAGACGTCCCGCCCGTCAGGGTAGCGCTGGTTCCGCTCGGCATGGCCAGCGTGCTGGTGATGGTGAGGGGGACGGTTGCCGCCACCGTGCCGGCGGCGGGGGCGGAGAAGTTGGCGACGGTGACGGTGGGGGACCCGGCGCTGGTGGATGCCGCGCCGCCCGAGACCGTGAAGGAGCCGGCCACCGCGCCGGCCAGAGTGACCGCTCCGCTGGAGAGGTTGATGTCTCGCGCGACGTTCGCGCTCGCGCCGACGCCGAGCGTGCCGCCGGAAACGCCGACCGCCGCACCGGCACCGGTGAGCGAACCGTTGAGCTGAAGGGTTCCCGCACTCACGGTCGTCGCACCGGTATAGGTGTTGGCCTGGTCCAGTACGAGAGTGCCGGCGCCGAGTTTGGTCACTCCGATCGCCCCGCCACTGGCGCCCGTGGAATCCGCGATGGCGTTGCCCTGAGTAAAGGTGGTGCCCGTGGCGGTGCTGGTGTCGAAGCCGAGGATGGCTCCGGACTGCAGGCCCGCTGTGGCGCTGCCTGCCACCGAAATGTTGGTGAGTAGGGTGTCCAGACTGGTGCTTGTAAATCCGTTGGTGCCTGCGGAATCGACGTTCAGCGCGAGCTTGGCCCCGCTCTTCACATTGATGTTGGCTGCGGTCCAGCTTCCCGTGGTGTTGTTGTAGAGTGACGTCTGTTTGGCGAATTGCAGCGTGCCCGCGGTGACCGTCGTCGCGCCGGTGTAGGTGTTGGCGCCGGTGAGAACCAAGACTCCCTTGGTGACCGCCGTATCGTTGAGCGTCAAGCCGCCGTCGGGGGATGCTCCAAGAGCGGAGTCGTGCAGGATTGGTTGAAGGATGGTGGCAGTGAATCCGCTGCTGTCGAAGAATGCCCCGCCCGCCTTAACAGTCACGTTGATGGCCCGGGTGCTGGTTCCCGTGGGCGTGGCGGCGATCAGGTTCGCGGTGCTGCGGGCCCGCAGCGTCCCGCCGTCGAAGTTTACGTTCAATGAGTGGTTGCCTGCTGACACCGCGCCACCGCTCAAGTTCATGACCAGGGTGTTGGCCGCCAGAGTCCCGCCGGTGTTCAAGTTGACCGTGAGACTGTCGGTGCCGCCGCCGGCGGTCGTGTGGGTCACGGTTCCGACGGTCGTCGTATTCGTGCCGCTGATGGTGATCACGGCAGCGCCGGAGTCCTGATGGCGGATGTTGGCAGCGCTGGTCGTCCCGCCGGAAAGCGTGAATGTCGAGGAGGAGTTCCATCCGACAATGAGGTCGCCTGTGGCATTGACGGTCACCGTGCCGCCGGTTTGCTTGAAACTGCCACCGTCCCCGCTGAACGTGCCGATCCCTTTGCCGTTAGTCGCAGTGGTGAGGCTCCCCCCGGACACCGTGAGCGTGCCCGCGCTGAGCCGAATCCCGATATTATTGCCAGTATTCGCATCACCAGCGATGCTGCTCCCAGTGCCGGAGAGCACGAGTTCCCCGGTGCCGGCCTTGGTCAGTCCACTGGTGGCATTGTTGGTAGCGTTAACGATCCTCGTGCTGATGGTGTTCGTGGCGTTGTTGACCGTGATGGTGGGGGTGGTGCCGCCCAAGGTGATTTGAGTACCGCCGGACAGGGCGATCGGGTCCGAGGCGGAGCCGAAGACGATGCCATTCACGCTGACCGTGCCGGCGACCCCGACGGTGCCTGATCCGAGGCCGAAGGTCGCGGTGCCGAAGTTCACGGTATCGGCCGTGGTGATGGTGGTGTTGGCGGTGGCGCCGCTGCCACTTGCGTCTATCCCCCAGAAGGTACTGGTTCCCCAAGTGCCGCTTGCCGTGCCGAAGCCCGGGGTACCCTGGCCGTCGGTGTCCCAGTAATATGGGATCGCCGAGGCGTTCGAGCCGAGCAACGCCGCGAGCAGGGCCGCGACAATGAACCGCGGACTAGCCGAAGTAATCATTGACAAAACCTTGGAGGAGGTGGTTGTCATCGAGATGGCTCACGTACTAAAGGACGCTTGAGAAGTGTGTTGGGTTAAAGTGAACCTTCTCGGAGGCGTTACTGAATTTTGATCAATTACTACACTATCAGCGAGTGCTAACGAACGTGAGTAAATAATTAACGATTTTGGGTAAACGTTCACAGGGATAGCCGGTCCCTGGTTCGCCGCGTATCCCATCCGTCGGCATGACGCACTCACCGCCTCCACCGGACGTGCCCCCTACACCGACTGTTTGGCCCCGACGGCGAGGCGGCGGAAGTCGGGGCGGGCGTACACCTGCCCCTCGTCCTCCTCCTGGTGGGCCAGCCAGAGTACGAGCTGCCGCCGGAAGCGGTGGTGGAGCTCCACCCCCTGCCGCGTGGCCGGCTGGCCGAGCCGCTCCCACAGGTACGAGTCGAACCCGGCGAAGGCCAGCACCCGGCCGCGGTCGCCGTCTCCGATCTGGTGGCCGACGAGGAGCGGGTCGCCCTTCGGGTCGGGCACCTTCGCGGTGTCGACCACCTGGTCGGCGTTCGACGCCACGGCGTACACGGTGGCCGTCCCGGCCTTGGCGGCGAGGCGGTTGTACCCGGTGAGGCGGGCGCGGTTGGACCGCAGGTTCACGTCGTCCCACAGGGCCCGGCTCTCGGCCTCGTCGGTGCCGACCCGCATGAGGGAGCGGGCGAGCCCGCCACCGTCGTGACCGTCCGCCGCGTCACCGACGACCTGGCCGCCTTCGTCGGGGCGTCCGCCGACTTGCGGGCCGTCCCCCCCGCGGCGGCCGAGGGGTTCAAGGCCGCCTACCAGGCCCGCGGGCTGACCGGGGCGAGTGTCTTCCGCCGGCTGAAGATGGCCAAAATGTTGTTCGAGCAGGCCCGCAAGGTCGGCCTCGTCCCCGAGAACCCGTTCGCCGACGTGCGGGGCAAGGACCACAACCCGCCCGAGCGCCGGCACTACGTCCGGGCCGAAGACGCGGCCGCCGTCATGGCCGTGGCGAACCCGACGTGGCGGACGATCCTCGCGTTGGCCCGTTTCGGGGGGCCTGCGGTGCCCGTCCGAGGTCCTGTCGCTCCGTTGGGACCACATCGACTACGCGGGCGTTCGTCCCCCTGCCGGCCGACTACCCGACGTTGGGCGAGGCGGTCGCGGCGGCCGAGCGGGACTACCGCCAGGGCGGCGAGGAGACGGCCGGCGTGTCGTTCGTGGTGTACCAGTCGGGCGGCGGGGACGCGGTCGTCGAGGTGAGCCGGGGCGGGCCGTTCCGGGTCGCGGGGTTCTACAAGGTCGCCCGGGTCGAGGCCGGGGCGGCCGACGCGGGGTGACGCGCGGGGTTCAGCGGGTCAGGCGGGCGAACGTCGTCGCGGATCGCCCGCCACCTTCTGCACGCTCACGTCCCCGTTGCTCAGGGCGAACGCCAGTCCGACCCCCTCGGCCGCGTGCCGCACGCCCGCCCCCACCCGGAAGATCGCCCCGGCCAGGTCCGCGGGCGTCACGCCCGCGGCCGCCAGATCGGCCGCGGGGGCGGCGTCAGCCCACCTCGATGCCGCCCAGGAACTCCTGGTACTCGGCAGCGAACTCGTCCAGCGTCGCCCCCGTCCGCGGATCGGAGAACCGCACCCGCGGCAGGTACCCCCGACCGGCACCGGTTAGCAACTCCGTGCGGCCGTCCCCGTCGACGTCCACGGCCGACACCGACACCCCGCCGCGGGCGGACGCGTCCCCGACGAAGAAGGTGGCCGACGCCGACGGGGTGACGCCCAGCAGGGTCCGGCCGGCGAACACCACCACCCGCGGGCCGCCGCCCGGCCCGGCCCCGACGATCAGGTCGGCCGCCCCGTCCCCGTCCACGTCGCCGACCGCGAGGTAGACGCCGGTCCGCAGCCCCGGCTCGAAGGCGTAGAAGTCGGCTATGGCGGCCGACGGCACCCCCCCGCGGACCGACCGGCCGTCCCACACGGCCACCCGCGGGCCGCCGCCGGGGCCGGCCCCGACGACCAGGTCCGGCACCCCGTCGGCGTTCAGGTCGCCGACCGCCGCCCGGGCGCCGCCGCGGAAGGCCGGGTCCCCGATCCCCCAGAAGTCGGCCAGCACCCGCCCCGGGTCGCCCCCGTTGAACACCCGCACCCGCGGGCCGCCGCCCGCGTCCGGCGTCACCACCAGGTCGGCCCGCCCGTCGCCGTCGAAGTCGCCGGCCGCCAGGTTCACCCCGCCGGCGAAGGAGGCCTCGAACGCCAGGAAGTCGAACAGCACCGCCCTGGTGTTCCCGTCGTACGCGATCACCCGCGGGGCACCGCCGGGGCCGGCCCCGGCCACGACGTCGGGGATGCCGTCGCCGGTCAGGTCGGCCGTCGCCACCCGCACCCCGCCGGGGTTGCCGGGGAACGGGCGGAACCGGAACCGCTCCCGACCGGCGGTCAGGTCGAACACCCGCACTAGCCCGCCGCCGGCCCCCTCGGCGGTGGCGACGAACGTCGGCCGGCGGCCGGCCGACACGCTCCCGAGGGCGGCGAAGTCCGGCACCGTCCGGCCCGGCGGGGTCGTGCCCGGGGTCGACCCCAGGAACATCCGCTTGCTCGCGTCCCCCCCGGGGGCGACGTCGGTGGTGGGTGCGAGCGGCAGCAGTAGTGGGACCGGCAGGGGCGACGCCACCGGGAAGTTGCCGAACAGAACGCCGCCGACGTCGGCCCCGCTGGCGGCCGCGATGTCGGCCGGGTTGGCCGACGTCCGTACGGTCCCCGCGGGCTGCACCTGCCGGACCCGGTACGTGCCCGGCCCGACGTCGTCGAAGACGAAAGTGCCGTCGGCGTCGGTCACCGTGCCGACTTCACCCGCGTCAAGCGTGCCGTTGCCGTTGGCATCCAGGAAGACCGTGACGCCGGCCGCGCCCGCGTCGCCGGGGTCGCGGGAGCCGTTGCCGTTCAGGTCATCGAACGCCGAGCCGCCGATCGACACCAGCCGATAATCGCCGAAATCGACGCCGGTCACGTTCTGCCCACTGGTCAACGTGGTGGGCAACGGATCGGCCGTCGTCTGGACCAGACCGGATTGCCGAGCTTCCCGCACGACGTAAGTGCCGGGGGCGAGATTGGCGAAGGAGTAGAAGCCACCGACGCCTGAGATCGCGGACGTTTCCCCGGCGTCGAGGGTGTCGTCGCCGTCGGCGTCGAGGTAGACGGTCGCGCCGGACAACCCCGGCTCCGCGGGCTGCTCGATCCCGTCGCCGTTGAGGTCTTCGAACTTGCGTCCCGAGATGCTGCCCGGCGTGTTGGCGCAGTCGTTGACGATGCTGTTGGTGTCCAGCGTCACGGCCCCGTTGCGCGCCAGAGCCCTCCCGCACGAAATGCTCGCGCCGGTCCCGAGCGAGATGCTGGTCAGCGCGACGATGTTACCCGCGAATCGGGTCGCCGTGCCGAGCGTCGCGGAACTGCCGACCTGCCAGTAGACTTCTTGCTGCGTGGCGCCGTTGACGAAGACGACGGAGGAACTGCTCGCCGTGGTCAGGGTGCTGCCGATCTGGAAGACGAACGTGGCGTTGGGGTCGCCCTGGCCGTCGAGCGTGAGCGTGCCCGTTAGCTGTGCCGTATTCGCGAAGAAGTATACGCCCGGCAGCAGCGTCAGCCCGCCGAGGTCCTGCCCCGTCAACGTGCCGGTGGCGGACAGGCCCGCGAGCAGGTCGTAGGCGGTCGTCGTCTCGGACTGGGCCTGGAGGGCGACCGCGTCCGCCGCGTGCAGGGCTCCCGGCGCGAGCACGATCCCCGGGGGAAAGCCTGTAATCGCGGTTCCCGGGCCCACGCCCAAGTTGCCCGTGATGACGGACGGGCCGGTGTTGGTCACCGTCGATCCGCCGAGGACCGCAAAGCTGTTCGCCGTCGTGCCTAACAGGACTGCCGGCGAGGTACGGTCTTCCAGGCACAGAAGTTCGAGCCGAACGCGAGGACGTGGCCTGTTCCGGAACGGGGCCTGACGCGGTTTTGCGTATCGTGTGAAGCCCCGGAGCAAAGACGCAGCGTTCGAACGCATCATGGTGGCCATCCCTGATTATGAAGGCAAACGGTAAGAATCCGTCGCGCCGTCGAGTGATCGGGTTCGCCAGTGACGACCTACTCGCGGCGGAAGACGGTGGACGGCCATCCCGCACGCCACACGGCCCACCAAACCGGAGGACCGCGGGTGCCATTGGTGAGTCGCGCGAGTTAGTCGGTTCAGTTAGGCAGCGCGGCGGACGGGTTGAGAAATCCCTTTCGGCCTTATGTCGCACGGCCGAGGACCAGCGGGACGCGCTTCGGGATGGCTACTTTCGCCCGCGACAGACGAACCGGCCCTACCGGTGATCACATTCGCCTTAATGGCGACGCAGGAGCGGATGGGAGCGTTTGTGGACCGCCGAGTCATCACACCCGATGCCCGCCGGCGGGAAAGAATGATGTAACGACTGTTGAATTGTATTATAGAACACAATTGGCCGCGGTGGGAATTAGTGTCAATTCGCTAGCGGTGTAGCGGCCACGCCGTACCCGCAGTGGCGGATGTACGCCCGGCACTCGTCGGGCCGGAAGATCGCCCCGGCCGCCCGGAGGAACGTCATCAGCTTTGGCACCTCCCGGTGCCCGTCCG
>JANPKP010000344.1:0-11444 GCA_031426095.1 Gemmataceae bacterium
TCCGCCGCCCCGCGACCGGCGGCGTGCGGCCGGTCGGTACGCCACTCGAACTCACGAGAACGAAGCTAACGGAACTGCTCGCCGAAGGCCGGGCGGAGGAAGTCGCGGACGTGCTCCGTTCCGGAGAGCGCTTCGCCGACCGCGTCCGGGCCGCGGCCGATATCGGCGGGGCGGCCGCCGGGCCGATGTTGGAACGGCTCCTCGTCCGCCCGCCGGGCCGCGACCCGGCCGAACAGGCACGCCACCGCCCCGCCATCGCCGCCGCCCTGCGACGCCACGGGCACGAGGCCGCGCTGCCCGCCGTCCTCCGCTGCGTGTCCGAAGCGTCGGACGGGTCACTCCTCGCGGCCGAAGCCGTCGCCTTCCCGAACTTCGGGGCGGCCCTGTCCGACCCGAAGTCGCCCCTGGGTCGCCACGCCCTGTCGGCCCTCACGCTCACCGCCCGGGCGGCGCGACTCGGCCCACTCGACCCGGCCTCGCTCGTTCAACTCGGTGCGGCCGACCACCTCGCCCACGTCGGTGAGACGGCCCCGCCGACGGCCGACCCGTGGGTGACGGCGGCCGTGGTCGAGGCCGAACGCCTCTTCCGCCGGCTCGGCCGCTGGTCCCGCCACTTCGACGACCCGACCCGGGCCGCGGCCGACCGCCAGGCCGTCCGCCTGTGGGAGTCGGTCGACCGCCGCCGCCGCTGGCTGGCCGAGGCCCCCCGCCGGCTTCGGCTCCGCTTCCCCGTGTCGTCCGGCAACGAGCGGCGGGCCGTCCTCGTATGCTTAACTGAATTGCGGGCCGACGTGGCGGCACTCTTCCCGTCGCTCCCCGACCGCCGAACCACCGGTTGGGCGGACGCCGTGCGGAGCCTGACGCACTCGACGGCCGTCGCCCACGGGCCGATGCTCGCGGGGCTGGCGCGGGCGCTGCTCGGGGGCCGGGCGGCGGCCCCGACGGTGGTCGTGCTGGGCGCGTTACGGGGCCACGGGGGCGAGGTCGTCGAGGCGGTCTTGCTGAAGGCGGCCAAGAGCGGCGACGCGGCGGTTCGACGTGCGGCGTGCGGCTCGCTCGGCTGGCACGACCCTGTCCGCACGCGTGAGGTCGTGGCCGTGCTGAACGGCGTCCGCCGCGACGCCGACCCGTTTACCCGGAAGGCCGCCGCCGCCGCCCTCGCCCGCCTCGGCGAGCGGGCCGCGCTCCGCGAGTTCGCCGACGGCCTCTCCGGAGAGGAGCCCGCGATCCGCCAGGCGGCCGCCCTCGCCGTAGCCGACGAGGGACTCTCGTGGCTCTGGCCCGACCTCGACGCCGTCATCGACACCGGCGAGCCGGACGTGGCGCTGTCCGCCGTCGAAGCGGTGGCCCGGCTCCACGAGCGGGCCTTCGGGCTGACGTGACGATCGGCCCGCCAAATCCCCCAAACCCCGCCTCACCTTCCCCAACCTGCCGGGCCGATACTATTCGGAACGCTCGTTCTCCGGGCCCGTGAGTCGGCGCATGGCACACCAAATCTTCCGGGCGGGGGTCGTCGCCGGGCTGGCGTCCGTTCTGGCCGGGTGTTCCATGCCGAAGCCGTACGCCCGGGACCCACTCCTCCGCGGCACCCGCACGAAGGCGACGAAGGTCGAATCGGCCCGCCCGCCGGCCCCCGAGCGCGACCCCCTGCCGCCGCCGATCCCGCCGGCGAAGGAAGAATGGGTGAAGGCCGGGTGGCCGCTACTCCCCAACCGGGAGTAAGTCCGCGAACACGAAGCCGTCGCGGGTGACGACATCGCCGGGGGCGACGGGGATGGGCCGGTCGAACATCGGGCCCGCGGTGCAGAAGGTGTGGAACTCCCCCCGCTCGCCGCACGGATCGGTTCCCGGCGGCAGGTCGGCGAGCAAGTTCGCGTCGAAGGTGCGGCCGGCGAACGTAGGCGGGAGTTGCTTCGGATCGACGCACGTCAGCACGGCTAACACACCGCCCGCGAGCATGGTGCGGGCCAGCGCCGGCGTGTCGGCCGGGGTGCCCCACACGGGGAACACGGGCACCAACCCACTGCCGGCGAGGAGGGCCAAGCGGTACGCCCGCACGTCTTCGAGGAACAGGTCGCCGAACGCGAAGTGCGTTACCCCGTCGCCCCGGGCCTTCTCGATCACGGCCCGCATCCGCGACTCGTAGTCGGCGTTCGAGCAGGGCCACGGCAGCGGCACAGGCCAGAGCGGCACCCCGGCCGCAGCCGCCTGGGCTTCGACCAACTCCCGCCGCACGGCGTGCATCGCCACCCGGTCGAACGCCCCGTTGAAGGTGGTGACGAGGCCGACGACCTCGAACTCGCCACGCTGCCGGAGGACGTGCAGCGACCACGCCGCGTCCTTGCCCGAACTCCACGACAGGACGAGTTTGGGCTTCATGGGTCGGCCAGTTCCGAGGGCGTGAGCCGGCGGGCGGGGGTGAGGCCGGTCGGGAGCGGGTGAGCGCCGGGTTCGAGGGCGTGGGCCAGGATTTCGAGGCTGTTCACGAGTCGCGGCCCCGGCCGGCTGAAGTACGCGGAGCCGTCCACCACGAACACGCGGCCGGCCCGCACGGCGGGCAGGTCGGCCCACCCGGGGTAGTTCCGGAGCGTCGGCACGTCCCGGAGCGTGCGCTCCACCGAGAAGCCGCAGCAGGCGAGGACGACGACCTCGGGCCGGGCGGCGACGACCTCGTCCCACCGCAGCGTCCGCGACGGCCGGCCGGCGACGCCCACGCACTCGGTGCCGCCGGCGAGGGCCACCAGTTCCGGCGACCAGTGCCCACACGAGAACGGCGGATCGACCCATTCGAGCAACAGGACCCGCGGCCGTTCCGGCATTCGCGCCGAGCGTTCCGCCACCGCATCGACTCGGGTTTGGAGTTGAGCCACCACGGCGTCGGCCCGCTCGGGCATGCCGGCGGCGCGGCCGACGGTGCGGACAGACTCCAATACGCCGGCGAGGCTCGTCGGTTCGAGGTTCACAACCCGCGGCCGGCCCGGCAGGGCGCACGCGGCGGCCGTCACCTCGGCCTCGGCCACGGCACACACGTCGCACAACGCCTGCGTCACGATCAGGTCGGGGGCCAGCCGTTCGAGGGTTGGAAGGTCGAGCGAGTAGAGCGCCCGCTGCGTTTTGAGCCGCTCGCGGACGAGGGCGTCGATCTCACCGCTGCTCACGTCGGTGGGCACGAGCGTTGTCGTCACCTTCGGCAGGCCGGCGACGGACGCGGGGAAGTCGCACTCGTGGGTGACGCCGACGAGCGACTCGCGGAGCCCGACCGAGCAGAGGATCTCGGTCGCACTCGGCAGCAATGAGACGATGCGCATGGGTCCGACCCTGAACAGTTGGCAGGCGGCAGTCGAAGAAACGGCCAGTCTTCGTGCTGCCGCCTGCCAACTGCCGCTGCCAACTGTTATAGGCCCAGCGAATAGGCCGCGACCTTATTCGCCCCGACGAGGACGAGGGAATCGGCGGCCGGGGAGAGGACGAAGTCGTGGACGTGGATCGCGACCTTCTCCTGCCGCAATACCGCCTTCGCGGCCACGTCGAAGAATTGGACGAAGCCCTCGCCCGCCCCGCCGGCCGCGAGCAGCCACGACCCGTCGGGGGCGAACGCGAGTTTGTTCACCAGCCCGGCGAACTTGTCGCCAGGGAACTCGGCGACGCGGGTTCCGGCCTTCCAGTCGAAGACCTCGACGCGGGCCTTGCCTTCGAGGTGGTCGATGTTCCCGACCTTGCCCATGCCGCCGACCGCGAGGAGCTTGCCGTCCGGCGAGAAGGCGGCGGAGCGGACGCCGCCGATGGAGTGCATCCGCTGGACCGCGTCCCAAGTGTACATGACGGGGGCTTCGACGGCCGCGAGTTGCTCGCCCGCGGCGACGTCCCAGACGACGACGTGGCCGACCTTGTCGGCGGTGGCGAGCAGCTTGCCGTCGGCCGAGAAGGCGACGGCGTAGAGCATCGACGGGAAGTGCTGCGGCGTCTTCTCGGCGTGCCCTTTCAACTCGCGGACGGGCTTGCCGGTGGCCGCGTCCCAGAGCTTACAAACCATGTCGTCGGCCACGCTGGCGACGAGCGTGCCGTCCGGCGAGGCGACCACCTTGCGGACCCACTTCGCGTGGGCGTCCACGGTGCGGGCGACGGCCCGGGCCTCCGTGTCCCACCAGATCAGCTTGCCGTCGTACCCGCCGGAGACGAGCCACTTGCCGGCGAGGGCCAGCCCGGTGACGTAGCTCGCGTGGGCGTAGAGCTCCTTCGCCTCCGGCTTCGAAGCCGAAAGGTCGGCCTCCGAGACCTTGAAGTCGGCCGCCCCGAGGTAAAGGGTGGGCGACCCCGCCGCGCGGGCGACGGCGAACGTGGCGGCGGTGCGGGAGAAGTCCTTGACCGGCTTGAGCGTGTCGGGGCGTGGGGCGGGCATGGTTCACCCAGGGGTCGGGAGGATAGGGGACCGCCGCGTCACGCCAGCACTTCCGTGATCGGCTCCGTGCCAGCGTCCACAAGTGGGATCGGGCGGGTGCCGACGAAATAGTTCTTCTGCGGGTTGATGCCCAAACCCCTATAAATCGTGGCGAACAGCTTGGCCGCGTTCACCTCGCCGTCCGTCACCGTTCCGCCCTTCGCGTCCGTCTTGCCGTACACGGACCCGCCCTTGATGCCGGCCCCGGTCATCGTCATGCTCCAGGCCGACGCGAAGTGGTCGCGGCCGAGGCTGGCGTTGATCGCCGGGGTGCGGCCGAACTCGGCGAGGGTGAGGATCATCACGTCGTCCAACAAGCCGCGCTCCTTCAAGTCGTCGATGAGCGTCGCCATGACGTGGTCGAGTTCGGGCACCATCTCTTGGTGCGTCTCGAAGTTCTGCCCGTGGCTGTCCCACCACGCCCGGGCCACGCGGACGAACGGCACGCCGGCCTCCACCAGCCGGCGGGCGATCAGGCACTGGCGGCCGAACTGCGTAGGGCCGTAGCGGTCGCGGACCTTCTGCGGCTCCTTGCCTATGTTGAACAGGCTCTCACTTGCCATCAGGCCGCGGACCCGGCCGTAAGCCTCGTCGTGGCTGCCGAGGGTGTCGCCGCCAGCCCGGCCGCGGGCGAAGCCCTTGCCCAGCGACTCCCGTAGCTCGGCCCGCTCCTTGTGGTCGAGGTCGGAGAGGCCGTCGGGCCGGCGGATGAAGTCAGGGGTGTCGTTGGTCGTCAGTTCCATAGGCGAGAAGCGGGCCCCGAGGAAGCCGCCGTCGCCGGGGGCCATCGACCGGCCTTCGGTCTGGGTGTAGAAGGTGACGTAATCGGGCACCTTGCTGTCGGCACGGGCCATCTCGCGGGCCACGACGGCGCCCAGGTCGGGGTAACGCAGCCCCGCCTCGTCGCGGCGGCCGCGCATCATCAGCTTGGCCCCGCCGCCGTGGTCGCCGTTGCGGGTATTCAGCCCGCGGACCACGCACGTCGTCTTCATCCGCTTGGCCATCTCCGGCATCAGCTCGGAAATATGGACGCCGGGCACGTCAGTCGGGATGGCCCGGAACGGCCCGCCGGTGGCCGCCCCCGGCTTGGGGTCCCACGTTTCGAGCTGGCTCGCCCCGCCGGCGAGCCAGAGGAGGATGACTCGCTTCTGCCCCTTCTTCAGCTCGGAGGCGAGCGCCGGCGAGCCGAGGACGCCGAGCCCGGTCATGTCGGCGAACGCGGCCGCGCCAGCGGCCGAGGCCCCGAGGAACGCCCGCCGGCCGACGGCATGGTCGGCCGAGCCGCAGAAGTGGTTGCGCATGGGAAAGGCTCCGATCAGTGGTTGAACCGGAACTCGGGGCACGTCACCAACGCCCACACCGCCTGCCGGTGGGCGTCGGCCGGGCGGTCGGCCCGCTTCGCCAGGAAACTCGTGAGGGCGGCCCGCTCGTCGGCGGTCGGCGGCCGGCCGAGGGCGGTCCGCACCATGAGATCGACGGCCGCGTTCGTGTCCGAAGTGGCTTTGAGCCGGCCGAGGAGGGTACCCGCGCCGTCGGTCAGGAAGTCTTTCGAGAGGCGATCACCGTTGCTGAACAGGAGGGCCTCGCCGACGCCGATCTGGAGGTTGTCGGCCGGCGGGGCGAGTAGCGACGCGAAACCGCGGGCCGTGCTTTCGTAGCCCTCGATACGCTTGTCGAGGTCGGCCGGCGATAGCTTCTCGAAGCTCAAGGGGTCCTGGCCCACCACCTTGAGCGAAGTGGCCAGCTGCATCGGCGTCAGCGGCCGCACCCGGGCCACGGCGAAGAGTTGCGGGTCGGGCGGGGCGTCGCTGTCGGTGCGGTCGCCACGCGAGTAGGCGTTACTCATCACGAGGCCGCGGATGAGCCGCTTGAGGTCGTACCCGTGGCCGGCCGCGTCGCGGGCCAGCCATGCCAGCAGTTCCGGGTGGCTCGGCGGGTTCTCGGCGTGCATCTGGTCGAGCGGGTTCACCAGCCCGACGCCGAAGAAGCGGTGCCACATGCGGTTGGCGATCGAGCGGGCGAACAGGTCGGCGTTGCCCGGTTCCAACGCCACTTCGACCAGCTTGCCCCGAGCACTGAACGCGGGCGGGGCCGGCGGCGTCTTGGCGTCGGGCTTTCCCTTCGCGGCCTTCGCCTTCTTCATCTCGTCGGCGGTCGGCTCGCGGTTCGAGGGGTGGTCGATGGCCGCGCCCGTGAAGAAGGTCATGCGGGCGACCTTCTCAGGCCCCTTGATCGGCTTGTACTTCACGACCCCGGCCGGCTGTTCGGCCACGGTGCCGCCGCTCTCGTAACTGCGGGCGAGGAACGCCTTCATCCCGTAGTAGAGGTCCTGCGTCCAGTCCTTGACGTGCGGGTGGTCGTGGCACTGGGCGCAGCTGACGTTCACGCCGAAGAAGGCCACGCTCACGTCGGTCGTGAGGCGGTCGGCGTCTGCCACCCGGGGGCGGAGGAAGTCGGACGCGCCCTTCAGTTTCGGGTCGGCGTCGTCGGGCAGCATCAACTCGCGGAAGACGCGGTCCCACCGCCGGTTCTCGGCCAGGGCCGCGGCGAAGTACGCCTGCAAGTCACCGCCGCCCCGTTTCTTCCCACCGGCGTAGCCGAGCATGGCGTCGAACTGCACGGCTTGGTAGCGGGCGAACGCCGGGGAGGCGAGCAGCCCATCGACGAGCTTGGCTCGGCGGTCCGGGTCGGCCGACGCCGCGAATGCCTCCACTTCCGGGAGCGTGGGCACCCGGCCGACGAGGTCGAGCGTGAGCCGGCGGACGAGCGTGGCGGCGTCGGCCTGCGGGGCGGGCGTGACGGCGGCCGCGGCGAGGCCGGCGTCGACGTAATGATCGACCGCCCGCTCGACGGGCGTGACGGGCGGAAGGAGGTCGGCGGCCGCGGCGAGTGGGGGGAACCCACCCCCCGTGACGGCACCTGTCACGAGAACGGCGGCGACTGCGTGAACGAGACGGAGCGCTCTCACGGCGCGGCTCCAGTCGGCGGGGAGGAGGTTCGGGCGGGGTCGAACGGCGGTCGGGGGCGGCGGGCGGGCCTTCGGCGGGATTCTTCGTCAATAGCAAATATAACACCCGCCCGGGGCCGACACCAGCGTTCCTCGCCCGATTCGGCGAAACTGCCCCGTCAGAACGCATTCACGACACGGAGGCGGCTATGGCACGGCTCGAACTCCTGCTCGGCAGCGGTGGCATCCGCACGCCTGAGCGGTTAGCGGTGTGGCAGGAACACGTCCGCGGCATCCTCGGCGATTCCGTCCGGCGGGTGCTGTTCGTCCCTTACGCGCTGGCCGACCACGACGCCTACCTGCGGATGATGACCGACAAGGGGTACGCCGCCGGGTACGCCCTCGACGGCCTCCACGAAGAGCCCGACCCGGCCGACGCCGTCCGGCGGGCCGAGGCGATCTACGTCGGCGGCGGCAACACCTTCCGCCTCCTCGACCGGCTCCAGCGGTTGGACCTGATCCACGTCATCCGCGAGCGGGTGTGGGGCGGGATGCCGTACATCGGCGTGAGCGCCGGGGCGAACGTGGCTGGGCCGACCATCTGCACCACCAACGACATGCCCATCGTGTTGCCGCAGACGGTCGAGTCGCTTGGCCTCGTGCCGTTCCAGATGAACCCGCACTACTTCGTCGGGCCGACGTACCTCAAGGACGGGGACGGCTTCAGCCAGCTTTACGGCGAGACCCGGGACGACCGCATCCGGGAGTTCCACGAGGAGAACAAGACGCCGGTGGTAGCCTTGTGGGAGGGGGGCGTGTTGCGGGTGAGCGGGAACGGGATCAAGCTCTCGGGGGCCCCGGCCCGCGTCTTCCGCCCGGGGGCCGACCCGGTCGAGGTGAAGGTCGGGGCCAACCTCGGGCCGGCGCTCAAGAAGTAGCGGCCGGCACGGGTCCGGATTGCGAGCTATGGTTCACCAGACCACGCCCCGCAATCCGTACCCCGCCCGGACCCATGCCCTCCGCCCTGCCCACCGACCTGACGCTCGACGCACCGCCGCGGTCGGACACGCTCACACAGGCCCCATCCCTCCAGGACACGGCGGTGGACACGCCGCGGCCGGACGTGACCGTGCCCGGGTACGAACTCCTCGGCGAACTCGGCCGGGGCGGCATGGGGGTGGTGTTCAAGGCCCGGCAGATCGGGCTGAATCGCATCGTCGCCCTGAAGATGATCCGCGGCGGGCCGTTCGCCGGGGCGGGTGAAAAAGCCCGCTTCCGCCGGGAGGTGGAGGCGGTCGGCAGCCTGCGGCACCCGCACGTCCTCACGGTCTACGAGTTCGGGGAACACGGCGGGCAGCCGTTCCTGGCGATGGAGTACGCCGACGGCGGCAGCCTCAAGGACGTGACCGGCAACAAGCCGCAACCGCCCCGCGAGGCCACCGCCCTGGTGGAGACGCTGGCCCGGGCCGTTCACGCCGTCCACCAACAGGGCATCGTCCACCGTGACCTGAAGCCGGCGAACGTGCTCATTTCAAGGGAGAACGGCACCACCGTGCCGAAACTCACCGACTTCGGCCTCGCCCGCCGGGCCGAGGAGGCGGCGGGCGGGCTGACCATGACCGGGGACGTGGTCGGCACGCCGTCGTACATGGCCCCCGAGCAGGCCGAGGGGAAGAAAGGCGTCGGCCCGCCGGCCGACATCTACTCGCTCGGGGCGGTCCTCTACGAACTCCTCACCGGCCGGCCGCCGTTCCTCGCCGAGACGACGTGGGACACGCTCTCGCAGGTCATCCGCCAGATCCCCGTCGCCCCCCGCCGGCTCCAGCCGAAGGTGCCCGCCGACCTCGACGTGATCTGCCTCAAGTGCCTGGAAAAAGACCCCGCCTGCCGCTACCCGTCCGCCCTCGCGCTGGCCGAAGACCTGCGGCGGTTGCTCGACGGCGAGCCGATCCAGGCCCGCCCGCCGGGAACGATCCGCCGGGGCGTCCAGTGGGCCCGGCGGCGACCGTCCACGGCCATCCTGATCGCGGTGGCGGCTTTCGCCACGGTCGTCATCGCGGCCGGGAGCGTCGTTTACAGCGTGCGGTTGCAGGGGGCGCTGGCGGAAGCGCGGTTGTCGGCCGAACAGAGCCGGGAACGGCGGGCGAGGCTGGTGGTCGCCCACGGGTCGCGGTCGCTCGACGACGGCGACTGGTTCACCGCCCTGGCGTGGTTCGCCGAAGCCCTCCGGCTCGACGCCGGCCACCCCGACCGCGAGGAGAGCCACCGCGTCCGCCTCGGGGTCACGCTCCGCAACTCGCCGAAACTCGTCCGCCTGCTCACCCACGACGGGCCGATACGCACCGTCGCCCCGTCGCCCGACGGGCGGCTGCTCGTGACGGCGTCGGGCGACGGCACCGCCCGCGTCTGGGCGGTCGACCCGGACGGCCCGCCGGCGGTCACGCTCCGGCACGCCGGGCCGGTGGCCGCGGCCGAGTTCGACGGCACGTCGAAGCGAGTCGTCACCGCCAGCCTCGACGGCACCGCCCGCGTGTGGGACGCGGCCACTGGCGAGCCCGTCACCCCGCCGCTGGTTCACCCCGCCCCGGTGAGGGCGGCCCGCTTCCGGGCCGACGGCAAGCAGGTCGTCACCGCCGCCGCGGCCGGGCGGGCGCGGCTCTGGGACGCGGCCACGGGCGTGCTCGTCGCCACCTTCGACCACGGGCCGGCCCCGATGAACGACGTGGCCTTCCGGCCCGACGGGGCGCGAATCGCCGTCGCCGGGGCCGACGGCCGGGTGACGGTGTGGGACGCCGCCGACCCCGCCCGCCCGCCACTCGAATGCCGACACGACGGGCCGGTTACGGTGGTGTCGTTCGACCCCTCCGGCGGTCTCATCCTGACCGCCAGCCCCGACGGCACGGCCCGCCTGTGGGACGCCGAAACGGGGGCGGTGCTCCACACCTTCCGCCACCGTCGGGCGGTCACCGCGGCGTCGTTCGACCCCGCCGGCACCCACCTCGTCACCGGGTGCGACGACGGGCGGGCGCAAGTGTGGGACGCCCGAACGGGCCAGCCGGTGGGCGAAACGATGCGGCTCGGCAGCGGGGTCAATGTGGCCCGGTTCAGCCCCGACGGGCGGGTGGTGGTGGCGGCCGGGGACGACAACACCTCGCGGCTGTGGGACGCCACGACGGGCGAGCCGCTCGGCCCCCAGGTGCGGCGGCGGGGGACGGTGACCGCGGCCGCCTTCACGCCCGACGGCCGGCACCTCATCACCGGCGGGAACGACCAGACGGCCCGCGTCTGGGACGTGGCCCCCCTCCTCGCCGGGCTGCCCGACGCCGCCGGCCGAGCGGGCCCGCCGCCGGCCGAACGGGCCCGCCGGTGGGCCAGCGCGGATGGAAAATGGGAGGCCGTGGCGGCGGGCGATCAGGCCGTCCGCGTGCGGGCGGCGAACGGTCCCGACGCCGGCCCGGAGTTGTCGCACAGCGGCGGCGTGAACGCGGCCGCGTTCAGCCCCGACGGGTCGAAGTTGCTGACGGCCGGCGACGACAACACGGCCCGCCTGTGGGACTGGGCGACGGGCGAACCGTGCGTCCCGCCGCTGGTCCACGACGGCGGCGTGGTGGTGGTCCGGTTCAGCCCGGACGGCCGGCGGGTGGCCACGGCCGCCGCCGACCGCACGGCCCGCGTGTGGGACGCCGCCACCGGCGAGCCGCTCACGCCCCCGCTCCGCACGCCCGACGTGGTCACCGACGCCGCGTTCAGCCCGGACGGCGGCCGCATCACACTGACGGTGCCGGGCCGGCCCCTACGCGAGTGGGACCTGTCGCCCGAGACCCGGCCGCTGGACGTGTTGACCGACCTGGCCCGCGGCCTGTCCGGCGGCCGCGTCGACCCGGACTGCGGGTTCCTGCCGCTGAAGCCGGACGAGTTGCGAAAGCTGGCACGCGACTGGCGGGCCGGCCACACGGCGGACCGGAAATGACGAGGGGTGGGGGGGGGGCGGCGCAGGGGGCGGGGCCGCCCCCCCAAAACACAAAACACCCCCCCAAATTATTATTAAATAACAACAAC
>JANPKP010000345.1:0-2469 GCA_031426095.1 Gemmataceae bacterium
TCGCCGACGAGCCCGACGGCGAGGAGCCGCAGGCCAACTCGAGCACCAAGTGGCTCACGGTCACGATCGTCGCCGTGGTCGCGCTGCTCGGCGTCGTCGGCGTGTCGGCCCTGTTCCTCACGGGAAAAAAGGGCGGGGGCACGGCCGCGGCTGGAGGCTCACGCCAGGACGGGTCGCTCAACCTCGCCTACGACCCGCCGGGGCCGCCGTGGGAGGCGGACGACGCCCTCCGACTGAAGTTCGGGCCGGGCCACTTCGCCGCCTACAAGCGGGCCGAGCCGGCGGCGTACATGGTCTTCGGCGGCCGCGACTTCCGCGACCGCTCGCCCCGCCCGAGCGAACTGCGGGACGCCCTCAACGGGCCCCTCAACAAGCTGTTCGAGGTCGTCAACCCGGACGTGGATATTGCCGACGCGACGTGGCTGGGCCAGCCGGCCAAGCAGGCGTACCGCTTCCGCGCCCAGGAGCGGGGGACCGCCGCCACCATGGCCGGCGAGTGCTTCGCGCTCTCGCACAAGGGCGTCGGCTACTGGGTGGTGGCGTGGGCGGCGGAGCGGGACGAGCCGGCCGCGAGGGCCGACTTCCAGGCGGCCCGCGACAAGGTCCAACTCCTCGACCCCGACCGCGGCGGGTGGCGGGACAAGGTGGCCACCACCCGCCCGTTCACGAGCGACAAGCTCGACTACAAGCTCCTCGACCCCGACGGCGTCTGGAAGGAGTCGGCCGACAAGGTGGCCGACCAGGACCCGAACGCCGACCTGTTCCTGCAGGTGAGCGTGAAGCGGCGGCGGGGCAGCGACGAGTTCTGGGAGGCCCGCCTGCTCACCTACGTCCTCGACGGCGGCGGCGACCCGATGGCCGACGCCCGGAAGTACGTCGAGGCCAAGATGAGGAAGGACGCGGCCGCCGGCGACACGGCGTTCGAGGAGATCAAGGGCGACCTGCAGGGCGACCCGTCGAACGCGGTGGACGCCACCGCCCCCACGGCCCGGCTGCGGACGAAGAACAGCCTGCAGAAGTCGCGGTCGGACTACGTCGTGTTCAGCGCGTTGAAGGTGGGCGACAAGACCGTCGTCGCCCACTGCTGGTGCGACTGGACGGAGCGGGAGTTCTTCGAGCACAAGTTCGTGCAGGTCGCCGGCTCGCTGCGGGCGGGGCGGTAGCGACTCCGTTTAGCGGTCCGACCAGCGGTCGGACGGCCCCGGCGTCAACGCAGGAACGACCGCGGCGGCGTGTACTCCGACGGCTGGACGCTCGGCACCAGCGGCGGGGCGCCGGCCGACGGCCCCGTCGGCGGGCCGGCCGGCCACAGCGGCGTCGGCGTTTGGAGCGGGGCCGGGGCGGGGCCGGGCACGGGCGTCGGCGTGGGCAGCGGGGCGGGGCCGGGGCCTCGGGGGGGGGCGTCCTTCTCCGGCTGCGGGTGCTGCGGGGCGGGCAGGCTCCACCCCTGGCCGCGGAGCTTGTCGGCGCTCTCGATCAGGGTGCCGCCGGGCACCTGCTGCGGCTCGGTCATCTCGAAGTGGTACGTCCGCACGTCCTCGATGTGGAACGGCCAGACGCACTCGGCCAGGAGGTCGAACGGCGGGTAGGCGTACCACGGCGGGCGGACCCGCACCCGCTTCTTGACCGGGGCGAAGTTCGGGTGGACGAGGGTGACGTTGTAGTACCCGTAGTAGTCGAACTTGTCGTCCGCCGGGGCCGCCCCGATCGGCCGGTCGTCGATGTACACCTGGGCGTTCGGGACGTTCGACTCGATCACGAACCGGCGCTCGACGCACCCGGCCGCCAGGGTGGTCGCCGCCGCAAGCGCGGCCGCCGGGATCGCTCGGGCGGTTCTCATCCGGGTTCCCCCGCCGGGAGGCGGTCTGGGTGCTACAATCGGTTCAGGCGGGGGCATACCCGCGGCCGGCCGGCGGGTCAACCCCGTTGCTTGACGCCGGGGTTCGCCCGGCGGGCTACAATCGAATTGACGTTCCCACACACCACGGGGGGGGTCCGGTGCCGGCATTCGAGCCCGTCCGCTACGCGGCCCTCACCGACGTGGGGGTGAAACGGAGCCACAACCAGGACGCCTGCTCGGCCCAGCCGGCGGCCGACGAGGCCGGGTGGCGGGCCCACGGCCACGTCTTCGTGGTGGCCGACGGCATGGGCGGGCACGCGGTCGGCGAGAAGGCCAGCGCCAAGGCCGCCCGCGACATCCCGTTCATCTACCTCAAGCACGCCCCCGACGGCGTCCTCGCGTCGATCCGCCGGGCGTTCGTCGAGGCCAACGCCGGCATCTACTCGATCGGCCAGGAGAACCCCGAGTTCCGCGGCATGGGGACGACCGGCACGGCCCTCGTGCTGCGGCCCGAGGGGGCCTGGGTCGGCCACGTCGGCGACAGCCGGGCGTACCGCATCCGGGACGGCCTAACCGAGCAGCTCACCTTCGACCACTCGTGGGTGTGGGAGATCGCCCGCCGGCAGGGG
>JANPKP010000346.1:0-14211 GCA_031426095.1 Gemmataceae bacterium
GGCCACCGTCACCTTGCCGGCGAACCCGGCCAGCCGCACCTCGCAGTCGTCGGCCTCGCTCCCGACGACCACCTTCACCCCCTCCGGCGGGCTGTCCTCGATGCGGTCCACGAACTCGGCCACGTCCACGGGGGCCGAGAACTCGAACACGAGCTTGTCGAAGGTGCTGCCGAACACGGCGGTGAACGGCTCGCCGCGGACGAACGCCGGGTCGAGGAGTTGGCCCACCTCCCTCCGCCAGAGCACCTCGGACGGGTCTTCCGGGTTCACGGTGGCGCTCACCGTGTACTCGAAGTCCGGGGCGCGGAGGAAGCCGCTGCCGTCGCTCTCGGCCGACACGTCGAGGTCCTTCCGCTTGTAGTTGAACGTCTCGCGGACGGCGTCGAACGTCTGGTCGAGGTCGGCCTTCAGGTCCGGGGCGGCGAGCCGGGCGACGAACTTCCGCGACCAGGAATCGACCCGGTCGGGCACCTTGTTCGTCTTGCGGAAGCCGGCCAAATCCTTCACACGCCCCGTCGACTCGGCCCGGAACACGACCCGCCGCAGCCGGGCCGGGTCGAGCAGTTCGGCCCCGCCCACCGGGCCGGTCACCTTGCTCAGGTCGGCGACGACGGCGGCCGCGTTCCCCTCGCCGAACAGGAGCGGCTTCTGGGCCGCCGGCGACTCGTGGGTGCGGCGGAGGGTGCGGGGGACGGCGTCGGCGAGGAAGTCGTGGAGCTTGGCGGCGGAGAGAGTGCCGTCGGCCCCGACGGCCGACCGGGCCTTGCCGGCGAACGCTTCGAGCAAGTGGTGCCGCCAGACGCCGTGCTTGAGGGCCGCCGACTCGTAGGAGCGTTCCCCCGGCTCGCTCGCGAGCAGCCCGACGGCGGCCGGCGACGCGGAGAAGAGCTTCGCCAGTTCCGCCCCGTCCAGCCCCGGCTCGACGGCCTTCGGCGCGGCGTCGTCGGCCGGGTCGAGCGGGTCGGCGTCGAGCAGCAAGGTGATCTCCGGGCACTTCGTCTTGTGCAGTGCCGCGAGCAAATCCGCGACGGCGAGCGACGTGTCGGCGAGGTCCGCCGTGAGCGTGTCGGCACAGGCGAGGAAGCCGCGGCCCTTGAGCGACAGGCCCCGCGACACCACGACGACGAGGAGCGAGTCGGCCTTGTCCACGAGCTTCGGCAGCCGGCGGAGTTGCGACTCGACGGCGGCCTTCGTGGTGCGGTGGGCGGCGAGGAGGACGCACTTCTCCTTGCGATACCCCGCGGCCGGCAGGAGCTTGAGGAGTTCGCTCAGGTCGGCCGTGGCGTACGGCACCGGCGGGGCGGCCTCGAAGAACGTCTCGACGGCGATCAGAAGTGCGGCACGGTCGGGCACGGCGGGCATCCTTCGGCACGGGGGAATGGAGTGGGGGTGATTCTACCCCGGGCGGCTGGGCGGCGACAAAGTGCGTCGGTGCGGCGGCCCGTTTCCGTTGGCCGGCCGCGGGCCGGCGGGTTATCGTGAGCGGGGTCAAGGTCTGGGCGAGAATTCGCGGCGGAATCGGCGGACGCTCCCGCTTTACCGGGGGTGGTGGGAGCGGGACCGGGTAAGCCGTTCGCCCGTCACGGGATCGGGCGAAACGCGCCGTTCAAAAGCGGTAAAATGCGGGGGAGCGGACGATGCGAGCGGTGGACGTGATCCGGCGGAAGCGGGACGGCGGCGAACTTTCGGCGGGCGAAATCGAGGCGTTCGTGGACGCCGCCCGCCGCCTGGCCCTGGCCGACGACCCGGCCGTGACGCCGACGTGGTCCGACTACCAGCTCACGGCCATGCTCATGGCCATCTTCCACAAGGGGATGACGACCGCCGAGACGGCCGTGCTGACCCGGGCGATGACGGATTCCGGCGACCGCCTCGACCTGTCCGACCACCCCGGCCCGAAGGTGGACAAGCACAGCACCGGCGGCGTGGGCGACAAGACTTCCCTCATCCTCGGCCCGCTGGCGGCGGCGTGCGGGGTGGTGGTGCCGATGATGTCCGGCCGCGGCCTCGGGCACACCGGCGGCACCCTCGATAAGCTCGAAAGCATCCCCGGCTTCCGCGTCGGGCTGAACGAAGCCGAGTTCCGCGCCGCCTTGAAAGCGGTGGGCATGGGCCTGATCGGGCAGACGCGGACGGTGGCCCCGGCGGACAAGAAGCTCTACGCCCTGCGGGACGTGACGGGCACGGTCGAGAGCATCCCGCTCATCACGGCGTCGATCCTGAGCAAGAAGCTGGCGGAAGGCATCAACGGCCTGGTGCTGGACGTGAAGTGCGGCCGGGGGGCGTTCATGAAGACGCGGGCCGAGGCGAAGGCGCTGGCCGAATCGCTCGTCCGCGTCGGCCGGGCGAACGGGCTGAACACGGTCGCCCTCCTGACCACGATGGACGCCCCGCTCGGCCGCTACGTCGGCAACGCGCTCGAGGTCATCGAGTCGATCGAAACGCTGAAAGGGAACGGCCCGGCGGACCTGACGGACCTGTCAGTCATTCTCGCCGCCCGCATGGTCAAGCTCGCCGGGCTGGCGGCCGACGACGCCGAGGCCGAGCAAAAGGTGCGGGCCGCGATCACGAGCGGGGCCGGCGTGGAGCTGTTCCGTAGGAGCATCGAGCACCAGGGCGGCGACCCGCGGGTGATCGACGACTACGGCGTCCTGCCGGCCGCCCCGCACGTTACGACCGTGACCGCCGACCGGGCCGGCTACGTGGCGGACATGGACGCGGAGGGCGTGGGAATCGCCGGGATGCGCCTGGGGGCCGGCCGCGACCGGGCCGAGGATAAGGTGGACCACGCGGTCGGCGTCGTCTGCCGGGC
Organism: Gemmataceae bacterium; assembly: GCA_031426095.1. Classification (GTDB taxonomy): domain Bacteria; phylum Planctomycetota; class Planctomycetia; order Gemmatales; family Gemmataceae; genus JANPKP01. Next base: position 2,813 of record JANPKP010000346.1, read on the forward strand.
GAAGCCCGGCGAGCGGGTGGCGGCCGGCGACGTGGTGTTCGAGGTCCACTACCGCGACGCCGGCAAGCTGGGTTCGGCGGTGGAGTTGTTGAAGGCGTCGTACACCGTCGAGGACGCTCCCCGGCCGGCGGTGCCGCTGGTGCTGGAGGAGATCGGGTAATTCCGGACGAGAACGCCACACCTCGAGGACCACCCATGCCCGCCGACCCGCTCGTCGCCGCCGCCACGGCCGTCCGCCTCAGGGCGTTCGCGCCGTACTCGGGGTTCCTCGTCGGGGCCGCCCTCGAAGCGGAGGACGGCACCGTCGTCACCGGCTGTAACGTCGAGTCGGCCAGCTACGGGTTGACGATTTGCGCCGAGCGGACGGCGATTGTGAAGGGCGTGTCCGAGGGGCAGCGGCGGTTCAAACGGGTGGCCGTGGTCGCCGACACCGACCACCCGACGCCGCCGTGCGGGGCGTGCCGGCAACTGCTCTGGGAGTTCGCCCCGGACGCGACCGTGGTGCTGGCGAACCTCGCGGGCAAGACCGTCACGTACACCATGCGGGAGTTGCTGCCGGCGGCGTTCGATGCGTCGCAGTTGGGCACGGGGGCGTGACGCGACCGCCGGCCGCCGCGCTAACCACCGGCGCGCCGTTCCGTATCCTCACTTCGATCCGCATTCCGACTTCCGCGTTCCGAATTGGGGTGAGGGAATGCCCGCGCCGGTCCACGTCTCGACACACCCGCTGATCCAGCACAAGTTGGCCCGGCTGCGGGCGAAAGACACCAAGCCGCCCGAGTTCCGCGAACTCGTGGCCGCCATCTCCCGCGTCCTCTTCTTCGAGGCGCTCCAGGACGTGCGGCTCAAGCCGGTCACGGTCGAGACGCCGGTCGTCACCACCACCTGCTATGAGATCGGCGAGACGATCGGCCTCGTGCCCGTACTGCGGGCGGGGTTGGGGATGGCCGAGGCGATGCTGCACACGCTGCCGGAAACGGCCGTCTGGCACCTCGGGCTGTACCGCGACCACGCGACCCTGAAGCCGGTGACGTACTACAACAAGCTGCCGGCCAAGCCGACGATGGACGTGGCCATCGTGCTCGACCCGATGCTCGCCACCGGCGGGTCGGCCATCGAGGCCATCGGCCTGCTCAAGAAGGGCGGGGTGCCGAAGGTGAAGTTCGCCAGCCTGATCGCGTCGCCGGAGGGGTTGAAGGCGTTGCAGCTCGAACACCCGGACGTGCCGATCTACCTGGCCGCGCTCGACACCCACCTGAACGAGAAGGGGTACATCGTCCCCGGCCTCGGGGACGCGGGCGACCGGCAGTTCGGGACGGCACATTGAGTCTCAAGTCGTCAAGTCGCAAGTCTCTCGGTCGAAGACCACCACCCGTGTCTTCGACTTGGAACTTGGGACTTGACGACTCGAGACCGGCTACTTGATCCCCTTCAGCCACGCCTCGAACCCCGGGCGGTACTTCTCGACGGTCGCCGCCGGGCCGCTGAGGCGGACGTGGGTGGCGTCGTCGCCCTTGGCCGCGATCACCCAGACGGCCCGGCTGTTCTCCCGCAGCTCCTCCGTCTTGGCCTGGGGGAACGGCTTGTACTTCCAGGTGCCCGTCAGGTCGAGGACGCGGAACGTCGCCCCGCCGGCCTCGAACTTCGACTCCGTGGCGACGTCGGCCGCCTTGCCGTCGGCGGGCACGAAGGTGGCCTTCCAGCGGGGGAAGAACTTGTCGGCGTCCGGCGAGCTGTCGGGCATCACGATCACCTCGGCGTCGCCGGCCCCGTCCGCCCCCGGGAGCTTGAACTGGTGCGAGCGAAGGGTGTTCGCCGGCTTCTCGGCCTTCCACTCGCCCGGGGCGGCGGCGGCGAGCTTGCCGACCACCTTCACCGGCGGGGCGGCCTTGTCCTCGGCGAACGACGGGCCGGCCGCGAGCGCGAGGGCGGCGAGGGAGAGCAGGCGGGTCATGGGGAAGCTCCGGTTCGATGCGGCGGTTGACGGGGCGGCGGGCGTCGGTCATCTTAAGGCACCCGCTTCGACGCACCACCCGTTTCCGAGGTTCCGATGCCGGCCCCCTCCCGCCGCGATTTCCTCGCCGCCGCCGCGGCCGTCGCCTCGGGGGGCATACGCCCCCGGCTCGCCCGGGCGGCGGACTCGCCCACGCCGGTCCCCGCCCGGGCCGTCACGCGGGGGCCGAAGCACCACTTCTTCGGGTACTACGACAAGACGCCGTGGGACAAGACCGGCCGCTACCTGCTCGCCAACGAGGTCGGCTTCATCGACCGCCAGCCGACCCCGGGCGAGGCCCTGACCGTCGGCATGGTCGACTTGAAGGACGGCGACAGGTACGTCCCGTTCGACACGACCACCGCGTGGGGCTGGCAGCAGGGGACGATGCTCCAGTGGCTCGGCTCGGCGGCCGACCGCGAGGTCATTTACAACTCGACGGCCGACGGCAAGTCCGTCTCGATCGTCCGCGACGTGCACTCGGGCAAGACGCGGACGCTGCCCTTGCCGGTGTACGGGCTCGACCCGGCCGGCACGCAGGCCGTCACCCTCGACTTCTCGCGGCTCCACCGGCTGCGGCCGGGGTACGGCTACCAGGGCGTGCCCGAGCGGTTCGCCGACGAAACCGCCCCGGACGGGCTGGGAATCTGGCACATGGACCTCGCCACGGGGAAGAACGCCCTCGTCGTCACGTTGAAGCAGCTCGCCGGGTACAAGCCGGACGGCCGCTTCGCGGGGGCCCTGCACTGGGTCAATCACCTGACGTTCAACCCGTCGGGCACCCGGTTCGTCTTCCTCCACCGCTGGCGGGTCACGGAGAAGGCGTTCACCACGCGGCTGTTCAGCGCCAAGCCGGACGGCTCCGACCTGCGGCTGCACCTGGACGACGGGATGGTGTCGCACTTCGACTGGCGGGACGACCACACTCTGCTGGCGTGGGCCAGGACGAAGAAGGACGGGCTCAAGTTCTACCTCGTCGACACCGATGGCGGCGACCCGAAGCCGGCGTTCGCCGACGTGACCGACCGCGACGGCCACTGCTCGTACTCGCCGGACCGCAAGTGGGTGCTCAACGACACCTACCCGGACAAGGGCGACTTCCGCCACCTGATGTTGCTGAAGGTGGCGAGCGGGCGGCGGTTCGACCTCAACAAGTTCCACTCGCCGCCGGCGCTCACGGGGCCGTTCCGCTGCGACCTCCACCCCCGGTGGGACCGCACCGGGACGAAACTGTGCGTCGATTCGGCCCACGAGCCGACCCGGCAGGTGTACGTCCTCGACGCGGCCGAGGTGGTCGGGAGTTGACGGTGAAAGCCCGATGAGGGCGGCCGGCGGGGGCCGTCGTCGGGTTGATTCGCGGCGGGGGTTCGGTAAAACTAGGGGGTTAACGTCGCCCCGCCCCCCCGCCAACCCTCCCCCGGGGACCATGCCCTACGCCGCCCCGATCAGCCGGACCAACCCCGCCTGCATCCTCTTCCTGATCGACCAGTCGCGGTCGATGGACGAGCCGTTCGGCGGGCAGCCCGACCTCAAGAAGTCGGCCATGGTCGCCGACGCCGTCAACCGGCTGCTCCAGAACCTCGTCCTCCGCTGCGCCAAGGCCGACGGGGTGCGGGACTACTTCCGGATCGGCGTCATAGGGTACGGCAAGACGCTGGTGGCCGGGCTCGGCGGCACCCTCCCGTTCGACGTAATGGTGCCGATCAGCAGGCTGAGCGACAAGCCGCTGCGGGTGGACACGCGGACCAAGCTCATCCCCGACGGGGCCGGCGGGGTGGTCGAGCAGACGGTCAAGTTCCCGGTCTGGTTCGAGCCGCACGCCAACGGGCAGACGCCGATGTGCGAGGCCCTCGCGGCCGCCGGGCTGGCGGTCAAGGGGTTCGTCGACGAGTTCCCCCAGGCGTACCCGCCGATCGTGCTCAACCTGACCGACGGCCGGCCGAGCGACGGCAACCCGCTGGCCAACTCGAAGGCCCTCCGCAAGCTGGCCACCGCCGACGGGGCCGCCCTCCTGTTCAACCTACTCCTGAGCACCCACGCCACGACACCGATCCACTTCCTGTCGGACGAGTCGCTGCTGGTCGACCCGTACGCCAAGCTCCTGTTCCGGATGTCGAGCCCGCTCCCGCCGAAGCTGCTCGACGCGGCCCGGGCCGAGGGCTACCCGGTCGAGCCGGGGGCCCGCGGGGTGGTGTTCAACGCCGACCCGACGGCCGTGGTGAAGTTCCTCGACATCGGCACCCGCGTCTCCCCGGTGCTCCGGTGAAATCCCCGTCGCCCCCCCCCCTGCCGCCCGTGTGGGCGTCCGCCACCCTCGCCAAGGCCCACGCGGCGGCGAGCGAGAACGAGGACGCGGCCGCCTCCCAGCCGAAGTTGGGGCGGTTCGCCCTCTCCGACGGGGCGACCGAGGGGTGGCAGTCCGGGCCGTGGGCCGGGCACCTGGCGACCGCCTACGCCCGCCGCCCGCCGACCCCCGCCGACTTCCCCCGCTGGCTCGCCGACGCCCGCAAGACGTGGGTGTCGCCCGACCCCGCCGGCCCGGTCGCGTGGTACGCCGAGGCCAAGCGGGAGCAGGGGTCGTTCGCCACCCTGCTGGGGGTGGAAATCTCCCCCGGCCCCGACGGCGTCTGGAAGTGGCGGGCCGTCGCGGTGGGCGACACCTGCCTGCTGGTCGTGCGGGGCGGGCGGGTCGCGGTGTCCTTCCCTGTGGAGGCGGCCGACGGGTTTGGGAACGCCCCGCCGCTCGTCCCCAGTGCGGCCGCCCGGCCGTGCCCCGAGCCCGAGTGGCTGGCCGGCACGGCCCGGCCCGGCGACGCCTTGGTGCTGGCCACCGACGCCGCCGCCGCCGGCCTCCTGCGGGCCGACACGGGCCTCCCCGCCCGCGCCGCCGGGGCGCTGGACCGGGAGTCCGCTCACGACCGGGCGACCGATCTGTTAGGATTGTGCCGTGCCCTCCAGGCCCTCCAGAACGACGACGTGACCCTCCTCGCCGTCCTCGTCCCGGGCCAGTCGGAGTCCCGCCCATGAATTGGCCGGTCCCGCAAGACATCAACGAAGCCGTGCAGACGCCCGGGCTGGCGTTCGGCGACCCCGACCTGAAGGCCGGCCAACCGGTCGTCGGGGCCCAGGGGCTGCCGCTCCCGCGGTCGGGCAACTTCGCCGACGTGTACCAGGTGCGGGCGAAGGACGGGCGGGACTGGGCGGCCAAGTGCTTCACCCGCCCGGTCGTCGGCATGGACCGGCGGTACCACGCCATCGGGGCGGCGCTGGAGGCGGCCAACCTGCCGTTCACCGTCGGCTTCTCGTTCCTGGCCGAGGGGCTGCGGGTCCGCGGGGCGTGGTACCCGGCCGTCAAGATGGAGTGGGTCGAGGGGTTGCTGCTCAACCAGTTCGTCCGCGACAACGCCGGCCGGCCGGCCGTCCTCGACGCCCTCTTCGGCATGTGGGTGAAGCTCGCCCGCCGGCTCCGCGAGGCCGGGATCGCCCACGGCGACCTGCAGCACGGGAACGTCCTGCTGGTGCCCGGGGCGAAGGCCGGGGCGTTCACCCTCAAGCTCATCGACTACGACGGCATGTACCTCCCGGCCCTGGCCAACCAGCCGGCCGGGGAACTCGGGCACGCCAACTTCCAGCACCCGGCCCGGGCCCGGACGCAGACCTACTCGCAGGACCTCGACCGCTTCCCCCACCTCGTGGTCGGCACCGCCCTGAAGGCCCTGGCCGTCGCCGGCCCGGGGCTGTGGGAGAAGCACGACACGGGCGAGAACCTCCTGTTCACGGAGGCCGACTTCCAGAACCCGGCCGACTCGGCGCTCATGAAGGAGCTGTGGGCGGCCGGCGACCCCGCCCTGCGGGCGATGGTCGGGCGGCTGGCGATCGCCTGCAAGAAGGCGATGCCGCAGACGCCGTGGCTCGACGCCCTCGCCCCGGACGGGGCCGTCCGCCCGCTCACGCCCGACGAGGAGCGGGACGCCGCCGCCGTCCTCTTCGCCGTTCCCGCCCCCGTTCCCGTGCCGGCCCCCAGGTCGGGCACCAACACCCGCCCGGCCCTCGCCCCCACGCCGGGCACCGGCACCCACCAGGCCCTGCCCCCCAACGGCATACGGCCGGCGGGCGGCAGCAAGACGCACGCGGCCGTGAGGGGCACCCGGGTGCTCCCGCTGGACGAGGTCGAGGTCGAAAGGGTCGGGGCCGCGGAACCGGCCCGGCCCGCCGCCGCCCTCGCCTTCGACTCGCCCGCCGAGGCCGCCGGTTCGACGTACCGCCGGCCGCAGCCGAAGAAGGGCGGGCTGCCCGTCGTGCCGCTGGCCCTCGGGGCGGCGGTGCTTGTCGTCGGCGGGGTCGTGGGCGTGTTCGCGATCGGGGGCAAGAAGCCGGCCAACACGGTGCAGAAGGGCGACGACGCGGCCGACGTGACGCCGGCCAAGCCCGACCCGGCGAAGAAAGACCCCTCGCCCGACCCCGACCCCACGCCCGACCCGGACCCGACGCCGAAGACCACGCCGACCACGCCCCCGGACACGCCGCCGGCCGCCGCGCTGGCGAAGCTGACACAACGCTGGGACGCCCCGCTCGACGACAAGACGGGGCCGCCCCTGGGGCTGGCGTTCAGCCGCGACGGCGGCCGCGTGGCCCTGGCCCAGGGCACCCAGAACGCGGTCCAGGTGTTCGACGCCCGCACCGGCGGCCCGGTCGGGTCGTTCGCCGAGCACCAGAGCCCGGTCGTGGCCATCAACTCGCTCGCCGACGGGAACGTGGCCACCGCCGCCGCCGGCGAGCCGCACGTCATCGTCTGGGACCCGATCACCCTGAAGGCGGTGGGCAAAATCCCGGTCGCCGTCCCCCTGCCCGGCCCCGGCGGGACGGTCCGCGTGTCGCCCGACGGGCGGTTCGTGGCCGTGTCCAAGCCCGGCGACCCGACGGTGTACGTGACCGACGCCGACGCCCAGAAGGTGAGCCTGTCGTTCCCGTTCGCCGGCGGCCTGCTCCGCTTCTCGGCCGACTCGAAGCGGCTGGTCGCGGCCGAGGACGGGGGGAAGGTCCGGACCTTCACCGTCTCCCCGGCCGGGGTGCCGGTGGCCGAGGTGGCGGCGGCCGAGTGCGGGCCGGCGGCGGCCGTCTCCCCGGACGGCGCCCGGGTCGTCTACCGCCGCAAGGCGGACCCGGCCGGGGCGTCCGCGTTCGAGGCGTTCGACGCCCGCACCGGCCAGTCGGTCCACGCCCTCGGGCCGACGACCGGGGCCGGGCCGGCGGTCGACTTCACGCCCGACGGGCGGTCCGTGTACGTCCCCGTCGCCGCACCCCCGGGTAAGGCCGGGAGCCTGACCCTGTTCGACACGACCACCTGGAAGCCGGTGGCGACGGCGGCCCTCCGCACGGGCACGCCGAAGGCGGGCGGCCCGCAACTCGGGTACTTCTCCCCGGACGGCAAGTCGCTGGTCGTCCTCCGCCAGACGGGCGGGCTCCAGGGGTTTGACCTGCCGAAGACCCTCGTCGCCGGGGGCCCGCCGACGCCCCCGCCGACGCCCGGCGGCGACCCGACCACGCCCCCGGTCCCCCCCCCGGCGGCCGTGGCGACGGACCGGCCGCGGGTGGCGTTCAACCCGGGCGGTGAGGTGGCCCTCGCCCCCACCTTCACCGGCGACGGGCGGACCCTCCTCCTGAGCGAGGTGGGCACCTCCGGCCGGGTGCGGGCGTTCGACGCCGCCACCGGGAAGGCCGGCCCGACCCACCCGCCGGTCGGCGACCCCGCGGCCGACGGGCGGTACACCGTGTTCGCCACCGGCCCGGCCACGGCGGCGCTGATGAACCGGACGGACAACTCGGTCCTGTGGGACCCGGCGACCGGGACGGCTACCCCGCTGAGCGTCCCGCCGAACCCGCCGGGGGCGGGGGCGACCGGCGGGGCCTTCTTCACCGCCTCGCCGGACGGCCGGTACGCCGTCGCGGCCTCCCGGAGCCTCCTGAAGAAGGACCCCGCGGGCGGGGCCCCACAACCCGCCCCGGCCCCTTTCCGCATCATCGACCTGGCGACCGGGAAGGTCCTCTACTCGGGCGAGTGGAAGAGCGGGGCGGCCCGGTTCAGCCCGGACGGGAGCCGCCTGCTGGTGCTGGAAGCGAACGGCCCGATGAAGTGGTACCGGCTGCCGGCCGGGGTGCCCGACGGCGACTTCCGGCCGCGGCTCGCCCAGAACTCCCAGGCCCGCATCGGCGGCCTCTCGGCCGGCGGCCGGCTCGTCCTGATCGACGGGACGAGCGAGGCCGGCGAGACCGGGGCCCTCGTCATTGAGGCGGCGACCGGGCAAGTCCTCCACCGCTTCGGCGGGCCGAGTTCGACGGGGGCGATGTCGGCCGACGGCCGGCGGGTCGCCTGCATGATCACCGAGCCGATCGGGGGGGCCTTCCGGCCGGTCCGGGCCGAGGTGTACGACGTGGAGAGCGGGCGGGTCCTCCTCCGGGCCGCCGTGCCGCCGAGCCCTGGCCCCGGTCCCCCGTCCGGCAGCGCCCTGGCCCTGTCGGCCGACGGCCGCTCGCTGGCCGTGGTCGGGAACAAGGTCGAGGTGGCCGTGTACGACGTGCCGGCGGCCGGCGGGGAGGTCGCCGTCGTGCCCCCGGCGGGGGTGAAGCCCCCGGGGCCGGACATGACCCCCGTGCCGCCGCCGGCCGCCGACGGGCGGCTGCCGGTGCCGGCCGCCGACGCGATCGCGAAGGCCGAGGGGAAGGTGCGGGAAGTCCTCAAGGCCGAGTACGCCAGGAAGTCGCCGGCCGAGCGGAGGGCGCTGGCCCTCAAGCTCCTCCCCCTCGCCACGCAGTCGGCCGACGACCCGGCGGAGAAGTTCGTGATGGCGCGGGACGCCCGCGATTTCGCCATCGAGGCCGGCGACCCGGGCCTCGTCGTCCAGGCCGTCGAGGCCACCGCCAAGGCGTTCGCCGTGGACCCCGGCACCCAGAAGGCGGTCGCCCTCGAAAAGTTCCTGGCCGCCCACCAGTCGGCGGCGGTGATGAAGCTGCTCGTCGACCAGGCCGTGCCGGCGTCGGACGCGGCGTTCGACGCCGACGACTACGACGCGGCCGTGCGGCTGGCCCAGGTGGCACTCGCCGCCGTCACCAAGGGGAACATCACCGCGGCGGCCGAGGACGCCAAGTTCCGGGTGGCCCAGCTCCGCCGGGCCGGGGACGCCTACGCGGCCGCCAAGGCGTCGCTCGAGGCCCTCAAGGCGAACCCGGCCGACCCGGCCGCCAACCTGTCCGTCGGCCGGTTCCGGTGCTTCGTCCAGGGCCGGTGGGACGACGGGGTGAAGAACCTCGCCCAGGGGTCCGACCCGGCGCTGAAGGCGGTGGCGGCGGCCGACCGGGAGGCGACGGCCGCCGGCGGGCCGGCCGACGTGAAGGTGGCCGACGGGTGGTACGACTACGCCAAGGCCGCCCCGGACGCCGACAAGCGGGCGGCCGAGGCCCGGGCCCGGTACTGGTACCAGAAGGCGATCCCCAACCTCGGCGGGCTGGCGAAGGTGACGGCCGAGTCGCGGCTCGGGTTCGCGGTCGGGCCGACCGAGTACCGGCCGGGCCTGTTCGCCGAGTTCAACGCCAGCAACAAGGCGGTCCTCAAGGGGAAGAAGAACCGGGTCGACCCGGTCCTCGACTTCAGCGGCGGCGAGTTCGCCGAGCCGACGGTGCCCCGGCGGGTCGACCTCATGTTCAAGTGGTCGGGGGCCCTCAACCCGCCCCGGGCCGGCCGGTACAAGCTCGTCCTGGCCACGGCCGACCCGGTGAAGGTGCGGGTGGACAACAAGATCGTCATCGACACGTCGTCGGCCGTGAAGGCGAAGCGGGAGGCGACGGTGACACTCCTCGCCCAGCCGACCCCCATCGTGATCGAGTACCTGGGGTTCAACAACGCCCTCCACACGCTGAAGCTGAAGTGGGTGCCGCCGGGCGGCGCCGAGGAGCTGATCCCGGCGGACGTCCTGTTCCACGACAAGAAGCTGGACGTTAACCTGAAGTGAGCCGGACGCGGCCGGGGGCGTATCGGGTCGGCCCCGGAATGCCCCCGCGGCGCCGGCGACGAGTTGGGTTTCTCCCGCTTTACCGGCCAATGTGGGAGCGGCGGACGGATGTCGTTGGCGGGCCAACGGTTCGGACAACCCCGATCGCGCCGATGCGGTAAAAAGCGGTAACGCTGCACGCCCGGGGCGGGGCCGAAAGCCTCACCCCGCGGTTCCGTTCTTGTGCAACGCCCGCCCGGCTGCCCCGCTCCGCTTCTCAGCGGCCGACCCCGACCGTGTCCGCCTCGCGGCAGTACGGCTCCAACGCCGCACTCACGCCGCCCACTTCTCGGGCCAGCGTCTCGGCCGCCGCCGCCGCGGCCGACAGGTCGCCGCTCTCCCCCAGCCGCTCCAGGTCGGACGCCGCCGCCGTCGCCCCCCGGGCGTCGAAGAAGCCCACCATCCCCTTCACCGTGTGGGCCGCCGCCCGGACCCGGGCCGCGTGCCCGGCCGTCACGGCGGCGTCGATCTCGGCCAGCAGTTCGGCGCAGTCCTCGCGGAAGACGCCGGCCAGCTCCCGCAGGGTGTCACGGTTGCCGCCCACCCGGGCCAGCACCGCCGTCTCGTCCAGGGCGGCGGAGGCGGACGCCGGCAGGGTGAAGAACTCGACCGTGTCGTCGCCCACCCCGGGCGGCTCGGCCGGGGCGTCGGCCGCCGGCGCGACGTTGCGGAGGGCCCGCCGGAGGTCGTCGTCCCGCACCGGCTTGGCGACGTAGTCGTCCATCCCGGCCCCCAGGCACCGCTCGCGGTCGCCCTTCATGGCGTGGGCCGTCATCGCCACGACCGGCAGCCGCCGGCCGGTCCCCCGCTCCCGCTCGCGGACGGCGGCCGTCAGTTCGAACCCGTCCATGTCGGGCATCTGCACGTCGGTGAAGAGCACGTCGAACGCCTCCCGGCCGGACACCGCGAGGGCGTCGTGCCCGCACCCGACGGCCGTGACCCGGTGTCCGTCCCGCGTCAACTTCAGGGTCGCCACCTTGCGGTTGAACGGGTTGTCGTCCGCCAGCAGGACGCGGAGGCTCGGCACCGGCGGGCCGTCGTCGGGCGCGGGGGCCGGGTCGGCGGCCGGGCCGGCGTGGGCCCCCGTCGGGTCGAGGGCGGCGCGGACGGCCCGCAGGAGGTCGGCCTTGCGGAGCGGCTTGCGGACGTACCCGGCCGCCCCCACCTCGGGGCACCGCTCGATGTCCCGGCGCGGGTCGGCCGAGCCGACCATCACGACGACGCCGGCGGCCAGCCCCGGCTCGTCGCGGAGCTGTTCGGCCAGGGCGAACCCGTCGGCGTCGGGCATCGCGGAGTCGACCAGCACGAGGGGGAACGGGTCGCCGAGCAGGGCCGCCCGCCGGAGTTCGGCGACCGCCTCC
>JANPKP010000347.1:0-5063 GCA_031426095.1 Gemmataceae bacterium
AGGTTGGCCAGCGGCAGGTCCCCCAGGTCGAGCATCTCGGCCCGGGTCTCGTGGGCCTCGGCGATCCGCCGGACCGCTTCCGCGTGGGCCTCGTCGGGGGTCATCGTCACTCTTCTCTGTCCGCGCGGACGAATTCGATTACGCCGAGTACCTGACACCCGACGCCACGCCCGCCACCAGCATACCCTCCCGCTGCCGCTCAGGCGAACGAAGTCGAGACGGTCATGCCGGGAGCCGTGGACCGGGGCCAATTCCCCCAACGCTCCCGCGTTACCGGTCAATGTGGGAGCGGGTAGCCGATGTGCTGACGGGTCAAATGGATCGGGCGGACCAGATCGCGATTTGGCGGTAAAATGGGGTAACGGTTGCGACCATTTGACCACCAAAATGTCCCCCGCCGCGCCCCGGCGACCGGGCCGCGGACGAGCCTTTCGTTTGCCGTTTTTTTCATTTGGGAGGATTATTCGTGCTACAGCCCGGTCGAGAGCGGGTACGATGAGCGCGGGGCGGGAACCGTTCCGCCCTCAAGACCAGCCCCTCGGGGCCGCAAAGGATGACGACCGTGGCAAGCAACCTGTACGTCGGCAACATGGCCTTCTCGACCACCGAGGATGCCCTCCGCCAGACCTTCTCGCAGTACGGCACCGTAACCAAGGTGCAGGTGGTGACCGACCGGGAGACCGGCCGGCCCCGTGGGTTCGCGTTCGTCGAGATGAGCGACGGCGGGGACGCCGCGATCCAGGCCCTCAACGGCACCCAGCTCGACGGCCGGGCCCTGACCGTGAACGAGGCCAAGCCCCGCGAGGGTGGTGGCGGTGGCGGGCGCTCGGGCGGCGGCGGTGGTGGCTACGGCGGTGGCGGCGGTGGTGGTGGGTACGGCGGCGGTGGCGGCGGTGGCGGCCGCGGCGGGTACGGCGGTGGTCGCTACTAAGAAGCCCGACGGCCCGTGACGCCGCGGGCGGACGTTTACGGGGCGGCCGGCGTGGTACTCACGCCGCGACCCGCCCCGCGACCTCGCCCTCGTCGTCCGGCCAGTCCTCGAACCGCACCGCGACTTGTTTCGACACGCCGCTCTCCTGCATCGTCACCCCGTGCAGGACTTCGGCCGCCGCCATCGTCCGCTTCTTGTGCGTCACCACGATGAACTGCGACTGACTCCGGTACTCCGACAGCACCCCCGCCAGCCGCTGCGTGTTCGCCTCGTCCAGTGCCGCGTCCACCTCGTCCAACAGGCAGAACGGGCTCGGCCGGTTGCGGAAGATGGCCAGCAAGAGGGCCACCGCCGTCAGCGTCTTCTCGCCGCCGCTCAGGAGCGACAGGCTCCGCAGCTCCTTCCCCGGCGGGCGGGCCGTCACCTCCACCCCGCTCTCCAGCACGTCCGACGGGTCTTCCAGCACGATGTCCGCCTGCCCCCCCGCGAACAGCTTGCGGAACAGCTCCTGGAAGTAGCCGCGGACGGCGTTGAGCGTGTCCGCGAACAGCGTCCGGCTGTCGGCGTTGATCTGGTCGATGATCTCCCGCAGGGCCCGCTCGGCCTTCACGAGGTCGTCGTGCCGGGCGTGCAGCTCGGTCGCCTCGGCCTCGACGCGAGTTAGCTCGTCGAGCGCCTCCATGTTCACGCTCCCGAGCCGGGCGAGCTTCTTGCGGAGGTCGTCGATCTCCTGCTGGGCGGCCGCGGGGGTCGAAGCGGTGCCGAGTGCCGAGTCCCGAGTGCCGAGTGGGGTTCCCGCCAGGTCGATCCCGTACTCCTCCGCCAGCCGTTGAACGAGGGCGTCGCGGCGGTTCGTGAGGTCGCGGACGGCCAGTTCGCGGGCGTGGGCGGCGGCCTGGCGGGCCTGCCAGACCGACCGCAGGGCGTGAAGCTCGGCCGCCGCCCGGTCGCGGGCCGCTTTCGCCGCGGACCGGCGGGCGTGGAGGTCGGCCGCCCGGCGCTCGCGGTCCTCCTTCTCGCGGTAGGCGTCCGCCGTGCCGGCCGACGCGCGGAGCATGGCCAGCTCGCCGGCCAGCCGCCGGCCGCGGGCGTTCGCCTCGGCCGCCGACAGGTCCACCGCCTCGATCCGCCGCTTGCGGGCCTCGGCTTCGAGCTGGGCCAGGCGGTCGCGGGTGCGGTCGCGGTCGGCAGTCGCCCGGCTCAGGGCCACCCGGGCGTCGGTGTGGGCCTGCCGGCGGCGCTCCTGCTCGTCCTGGGCGGCGCGGATGGCGGCCGTCGCCTCGGCCAGCCGGCGGCGGAGGTCGGCGTCCTCCCGCTCGGCCGCGGTCGCCTTGTCGCGGGAGTCGGCCAGCGCCGCCGCCCCGGCCGCCCGGTCGCGGTCGAGCAGGTCGCACTCGGCCTCCAGGTTCTCCACGTCCTCGCCGAGCTGTTCGAGCTGCTGCTGCTGGCGGGCGATCTGCTGTTGGAGGTCGCCCGCCTCCCCGGCCAGCACCCCGACTTCCGCCTCGACGGCCTGGAGGGTGGCCTCGACCGCCTTCAACCGCTGGCGGACCGCCCCCAAATCGGCTTCCACCACCGCCGCCTGCCCCTCCAACTCGGCGAGTTGGTGGCGGAGGTCGCGCAGCTCGCTCTTTCGCGACACGAGGCCGGCCCCGGCCAGCGGCGGGCCGACGGTCAGCGACCCGTCGGGTTCGAGCAGGTCGCCGGCCCGGGTGACGAACCGGTACCCCGGGAAGGCGGCCGCGAGCCGGCGGGCGTCGGCGAGCGTGTCGGCCAGAACGACGTCGCCGAGGAGTTGGGCGGCGAGGGTGGGAACGTCGCTGTAAACGAGGGCGTCGGCGGTGGTGGGGAAGAAACCCTCCCCCGGCCCCTCCCCCAGGACGGGGGGGGAGGAAGAATCCGATCCGGCTCCCCCTTCCTTCCCAGGGAAGGGGGTTAGGGGGTTAGGTTCTTCCGCCACCGGCACGAACCCCACCCGCCCGGGGAGCGGCCCCAGCGCGGCCACGAGCGCATCGACGGCGGCCGGGTCGCGCACCACGAACCGCTGGGCCGCGTCACCCAGGGCCAACTCGATGAGCGGGGCCACCTCCCGCGGCACCGTGAGCAGGTCGGCGACCAGCCCGACGACCCAATCCGCCGGTCGGGCGTTACCGGAATTTACCGCATCGGCGCGTTTCGCATCGCCGGATGGCAGCCAGGGGTAAGGGTTTGCGGACTCCGCTCCCAGATTTAACGGTAACGCGGGGGAATTGGGAGCGTCGCCGAATTCCGCAACGCCGCCGCTTGACTCCGGGACGCGCGTGCGGGCGTCCGCCAGCCACGCGAGCACGGCGCGGACGCCGGTGCCGAGGCCCTCGAAGCTCCGCTCCAGCCCTTCGAGTACGTCCACCCGGCCGCGGAGGTCGCCGCGTTGCACTTGAAGCCGGCCGAGGGTGGCGTGGAGTTGTTCGGCCACGTCGAGGAGGGTCGCCCGCTCGGCCGCCCCTTCGGCCCCGCGGGAACGGGCGGCTTTGAGGCGGGCTTGCACGTCGGCCCCGGCCCGGCTCAGGGCGGCGACGGCCTCCCCGAGCGCCGTCCGCCGGCCGGCCACGCCCTCGGCCTCGGCCCGCCTGCGGGCCAACAGCTTCTCCACCCGCTCCAGTTGGGCCGCGTGGGAAGAAGCCTGCGACTGGAACGCGGCCACCCGGCCGATCACGTCCATCTGCCGCTCGCGGTCGGCCGCCTCCTGCCGCTCGAACGCGGTCAAGCGCTCGCCCACGGCGGCCAGTTCGCGGTCGGCGGCGGCGGCCTCAGTGGTGGCGCTCTGAAGCCGCTCGGCGGCGGTGGCGGCGTCGGCGGTGGCCTTCGCGGTGTCGGTTTCGAGGGCCTTCACGCGGGCCCCCAGGTCGGCCCGCTGCCTGCCGACGCGGAGCAACTCGGCGTCGTGGTTCTCGGCCGCCGCCCGCTCGTGCTTGGCCGTGGCGTCGTGCCCCGCGATCCGTTCGCGGGCGTCGGCCAGCCCGGCTTCTTCGGCCCGCAGCGCCTCGTCCGCGGCGGCGGCTTCGCGGTCGGCGTCGGCCGTCTCGCGCTCCAGGTCGGCCGTCCGCCCGGTCGCCGTGGAGACTTCCTCCTTCAGCCCCCGCAATGCCTCGCCGTCGGCCGCCAGCGTCTCCGTTAACTCGGCGTACTCTCGGGTCGAGAGGCCGACACGCAGCTCGCGCAAGCGGTCCGAGTATTCGCGGAAGCGCTCGGCCTTCGCGGCTTGCAGCTTCAGCGTCCGCAACTGCTGGTCGAGGGCGTCGAGCCGGTCCTTCGACCGCACCCGGTTGGCTTCCACGGTGGCGAGCTTGCGGAGCGTTTCGAGCTTCTTGGCCTTGAAGCGGCTGATGCCGGCCGCCTCCTCGAAAATCTCGCGGCGGTCCTTGTTCGACGCGGCGAGCAACTCGTCCACCCGGCCCTGGGCGATGATGGTGTAGCCGTTGGTGCCGGCCCCGCTGCCGAGGAACAGGTCTTTGATGTCCTTGAGGCGGGCGTCCTGGCCGTTGAGGACGTACTCGCCGGTGCCGTCGCGGTAGACCCGCCGCGTGACCTGCACCTCGTCCGCGTCGGACGCCAGCAGCCGGCGGGTGTTGTCGAACGCGACCGTGACCTCGGCCATGCCCAGGCTCTTGCGGGAACTCGACCCGTTGAAGATCACGTCGGCCATCTCGCCGCCGCGGAGCGTCTTGGCCGACTGCTCCCCCAGAATCCACCGGACGGCGTCGACGACGTTGCTCTTGCCCGACCCGTTGGGGCCGACGATGGCGGTGATGCCGGGGGCGAAGTCGAACCGGGTCTTGTCGGCGAACGACTTGAACCCGACCAGTTCCAGGCGCGTGAGCATGGGGCCGGGGATACCACGCGGGGCGGGCGGGCGTCAATCCGGGGGCGGGGCGGGGCCACGGTTTTGCGGCCCCAACGGGGCCACCGTCAATAGCCAGGGGTGTGAACCCCTGGTCGGCGATGGCGTGAGAAGGTGGAACCCCGAAGGGGTGGCAGTCGCTTTCGCCGGACGAACTGCCACCCCTTCGGGGTTCCACCTTCTCACGCCATCGCCGACCCGGGGGTCACACCCCTGGCTATTGACGGTGGCCCCGTTGGGGCCGCCAAACCG
>JANPKP010000348.1:0-5449 GCA_031426095.1 Gemmataceae bacterium
ATCTAGACGGCCCGGGGTACGAGGCAACGGCGTCGCTGTTCCTCAAGGCCCTCGGTCTCACGCAGCCGACCCAGATCCGACACCCCGCCTTGGCCCGCCTTCTCGACGGCCGACGGGTTGGCGCTGGCCAGCCGCATGATCTCGAGGGCGTTGCGGATCGGGGCGAGGGGGTTCCGCAGCTCGTGGGCGAGGGTGGCGAGGAACTCGTCCTTGCGGCGGTCGGTCTCCCGCAGGGCCTCCTCGGCCCGCCGGCGGACCACCACCTCCCCTTCGAGGGTGGCGTTGATCGTCCGCAGCTCGGCCGTCCGCTCCCGCACCTTCCGCTCCAGCTCGGCCTCGTAGGCGTGCTGGCGGAGGGCGTACCGGATGGCCCGCTCGAGGAGCACCCCGTCGAGCCGGCCCTTTTCGAGGAAGTCGGCCGCCCCGGCCCGCATGGCCGCCTCGTCGATCTCGAACTCGCCCTGGCCGGTGAGGAGGATCATCGGCCCGTCGCCGCCCCGGGCCGCCACCTCGCGCATGAGGTCGAGCCCGGTCCGCTCGCCGAGCCGGTAGTCGATCAGGCAGATGTCGTGGTCGCGGCGGAGGACGGCGGCGAGGCCGGCGTCGTAGGTGTTGACCCAATCGACCCGGAAGCGGTCGCCCGGGATGTCGGCGAGGAGGTCCCGGGTGAGCAGGAAGTCCTCCTCGTCGTCGTCCACCAGGAGCACCCGGACCGGCCGGTCGGGGGCCGGCTCAGTTCGGCGGGTTGTCGGCATCGGCGGGCAGCTCCACGATCTCGAGCCAGTACTTCCCGAGCGTCCGGACCACGTCGATCAGCCCGCCGAACGTCACCGGCTTGGTGATGTACGACGCGGCCGACAGGTTGTACATCTTGAGGACGTCCTCCTCGGCCTTGGAGGTCGTCATGATGATGACCCGGATGGCCCGGAACCGGGGGTCGGCCTTGATCTCGACCAGGGCCTCCCGGCCGTCCTTCCGGGGCATGTTCAGGTCGAGCAGGATGATGCTCGGCAGCGGGGCCTCGGCCGGCGGGGCGAACTTCCCCCGGCGGTGCAGGTAGTCGAGCAGCTCCTCCCCGTCTTCGACGAACCGGAGGTCGTTCCCCAGGCAGCTCTCGTCGAACGCCTCTTTCGTCATGGCCCGGTCGTCCGGGTCGTCGTCGGCCATCAGGATGGTGATGGGCTTGGTCCGCTTACTCGCCATGAGGGCCCTGTTCCTCTCGGTGATCGACCGGCAGGGCGACGAGGAACGTCGCCCCCTCGCCTTTGGTGCTCGTGGCCGTGATCGTCCCGCCGTGCCGCTCCACGATCTTCCGGCAGATGGCCAGCCCGACGCCCGTGCCCTCGTACTCGTCCCGCCCGTGGAGCCGCTGGAACACCTGGAAGATGCGGTCGAGGTACTTGATATCGAACCCGATCCCGTTGTCCGCCACGGCGAGCCGGCAGACCGCCCGCCCGCCCCCGTCGGCGGCCACCTCGCCGCGGACGGTGACGACCGGCGGCACGCCCGGCCGCTGGAATTTTAGCGCGTTGCCGATCAGGTTGAGTAACACCTGGTGCATTTGGGACGGGTCGGCGGAGACCGCCGGGAGCGGCCCCACGTCCACCGTCGCCCCCGCCTGGGCGATCCGCACCTCCAGGTCGGACACGACCCCGGCGGCCACCTCGTTCAGGTCGACGCGGGCGAACGCCTGCCCCTTGCTCGTCACCCGGGAGAAGGTGAGGAGGTCGTCGATCAGCCGCCGCATCCGCCCGGCCGAGGCGAGCATCCGGGAGAGGTAGTCGTGCCCGGGGCCGTCGAGCTGGTCCTTGTGCCGGGTGCCCAGGCGGTCGCCGAACGCCTGGATCTTCCGCAGCGGCTCCTGGAGGTCGTGGCTGGCCACGTAGGCGAACTTCTCCAGCTCCTCGTTGCTCCGGGTCAGCTCGGCGGCCGTGTCCCGCACCCGGCCCTCGGCCCGCTTCCGCTCCTCGACCTCGGACACGAGGGCGGCGTTGGCGGCCGTCAGGGCGGCCGTCCGCTCCAGCACCTGGGCCTCGAGCGTCTCCCGCCGCCGCTTCTGGTCGTCGATGTCGGTCATGGCCCCGATCCACTGGTCGACGGCCCCGTCGCCCCGCCGCAGCGGGAGGGCGTCGGAGAGCATCCAGCGGAACCCGCCGTCGGCCCCCCGCCGCAGCCGCAACTCGGTGCTGAACCGGTCGCTCCCCTGGCGGACGGCGTCCGTCCACCCGGCGGCCGCCCGCTCCCGGTCGTCCGGGTGGACGGCGGCCATCCACCCCGCCCCCGTGCAGTCGGCCACGGCCAGCCCGGTGTACTCGACCCAGCGGGCGTTGAAGTACGTCGCCTCCCCCCCGGCGTCGGCGTTCCACACCATGTTCGGGATGGCCTCGGTGAGCAGCCGGAAGCGGCCCTCGCTCGCCCGCAGGGCGTCGGCCTGCCGCCGCTGGTCGTCGACGTCGGTGCACGTGCCGAACCACTGGACGACCTCCCCGGCCGCGTTCCGGACCGGGACGGCCCGGGCCAGGAACCAGCGGTACGCCCCGTCGTGCCGGCGGAACCGGTACTCGATCTCGTAGGCCGTGCCGGCGTCGGTCGACTGCTTCCACCGGGCCGCGCTCCGGTCCACGTCGTCCGGGTGCAGGGGCACCGCCCACCCGCCGCCCAGGCTCTCCTCCGGGGAGAGCCCGGTGTACTCGTACCAGCGGGCGTTGAAGTACTCGTGGAAGCCGTCCGGCCGCGTCACCCAGACGATGTGCGGGACGGCCTCGGTGAGCGACCGGAACCGGGCCGCGGTCTCCCGCAGGGCGGTCTCGGCGGCCCGCTGGTCGCTGATGTCGGTGTTCGTCCCGAACCACAGCGTGACCCGCCCGCCGGCGTCGCGGACCGGCTCGGCCCGGCTGAGGAACGGGCGGAACCGGCCGTCCTTCCCCTTGAGCGGGAAGACCATGTCGAACGGCTCGCCCGAGGCGAGCGACGCCCCCCACCGGTCCATCACCTTCGGCAACTCGTCCGGGTCGTGGACGCTCCGCCAGCCCCACCCCTGCATGTCCTCGAACGTCGTCCCGGTGTACTCGTACCACCGCCGGTTGTACCAAAAGATGTGCCCGTCCGGGCGGGTCATCCAGGCCAACTGGGGGATCGAGTCGGCCATCGACCGGAACCGGCCCTCGGCCTCCCGCAGCGACGCCACCGCCCGCTGCCGGCTCAGCCACTGGGCGATCCCGTCGGCCAGGGGGGCGAGGTCGGCCAGGACGGCGTCCGAGAGCGGCCGGCGGGCGAACAGGGCCAGCACCCCCATCACGCCGTCCCCGACCACCAGCGGGTACCCGGCGAACGCCGCCATGCCCTCCCGCTGCGCCCACGCCCGGTCGCCGATCTCGGGGTCGTCGGGCACGGCGTTGGACAGGTGCGGGGTCCGGGCGGCGGCGATCCGGCCGATCTTGAACTGGCCCACCGGCACCCGGGCGTGCGGCCCGTCGAGGTGCGTGTACAGCCCCGCGCTGGCCTGGAGTTCGAGCACCTGGTCGGCGGCGTTGAGCGTCCACACCCGGGCGAACGCCGCGTCCAGGTACCGCACGATCAGCTCGCAGCACTGCTGGAGGACGACCCGGGGCGGGTCGTTGCCCGCCAGCCGGGCGCTCACGTCGGCCCGCAGCCCCGCCAGCCGGGCCTGCTCGGCGGCGGCGGCCGCGGCCCTCTCCCGGTCGGTCACGTCCCGGGCCACCACGCCCACGCCCAGCACCTCGCCGCCCGGCCGGGCCACCGGGTAGATGTTCAGCTCCCACGCCGCGGCGGCCGCCGCCCCGGGCCCGGTCCCGATCAGGGCCATGTCGCGGACCGGCTCGCGGGTGGCCAGCACCCGCCGGTACGCCTCCAGTCCCTCGCGGGGGAAGTGCGGCAGCACCTCCGCCAGCCCCCGCCCGACGTGGGCCTCGGCCGGCACCCCGTTGGCCCGGGCCAGGTAGTCGTTCACCCGCACGAACTTGAGCTGGGGGTCGAAGAAGGCCAGCCCGACGGGGGCGTTCTGGAAGAACCCGTCGAGCAGGGCCAGGGCGTCGGCCGTCTGCCGCTGGGCGGCCGTCAGCCGGGCGTTCGCCTCCACCAGCCTTTCCTCCCGGTCCCGCAGCGAGTACTCGACCTCCGTCCGCCGGCTCACCTCGAACTCCAGGTCGGTCCGCTTCTGGACGGCGTCGGCCAGGGCCCGGGCGGCCTTCCGGTTGGCGTGCCGCTGGGCCTCCCCCAGCACCGCGCACGCGAGCCCGCAGAAGGCGAACAGGGCGATCGCCACCTGGTCCCCGAAGTTCGTCACCAGCAGCGAGTATCGGGGGTGGACGAAGAAGTAGACGAACGCCGCCATGCTCGCCCCGAGGGTAACGAGGGCCGGCCCGAACCCGCACTGCCAGGCGACGAACACCACCGCCAAGAGCGACAGGACGAACACGTGGTCGCTCGTCACCAGGGGGTCGAGGGCGGCCCGCACCAGGATGGCCATCGTGGCCGCCAGGAGGGCAATGATGTAGTCCCCCGGGCGGGACCGGGCCTTCGGTCGCAACGCCCGGTGGACCACGGTGTCCACCGCCCGCTCCTCGCCCCGGCGGATGAACTCGACGGCCTTCGGGATGGTCGGCACCAGGGCCACCACCGTGGCCAGCGAGATCACGGCCGTCCCCAGTTTGGCCAGCCCCATGAGCCGGTAGACGGGGTACTCGAACATCACGGCGTCGAGGAAGTGGGTGCTCCCGCAGGCCAGGATGAAGGCCGCGAACAGCCAGAAGAGCGGCTTGAACGGCAGCCGCCGGTAGTGGGCGGCGAAGTAAAAGAGGACGAGCGGGATGGAGACGTAAGCCAGCCAGATGGCCAGGTCCGACCCGACGTGCATCCAGACGAGTTCGGGTGACCAGTCGCCGCAACTCTTCCGCGGGGTGAACCCGGTGGTGTCGGTCAGCTTGAGCCAGAAGTCGCCCATTCCGGGAGCCCCGCGGGAGGGGCCGGCGTTCGGCGCTTTCAGAATGCGCGGCCGCCGGCTAGGATAGCGTTATAACGGACACGGAAACGGTTTTCGCCCCTCGCCCCGAGATTCACCCCGCCCCGGCCCCGCGGCCGCCCGGAGTTGCCCCGCATGGGTGTTCCCACCCCGCACGCCACCCCGCCCGTCACCGCCCCCGTGTCGGCCGGCCCGCCCCAGCGGGTGCTCGTCGTCGAGGACATCGAGGACACCCGCACGTCGATGCAGGACCTCCTCAAGCTCTCCCTCGGGCTGGAGGTGGACACCGCCGCCGACGGGGCCGAGGGGCTCGCCATGCTCGAAGCCCGGCCGTACAGCCTGGTCATCACCGACCTGCGGATGCCCAAGCTCTCGGGCATGAGGCTCATCGAGGAGGTGCGGGCCAGGAGCCTCCCGGTCACCGTCGTCGTCACCACCGGCCACGGGTCGGTCAAGGACGCCGTCGAG
>JANPKP010000349.1:0-7899 GCA_031426095.1 Gemmataceae bacterium
GCCCGTCGGCCGGCCCCCGCCCGGGCGGCCCGAACGCCGGCCCGCCCACCGGCGGCTCGGGCGTGACCGGCCGGCCCGGCTTCCCCGGCCGCCCGCCGACCCCGCCGCCGAAGCCGACCGCCGGCCAGCCGATGAAGCTGACGCCCGAGATGATCGCCCGCCTCCGGCTGGCGAGCCAGAGCGGGCAGAAGGTGTCGCTGACGGACCTCGCGAAGATGCCGGCGGCCCCGGCCGGCCCGCAGGGCCCGGGCGGCCCCGGCCGCGACGCCCCCACTCGCCCCGGCGGCCCGGCCCCGGCGGGGTTCCCGCGGCCCGGGTTCGGCCCGAGCGAGCCGGCGGCCGACGACCTGGACGAGGACGGCAAGAAGAAGGCGGCCGGCGGCACCGGCGTCATCGGCCGCGACGCCCGCCACCTCGGCCGGCAGACGAAGGACCGCAACCGCGGCTCCCTGACCGACGTCCGCTCGGTCGTGATCGGCCCCAACGGGCAGGTCGAGGTCGTCGGCGACAAGTACGGGGCCCGCCGGGGCCAGCGGGCGCAGCTGCTCCGCAAGCACATGAAGAAGCAGGAGCCGATCAAGATCGAGGGGAAGGTCGAGATCGCCCCCCCGATCAGCGTCCGCTCGCTGTCCGAGGCCATCGGCATGAAGGCCGGCGAGCTGGGCAAGCGGCTCCTCAAGGAGACCGGCCAGCTCTACGGCAACAACTCGACCATCGAGTTCAACGTCGCCGCCTCGATCGCCGCCGAGAAGAACGTCGAGCTCGTCCTCAAGGTCCTGGAGACGACCGAGGACAAGCTGCTGGAGAAGTACCGCAAGCTGGCCGAGCAGGTGAACCCCGAGCACCTGGAGCCGCGGCCCCCGGTGGTCGTCATCATGGGCCACGTCGACCACGGCAAGACCTCGCTGCTCGACCAGATCCGCAAGTCGAAGGTGGTCGATACCGAGGCCGGCGGCATCACCCAGGTCATCCGGGCGTGGTCGGTCGTCCACAAGATTCCCGACCCGGAGAACCCCGAGGAGGCCCTGATCGAGCGGCCGATCACGTTCCTCGACACCCCGGGCCACGAGGCGTTCACCAAGATGCGGGCCCGCGGGGCGAACGTGACCGACATCGCGGTCATCGTCGTCGCCGCCACCGACGGGGTCATGCCCCAGACGGAAGAGGCCATCTCCCACGCCCGGGCGGCCGGCGTCCGGATCGTCGTGGCCATCAACAAGGTGGACATGCCGAACGCCAACATCGACCGCACCCGCCGCCAGCTCTACACGCTGGAGTTGCTCCCCGACAACATGGGCGGCGACACCCAGTTCGTGGAGACGAGCGCGGCCACCGGTCAGGGCATCGACGACCTGCTCACGGCCATCCTCCTGGAGGCCGAACTCAACCTGTCCGACAAGCTCCGGGCCGACCCCGACCGGCCGGCCACCGGCACCTGCCTGGAAGCCTACATGACCGGCGACGAGGGCGTCATGGCCACCGTCCTCGTCCAGCAGGGGACACTCAAGCGGGGTGACATCCTCCTGTGTGGGTCGACCTTCGGCCGCGTCCGGGCCATGTACAACGACCTCGGCCGGTCGGTCCGCACGGCCGCCCCGAGCACCCCCGTCCGGGTCACCGGGCTCAACGAGGTGCCGAACGCCGACGACCCGTTCTACGTGGTCGAGGAGCTGACCGAGGCCCAGGAGATCGCGGAGAAGCGCCGCCAGAAGGAGCGGGAGTCGTCGCTCAACAAGTTCGCCCCGCAGGACGTGGAGGCCATCCGCGAGGCCCGCAGCAAGATCAAGGTCCGGGAGCTGAAGGTGATCCTCAAGGCCGAGGCCCGCGGGTCGGTCGAGGCCATCCGCAAGGAGCTCGAAAAGCTCGTCCACGAGGAGGTCCGCGTCCGGGTGCTGCACGCCGGCATCGGGGCCATCACCGAGTCGGACGTGCAACTGGCCCTCACCAGCCCCGAGGACACCCTCGTCATCGGGTTCAACGTGACGGCCGACGACGCCGCCCTGCGGCTGACCGAGGAGCGGGGGCTGCCGTCGCCCCGCGAGTACAACATCATCTACAAGCTCACCGACGACGTGAAGTCGGAGCTCGAGGGCAAGCTCAAGCCGATCAACGAGGTCGTCCACCTCGGCCGGGCGGTGGTCCGCGAGACGTTCAAGATCTCGAAGGTCGGCACCATCGCCGGGTGCTACGTCACCAGCGGTGTGGTCGAGCGGAACGCGAACGTGCGGCTCATCCGCGAGGGCGTGGTGGTCTTCCCGCAGGGCGACCGCGAGGTCAAGCTCGATAGCCTCAAGCGGTTCAAGGACGACGCCAAGGACGTCCGCGAGGGGTTCGAGTGCGGCATGAAGATCGCCGGGTACGACGACCTCAAGGTCGGCGACGTGATCGAGGCGTACAAGATCGAGGTCCGGCGGCGAACCTTGTAAGCGGTGCCAGTGCCAGTGTCGGTGTCGGGGAACGCCGCTCGGGTCTTTCCCGCCACCAACACTGGCACTGACACTATGCACATAGCAACCCTGCGAGCCCGGCTCTACGTCCGCGAGAGCCGCAGCCTGAAGGACAAGCGGCAGGTGGTGCGGTCGGTCCTCGACCGGGCCCGGGCCGGGTTCAACGTCTCGGCCGCCGAGGTCGGCTCGCACGACGACTTGAAGGTGGCCGAGCTGGGGTTCGCGGCCGTGGCCGCCGAGCCGGCCGCCGCCCGCCACGTCCTCCAACAGATCGCCGACGCCCTCCGCCGCCACCCGGTCGCGGAGTACCTCGGGGGCGAGATCGAGGCCGGCGACTAACCCGGACGCGGCCCGCCGACCCGTCCCCCACCCGCCGGCTTTTGCCGGCCGTCCGCCCAGGAAGCACGCCACCGCAATGAAGTCTCACCGCCTGGCCCGCGTGGCCGAAGTCGTCCGGGAGGTGGTGGCCAACGCCGTCCTCTTCGAGATTAAGGACCCGCGGGTCAAGAAGAACGTGACCGTGATCCGGGCCGAGGTGTCCGGCGACCTCCAGCACGCCAAGGTGTTCGTGTCGGTCATGGGGTCCGAGAAGGCCCAGCAGTTGACCATGCACGGGCTCAAGAGCGCCGCCGGGTTCGTCCAGACGCGGCTGGCCGACCGGCTCACCACCCGGTTCGTCCCGCACGTCACGTTCGTCCTCGACGACGGGATCAAGAAGAGCATCGAGATCGCCCGCCTCATCCGGGAAGCGAAGGGCGAGCCGGAACCGAGCTTGGTGACGGAAGACGACGACGAGAGCGACATCGACGCCGCCGACGGGGTCGAGTCCGCGGACAGCGCCGACAAGGAGACGGGGACGCCGGGGGCCGCCGACGGATCGGACGGCCGCCGCCCCGCCTGAGTGTTCCAGCGGTCCGACGACCGGAAAGTGGGTGCCCGCCTATGCCGGCCATCACCAACAAGCAGGCGACGCTCAACACGGCCCACGCCCTGTTGAAGAAGAAGCTCCGCCTCGCCCCGACCGACGACACCCCGCGGCCGGTGCTGGAGGAGGTGGTGTACGCCATCTGCCGGGAGGGGGCGACGACCGAGGACGCGGACGCCGCTTACGCCGCCCTGCGGGGCCACTTCCACGACTGGAACGAGGTCCGGGTCAGCACCGTGCAGGAGGTGGCCGACACCCTCAAGCCGCTCCCCGACACCGGCCGGCGGGCCCAGCGGGTGATCGGCCTGCTGCAAAAGGTGTTCGAGGAGGAGTACTCGTTCTCGCTCGAAGAGCTCGGCAAGAAGGGGCTCAAGCAGGCGGCCAAGCAGTTGTCGCGGTACAAGGAAGAGGTCGACGACTTCGTGGTGGCCTGGGTGGTGCAGCGGGCCCTCGGCGGCCACGCGGTGCCGCTGGACGAGCCGATCCTCCGCGTCCTCGGCCGGCTCGGCGTAGTGACGCCGGCCGAGACGGAGGACGCCGAGAGCCAGGAGGCGGTCCGCGGCAGCATCGAGCACGTCGTCCCGAAGGCCCGCGGGGCGGAACTGACGGACCTGCTGAGCCTCCTGGCCCGCGACGTCTGCGTGGAGGGGGTGCCCCACTGCCCCCAGTGCCCGCTCAAGAACGACTGCCCGACGGGCATCGAGCGGCTGTCGAAGAAGGCCGACAAGGGCGGCGAGAAGGCGAAGCCGACGAAGCCGCGGTGACGCGAAGAGCGAGTCTGAAACGCGAAACGCCCGGGGCCGACCCCGGGCGTTTGTTATTGGGCGGGCGGCGTTCGGGTGACGGCCGCGAGCAGCGCCGCGAGGACCGAGTCCACGTCGTTGATGTACCGTCGGGAAGTGTCGATCACGACCACGTTGCCGTCGAGCCGTAAGAACTGCCAGTCCTCGCCGGTGGTGACGCAGCCGAACACCGGCCCCGCGGTCCCCGCCCGCTCGTTGAACACCCGGGCGGCGACCATCTGAGCGATGCACTGGCCCAGGCCGGCCTCGATGTCGTTCTTCTTGGCCTCGACGATGGTCAGCAGCGGGGCGCGGAGCCGCGGCAGCGGCTCGGACCGGGCGAGGATGAAGTCGCACTCGCCCGACAACTTGCGGGCCACGTCCACGTCGAGCCGCTGGCCGGAGAGGATGGAGACCTGCCCGCCGGTCAACTCGCGGACGGCGAGGAGCAAGGGGGCGACGATGAACTCGCTGCGGGCCTTCTCGCTGACGAGGGCGAGCTGCATCCCGCGGGTCAGCGTGTCGGCCAGCCACGGCGGCGCGACGACGCCCGGCGGGTCGGGGAAGACGACGCCCGGCTGCGGCGTGACCCCAAGGTCCGCTTCGACCGCGTCGAGGGTGAAGTCGGTGAAAGCCATTTACTGCTTGTTGTAGTCTGGGAACAGCTTCTCAAGCCGTTCCACCGTGTACCGCCATTTGGGAGTCGTTGGCTTGCACACGCTGAGTTGGATGCCGAACAAGCCGACCTCACGAATCGCTTTATCCAGCGGTACTGTTTGTAACCAGCGAACGGGGACAAAATATTCACACTTTTCTGGATCATTCGCGTTAGGGTAGGTTCCACCCTTCGCCGCTTCGAGAACAGGGACTTCCACACCCGCAGGGGTCATCACCTTGAATGCGGACGCTGGCTGAACTGGCCCCGTTACTCTGGCGACACCGATGAACCCATACCCCGGGGCCTTGACCCAGATTCGATCGCCCGACTTGAGTAATTTTAATGGCTTGGTGTACCATGAGCCGCCGCCAGCGGAGATGAATTGATATGTGATTGCGTCGTCCCAGGATCGCTCGACGCTCGCGCCGTAGTTGCAATAGAACTCCCCGTTCCAAGGTTCTTTTCCGTTTGTTGTAGGCCCCCCCGTGTTGGTTTGGGTACGAACGGGGTCGAGTAGCCAAGCTCGGCTCAAAAACTGATCGGCACCTTGTGCGAAGACCTGGAAGCACAAAACATTGATAGCTATAGCCCGATCGTTGAGGTATGAAACGATTCGTTCCGTGCTATCGTCGATGGCCGCCGCTACGATAACGATTTGGTGACTCTGGTTGAGTGCATCTTCATCGAGGTCGGTCCCGAACTTTTGGAGAAAGTCCGCGTCCAGGCTCCGTCCCGGGGCGAATCGCTCGTAGATTTTGGCGATGTCACTAGCCTGCAACTTGTCCACCCAGCATGCGTAATCCAGCGCCTGAGCAACTACCTCTCTCGGCGTCTTATCTCGCTTCAATTCAATCAGCACGAGGGAACCGTCGGGGGCGATGGCGAGCAGGTCGATCCGTCCGCCGTAGCCGGTGTCCTCTTGGCGGCCGATGAGCAGCCATTCGTCGGACAGCAGTCGCGGGGCGGCGACGATCATCTTTTCAAGAAGTAACTCGCTCGCCAGCGTGGCTTCCGCGAGTGGCGTTGGTAGGTCGCCGACCTTCCAGATCGCAACTTGAATGGGCATGGTTCAAGCCATGGGTGTCGTCGGATCGTCTCTTTGCTCGCAGGATACCCTATCGCGGGCCGCGTAGCAAAGTTGCCGTTGCAGACTTCCCCATGTCCGGCTCGTTCGTGACCACGATGACGGTGTGGTTCGTGTAGAAGTCGTACCGCCTCGCCGCCACCCGACAGGGGGTCGTGATGGCCGGTTCGAGTTGCTTCCAGATCGGCTCGGGGATGAAGAGGTAGCCGGGGGACGGGGTCGCCAGGAAGGCGGCGGCACGCTCGGGGGTCGGGAGCCGCTTCACCTCGCGCTCGGCGTAGAAGACCACGCTCGGCTGGAACCACTCGAAGCTCGCCAGGCGGATGTCCCGCGACGGGTCGCCGGCCCCGGACTCGCGGACCAGGTCTCGCGGGGCTTTGTAGAGGTCCATTTCGCCCGCGGGGAAGGTCGCCAGCAGGCCGACGAACAGCACCGACGCGAGTGACGCCGCCCGCACGACGCCGGGGCGGTCGCCGAGGCGAAGCCGCCACGCCATTGCGACGGCACCGGCCAGCGGGACGACGGCGAGGGCGGCCCACCGCTCCAGGCCGGGGAAGGTTCGCATCCCGGCGAACGGGAGGGCACCGCCGGCCGCGAGGAGGCCGCCGGCTGTGACGGCCGCGACCAGCAGCACGCCGCCGACCGCCGCCGGCATCACCCAGCGGGGCAGGGGGAGCGAGCCGTCCCGCCAGCGGACCAGGAAGCGGGCCGTCAGGATGGCGACCGCCGGGTAGAGCGGGAGGACGTAGTTCGGGAGCTTCGTGGCCGCCAGCGAGAAGACGGCGAGGTACGCCCCGGCCCAGCAGAGCAGCAGGCGGTAGGGGCGAGCGGGTTCGGGGGCAGCGGTCCCGGGGACGGCCGTCTCTGGGCTTTCGGCAGTGGTTGTGCGCGCCGCTTTGAAGCCGTACCACACGGCGGCCGCGAGGAAGGCGCTCCACGGGGCGAACAGGACCAGCACGCCGGCGACGTGGTAAAAGACCGGGCCGCGGTGGCCGTCCATCGGCGTCATCGCCCGGTTCACGTTCTCGTTCAGGAAGAAGGCCCGCGACCACTCGCCGCGGGTCTCGGTGGCCACGAGGATGTACCACGGGCCGGCCACCAGCAGGCCCACGAACAGGGCCGAGGCGAGGCGGCGGTCCCAGAGCCGGCGGGCCTCGCGGTTCCAGAGGAAGAAGAGGGCGATCACTAGCCCGGGGACGGCGATGCCGACCGGGCCTTTCGTGAGGGCGGCGAGCCCGCAGGCGGCGGCCGTCCAGCGCCACCACGCCCGCCCGCCGTTCTCCTGGCCGAGCCAGAACAGGTAGTACGTGAGGACGGTGAACAGGAGCAGCGTACTGTCCGGCGTCGCGGCGTGGGCCAGGACGCAGAACTCGATTGCGCTGGCCAGCACGACGCCGGCGAGCAACCCCGTCGACGGGCCGAACAGGCGGCGGGCGAGTTCGTAGGTGAGCAGCACCGTGAGCATCGCCGCGAGTGCGGACGGCAGGCGGGCCGACCACTCGGAGACGCCGAAGGCGGCGTAGCTCGCCCGCTGGAGCCAGTAGAGCAGGACCGGTTTGGCGGTGCGGAGTTCGAAGTTGAAGGTGGGCACGACCCAGGTGCCGGCCTCCCGCATCTCGCGGGCGGCCCCGGCGTTCACCCCCTCGTCCACGTCCCACAGGCTCGCCGCCCCCAGGTTCGGGAGCGTCAGCCCGGCCGCGACGGCGATAAGGACGGCGTAGTGCCCCGCCCGCGATTGCGCCCACGCCCCCATGCCGACCTCCGTGCGACGGCGACGGCGGGCGACCGGGCCACGCCGAAGCGGGGCGATGATAGCGCATCGGCGGCGGCTTGGGGAGGCCAACCGGGGGCGGCGGGGGCGGGGGGGGGCCGGGGCCCGGCCTAGGGGGGGTTTTTTTTGGGATGGGGGGGGGGTTGGGGTTGCCCATCGGGGGGGGGGGGGGGGGGGGGTTCCTAAGGTGGACGCCTAAATGCGGGGGGCGGGTATGACGGGAATTGCCCCG
>JANPKP010000350.1:0-8165 GCA_031426095.1 Gemmataceae bacterium
CGGGTTCGCCGGCAAGGTGACGGTGGCCCGCGGGTCGCTCGTGGTGGAGGGCCGGGCCGGCTCGTCGGCGGGGCTGCTCGACCAGTTCATGGCGTTCCTGTCGAAGTTCGGCGGGCTCGGCGAGCCGAAGGCGTTGCCGGCGAAGCGGGGGTGACGGGACGCGGCATCCGCGTGCCATCGGTTCATTTCCATTGACGGCCGCGTGCCGGTCCCAACAATAGCGTTCAGCCCGGGCGGCGGTCGCCGCCGGGTCCCGCCGGCTCTCCTTCCCCCGAGGTCGTCATGTTCCGCCCCGCACTCGCCGGCGTTCTCGCCGCCGGGCTCGTCGCTTCCGCCACACTCTCCGGCACCGCCCAGGACACCAAGAAGGCCGACCCGCCGAAGAAGGTCGACCCGCCGAAGAAGGCCGCCCCCAAGCCGCCGGCCAAGCCGAGGATCGCGATCGCCGACCCGGTGAAGGCGAAGGAGGACCCCGACTTCGCCGTCCAGGGCGAGTACGCCGGGGAGGCGGGCGGCAAGAAGTTCGGGGCCCAGGTGGTGGCGAAGGGGCTGGGTGATTTTACCGTCCGCGTCCTCGCCGGCGGGCTCCCCGGAGAGGGGTGGGACGGCAAGACGCAGACGACGGGGACGGCCAAGCGGGGCGACGACGGCACCGCCACCATCACCGGCGACGTGAAGGGGACCATCGCCGGCGGCAAGCTGACGGTCGCGGAAGGGACGCTCGACCGCGTCGAGCGGAAGTCGCCGACGCTGGGGGCCAAGCCGCCGGCGGGGGCGGTGGTCCTCTTCGGCGGCCCCGGCACCGAGACGGCGTGGAAGGGCGGCAAGGTCGTCGCCCTCCCCGACGGCACCTTCCTCGGCAACGGCATCACCAGCAACCAGGCGTTCGGGGCGTTCACCGCGCACGTCGAGTTCCGCACCCCGTGGATGCCCAACTCGTCCGGCCAGCAGCGGGGCAACAGCGGGTTCTACATGCAGAACCGCTACGAACTCCAGGTGCTCGACAGCTTCGGCCTCAAGGGGGAGAACAACGAGGCCGGCGGCATCTACACGCTCCACAAGCCGCTCGTGAACATGTGCCTCCCGCCGCTGACGTGGCAGACGTACGACATCGAGTTCACCCCCGCCCAGTTCGACGCCGCCGGCAAGAAGACGAAGGCGGCCCGGGCCACGGTGGTCCACAACGGGGTCAAGGTGCAGGACGACGTGGAGCTGAAGGGCCCGACCGGGGGCGGCCAGCCGGAAGCGCCGACGCCCGGCCCGATCCAGTTGCAGAACCACGGCGACCCGGTCGTGTTCAACAACGTGTGGGTGGTCGAGAAGAAGTAGTGATCGGCACAACGGCCAGGGATGGCCATCCCTGGCCTTTGTGCCTTCCCATCACCCTCCGGTAATCTCCATGCGCGTCATCACAACGCTCGCCGCCCTCGCGCTGCTCGCCGCCCCTCTCGCCGCGGCGGAGAAGATGAACGTCCTGTTCATCGTCAGCGACGACCTCACGAACAACGCCCTCGGCTGTTACGGCGGGCCGATCGCCAAGACGCCGCACGTCGACGCCCTCGCGGCGAAGGGGGTGCGGTTCGACCGGGCGTACTGCCAGTTCCCGCTGTGCAACCCGAGCCGGGCGTCGTTCCTCACGGGGCTGCGGCCGGACCGGTTGCGGGTGTACGAGAACGCCACCCAGTTCCGCAAGAACGTGCCCGACGCGGTCACCCTCCCGCAGACGTTCCGCAACGCCGGGTACGACGTGACCCGCGTGGGCAAGCTGTACCACTACGGCGTCCCCGCTCAGATCGGCACCGACGGGCTCGACGACCCGCCGTCGTGGGGCACCGTGGTGAACCCGAAGGGGCGGGACAAGGACGTTGAAGACCGGATCGTCAGCATCGGCGCGGCCGGGAAGGGGGCGGGCCGTTTCGGGGCCACCCTGAGCTGGCTGGCCGACGAGGGCACGGACCCCGAGTACATCGACGGCAAGATCGCCGCCGAGGTGGTGAAGCGGATGGAACTGAACAAGGACAAGCCGTTCTTCCTCGCCTGCGGCTTCTTCCGCCCGCACACGCCTTACGTGGCCCCCAGGGCGCAGTTCGACAAGTTCCCGACGGACAAGATCACGCTCCCCGCGGTGCCGGCCGACCACCGCAAGAGCGGCCCGGCCCCCGCCTTCGGCAGCGCCAAGCCGGAGCAGGAGAAGCTCACCGACGCGACGCGGAAGGAGGCGATCCAGGCCTACCACGCGGCGACCGCCCACATGGACTCGCAGGTCGGCGTCGTCCTCGCGGCGCTGGACCGCTTGAAGCTCGCGGACAGGACGGTGGTGGTCTTCTTCAGCGACCACGGCTACCACCTCGGCGAGCACGGCCTCTGGCAGAAGATGAGCCTGTTCGAGAACTCGGCCCGCGTGCCGCTCGTCATCCACGACCCCCGCGCGAAGGGGAACGGCACGCCGTCGGCCCGCGTCGTGGAACTCGTCGACCTCCACCCGACGCTCGCGGAACTGTGCGGCCTCACCCCGCCGGCGGGCCTGCCCGGCAAGAGCCTCAAGCCGCTCCTCGACGCACCGACTTCGGCGTGGGATCGGCCGGCGTTCACGACCGTGAGCCGCGGCACCCCGACCGCGACCGGCGAGGTGAAGCCGAAGGGCCAGCCGTGGTTCCTGGGCAAGAGCGTGCGGACCGCCCGCCACCGCTACACCGAGTGGGACGACGGCAAGAAGGGCACCCAGCTCTTCGACTACGAGACCGACCCCGGCGAACTCACGAACCTCGCCGCCGACCCGAAGCACGCCGACCTCGTGGCCCAACTCAAGGGACTGCTCAAGCCGTGACGGACAACCATTCCCCCGCCCCGCCGCTGGTCACGCTCGACGACGTCTCGGTCGCCCGCCCCGGTGGGCCGGTGGTGCTGCGGGGCGTGACGTGGGCCCCCCGCGAGGGGGAGACGTGGGCCGTCGTCGGGCCGATGGGGTCGGGCAAGACGACGCTCGCGGAGGTGGTGTTCGGCCGCCACCGCGTCACCGCCGGCGACATCGCGTGGCCGCTCCTCGACCGCCTGCGGGCCGCCGGGCGGGCGGTCGCGTACCCGTCGGAAGTGATCGCTTTCGTGGCGTTCAAGGAGGACTCGCGGCTCTTCTCCTACGCCGACCACTACTACCAGCAGCGGTTCGAGTTCGCCGACGCCGACGAGCCGCTCACCCTCGACGGCTACCTCCGCACCGGGCTCGCCGCGACCGACGACGAGGTGGCGGCCGTCGCCGCCAGGCTCGGCGTCGGCGGGCTGCGGAACCTCTCGTTCATCAAGCTCTCGAACGGCCAGACGCGGCGGGCGCGGATCGCCCGGGCGTTGCTGTCGCACCCGGCCCTGCTCATCCTCGACGACCCGTTCATCGGCCTCGACGCCGCCGGCCGGGTGGAACTCGACGCCCTCCTCGGCGACCTCGTGCGACACGGCCAGCGGCTGATGCTCGTGACCCGGGCAGACGCCGTGCCGGCGTGGGTCACGCACGTCCTCGAACTCGGGCGGGGAGGGGTGTCGAATTGCGGAATGCGGAATGCGGAATGCGGAGTGCAGACCGAGAACGGCGCGGCTGGACCCTCGCCAGCTAATCCGCAGTCCGCAATCCGCATTCCGCAATCCTCCCTCGACCCCGTCATCGAACTCCACCACGTCACCGTCACCCACGGCGGCAAGCCGATCCTCCGCGACGTGTCGTGGACGGTGCGGGCCGGCGAGCGGTGGGCGCTGGTGGGGCCGAACGGGGCGGGCAAGACCACGCTTTTAAGTCTCGTCTGCGGCGACCACCCGCAGGCGTACTCGAACGACGTGAAGCTCTTCGGCCGGCAACGCGGGAGCGGCGAGAGCGTGTGGGACGTGAAGCGGAAGATCGGCCTCGTGTCGCCCGAATTGCACCTGTACTTCGGCGGCCCGCTCTCCGCGGCGGAGGTGGCCGTGACCGGCTTCCACGACGTGCTGGCGTTCCGCGAGGCGACGCCCGGACAGGCGGCCGCCGTCAGCGAGTTGTTCGCCGCGTTCGACCTCACGCACCTCGCCGGCCGGCCGTTCGCCCGCCTCTCGGCCGGGGAACAGCGGCTCGTGCTGCTCGCACGGGCGCTGGTGAAGCGGCCGCCGCTGTTGGTGCTGGACGAGCCGTTCCAGGGGTTCGACGCGGCGACCGTGGCCCGCGTCCGCGGGTGGCTCGACCGCGAGTTGAGGAGCGACCAGACGCTCGTGTTCGTCAGCCACCTCGCGGCCGAACTCCCGGCCACCGTCACCCACCGGCTCGACCTCGCCGACGGCCGGGTGGCCGCGTGCGGGCCGGTCGGGTAGGCCCGCCCACGTCACCAGTCGTTGCCCGCCGCCTCGCCGTCGCGGGGGAGCATCACGGCCCGCCACGTCGCCGCGCCCACGCCGGGGTTCAGCGAGCGGACGGAGCCGTCGGCCAGGGCCACGTTCAGCCCGGCGTGGCCGCTCTGGGCGGTCAGGGCGTTGCAACAATCCTTCCCCTTCGGGCAGGCGGCCGCGGCCCGCGGGAGCGGCTTCACCTGGAAGGTGAACACCAGGTCCGGCGAGGCCGACGGGTTCGGGAAGCCGTTCGCCTTCGTGACCGTCACCGCGTCCCGGCCGGTCGGCTGTAGCTTGTTGTTGCTCAGGCTGTAGGTGAGGCCGAAGTTGTGGACGCCCCCGTAACTCGCCCCGCCGTTGTTGCTCTCGTGCCACGCCACGAACGCCGTCCGCCCCCGGCCCTCGCACCACGCGTACCCCTCGGAGAGCAGCACCGTGTTCGAGAGCCCGTCCTGAATGCCCTTGAGCGCCTGCGGGGCGGCCTTGTACCCCTGGGCGTCGTCGCCGTTGGTCAGGGCGTTCCAGTTGGCGAGGTAGTTGGTGGCGCTCCACGGGTTCGCCGCGGTGGCGTACACGACCCCCCGCGTCGCCTGCGGGTCGCTCCCCGGGCTGGGGTCGGTCGGGCAGAGGAGGGAGGCGACGACGGCCCGCCGGGTCTCGGGCTTGAAGACGCTCACGTACCCCTTCACCGGGGCCCCCGGCGGGGCGTACACGGCGGCCTTCGCGGGGGTGACCGTCGGCGGCGTGACCCGCCCCGCCCACGTCCCGTCGGCATTCTGTCTGTAGTACCCGGCGGACGTGCCGGTGCCGGGGTCGGCGGTCTTCGCCGGCACGTCCCTGTAGGTGTAGACGACGTACCCGTTGGCCGTGGCGGAGGCCACGTACTCCTGGCGCCCGCCCGCCGCCGCCCAGTTGGTGTACGTCGCCGGCACGGCCGCCCGGTAGGTCAGCCCGGTGGTGTCGGTCACGGCCGCGACGGCGGGGGTGATGAGCGACCCGCCCGGCGAGGTGACGGTGCCGCCGGTGTTGGTGTACTTCGCCACGTCGTCGGCGATGGCGTCGTAGAGCGGCTGCCGGTCGAGGTACGGCAGGAGGTGGACGACCCAGCTCCCGTACACCGCCCTGGGGTTGCTCGCCTGCGGCGTGAACGGGGAGGCGGGGGCGGGCGGGAAGATGCCGTTGTACGTCGGCAGCCGGCCGTGGGCCGCGTGGCACTCGTGGGCGGCCAGCGCCAGTTGCTTGAGGTTGTTCGCGCACTTGGCCCGGGCGGCGGCCTCCCGGACCTTCTGGACGGCGGGCAGGAGCAGTCCGATCAGCACCGCGACGATGGCGATGACGACGAGCAACTCAATGAGCGTGAACCCGGCCGACGGCCGGGGCCGGCGACGGAACATGCGTCACCTCCTTGCGAGACCACTGGCGGACGGCGTGGGCGATCGAACGACGGGAGCGGGTCAATCGGAAGTGATACCCGATCGGGGGTGAGTCGGTCAAGCGAATTATGGAAGGTCCGGGCCGACCCCTACGACTCGGCCGGCCCGATCAGGTCTTCGACCGCCCGGACGAAGCTGTTGTCGTGGAAGCTGCTCTTGGTCAGGTAGGCGTTCGCCCCGGCCTCCAGGCCGCGGAGGCGGTCGTCGTCCCGCTCCTTGTACGACACGATCACCACCGGCAGGTCCCGCAGCGCCGGCAACCCGCGGACCGCCGCCACGAGTTGCAGGCCGGTCATCCGCGGCATGTCCACGTCCGTCACCACGAGGTCGAACGGGGCGGCCCGCACCTGGTTCCACCCGTCCATGCCGTCCACCGCCACCGTCACGTCGTACCCCTTGTTCCGGAGCAGTTGCCGTTCCACCTCGCGGACGGTGATGGAGTCGTCCACCACCAGCACCCTCTTCCGCCGCCCGGGGCCGGCCCGGGGGGCCTCGGCCCGCCGGAGGGTGCCGGCCTGCACCAGCGGGTCGGTCGAGCGGATCAGGTCTTCCACGTCCACGAGCAGCACCGGCGAGCCGTCGTCCAGCACGGCGGCGGCGCTCAGGTTCGGCACCTTCCCGAGCCGCGGGTCGAGCGGGCGGACGACCAGGTCCTGCTCGCCCCGGAAGCCGTCGATGACCAGCCCGTACCGCCCGACCGCGTCGGCGAGGAGGACGACGAGCAGGTCCGGCCCGGCCGGCGGCGGCCCCCCGAGGCCGAGAACCTGGGCGGCGAGGACGAGGCCGACGGCCTGCCCGTCCACGGTCACGAACTGCCGGTGTTCGACCGAACGCACGTCGGCACGGGGCACCCGAATGAGGCGGTCGATCCGCGTGTGCGGGAAGGCGTAGGGCTCGCCGGCGATGTCGACGACGACGGCCCGAATCACCGACAGCGTGATGGGCACTTGCAGGAGGAAAGTGGTGCCGCCACCGAGCTTCGTGGTGACGCGGACGGAGCCGCCGATCTTCCGGGCCACGTCCTGCACCACGTCGAGTCCGACCCCGCGGCCGGAGTACTCGCTCACCCCGCCGGCGGTGGTGAAGCCGGGGAGGAAGAGGAATTCGAGCAGCTCCGCCTCGGTCATCCGGGCGACGAGGTCGGGCGAACTCAGCCCGCGATCCACCACCTTGCGGGCGAGGCGGGCGGGGTCGATGCCGCCGCCGTCGTCGGCCACCGACACGACCAGCACGCCGGCCCGGTGGCGGGCCTCCACCCGCACCGTACCCACTTCGGGCTTGCCGGCCCGCACCCGCTCCGCGGTCGCCTCCAGCCCGTGGTCGACGGCGTTGCGGACGAGGTGCGAGAGGGGGGCTTCGAGCCGTTCGAGCACGTCGCGGTCCACGTCCGTCGTCTCGCCGTCGACCACGAGGCGGGCCTGCTTGCCCAGGGTGCGGGCCATGTCGCGGACGAGGCGGGGGAGGCCGTGGACGCCGTCCCCGAACGGCCGCATGCGGCTGACGATGACCTCGCGGTAGAGCCGGCCGTTGAGGTCCTCGGCCCGGGCGGCGTGGTCGTCGAAGCTGCTCGCGCGGGCCGCGAACTCGTCGCGGCAGGCGGCGAGTTGCGTGTGGGCGTCGGCCAGCAGGGCGGCGACGCGGCCGTCGGCGGCCGAAGCGGTGGCCGCCGCGAGGGTGGCGGCGAGGGCGTCGTGCTTCCGCTTCAGGGCGAGCAGCGCCGCCGCGAACGGCGGGAGCCAGCGGGCCTGCACGAGCGACTCGCCGGCGAGGCCCATGAGGCGGTTCAGGCTTCCGGCCGACACGCGGACGACGGGGTCGGGCGGGGGTGGGGTTGCTTCCGCTTCGGTCGCGGCCGGCGCGTCGGTCGGTTCCGGCGAGCGGGGGGCGTCAGCCCCCTGATGGCTCGGCGGAGTAGTCGGCGGTGCGAAGGTATCAGGGGGCTGACGCCCCCCACTCGCCGGGGCCGCCCGCAACCCTTCGACCGCCGCTCCCAGCGTCGGCGTCGTGGCGGCGAGCCACTCGGGGAACGTCTCGTCGTCGGTGCCGACGCACCCCGCGACGGCGTCGACGGCGAACCGCAGCCACTCGCGGACCTCGGGCGTGACGCCGGCGGCGGCCGCGTCGGCCATCACCGCCGCGACCGCCTCCACGGCCGGCAGCTTCACCAAAAGGGCGGCCCCCCGGACGAGCCGCAGCGATTCGGCCGCGTCGTCCACGCATCCGCCGTCGGCGAACGCGGCGCGGAGCCGCAAGGCGTTCGCCCGCACCTCCTCGCGGAACAGGTCGAGCATCGAGTGCGACCCGCCGAGCGTCAGCGGCTCGGCGGGCAGGGCGGGCGGCTCCCACGGGGGCGGGGCGGGACTTATCTCTTGTGGCCCCGGCTTCCAAGCC
>JANPKP010000351.1:0-1711 GCA_031426095.1 Gemmataceae bacterium
GGCGAGCGGGGGGCGTAAGCCCCCTGATTCCTCCGCGGGACCAATTCGCAACGCCGAGCCATCAGGGGGCTCACGCCCCCCGCTCGCCGTTCCACAACGAACCCCTTTCCGACTTCTCGAAGGAGCCGGTGCGGGACGCCATGCGAACGGCCCTGGAGCAGGTCCGCGGGCAACTCGGCCGCACGTACCCGCTCGTGATCGACGGCAAGCCGGTGCCGGGGGCGAAGCTCCTGCCCTCCATAAACCCGTCGAAACACACGGAGGTGATCGGGCAAGTCGCGGCCGCGTCGCCGGCCCAGGCGAACGCGGCGGTGGCGGCCGCGATCAAGGCGTTCGACGGCTGGCGTGACACGCCCGTCGAAGAGCGGGCGGCGCTGCTGCGGAAGGTGGCCGACCAGTTCCGTGCCCGCCGCTTCGAGCTGAGTGCGTGGGCGATTCTCGAAACGGGTAAGCCGTGGCGGGAGGCCGACGCCGACGTGGCCGAGGCCATCGACTTCTGCGACTACTACGCGGCCGAGATGGTGCGGCTCGCCAAGCCGCAACACCGCGACGTGCCCGGCGAGGAGAACGCCTACTTCTACGAGCCGCGGGGCGTCGCGGTCGTAATCGCCCCGTGGAACTTCCCGCTCGCCATCCTCTGCGGCATGGCGACGGCCGCCCTCGTCACCGGCAACACGGTGATCCTCAAGCCGGCCGAGCAGTCGGCGGTGGTTGGGGCGAAGCTCATGGAGTGCTTCGAAGCCGCGGGCGTGCCGGCCGGCGTCGTCAACTTCCTCCCCGGCGAGGGGGAGGAGATCGGACCGGTTTTGGTGAACCACCCGGATGTCGCGTTGATCGCCTTCACGGGGTCGCTGAAGGTGGCGCTGGCCATCAACGAGCAGGCCGCGCGGACGCCGGGCGGGGCGAACTTCGTGAAGAAGGTGATCGCCGAGATGGGCGGCAAGAACGCGGTGATCGTGGACACCGACGCCGACCTGGACGAGGCCGTCCGCGGCGTGGTCGATTCGGCCTTCGGCTACCAGGGGCAGAAGTGTTCCGCGGGTAGCCGGGCCATCGTGCTCGAGGGCATTTACGACCAGTTCGTGGCCCGGCTCGTGGAAGCCGCCAGGAGCCTGACGGTGGCCCCGGCCGAGTCGCCGGGGTGCGCCGTCGGCCCGGTGATCGACGCCGAGAGCCGCGACCGCGTGCTGAAGTACGTCGAGCAGGGGAAGCGGGAAGCCAACCTCGCTTACGCCGCCGACGTGGGGCCGCTCGCCGCGGAGGGGTACTTCGTCGGCCCGCACGTCTTCGCGGACGTGCCGGAGAACGCGGGCATTGCCCAGGACGAAATCTTCGGGCCCGTGCTGTCGGTCATCAAGGCGAAGGACCTGGACGACGCCCTGCGGATCGCCAACGGCACCAAGTACGCCCTGACCGGCGGCGTCTACAGCCGCAGCCCGAAGAACCTGGAGGCGGTGCGGCGGCGGTTCCGGGTCGGCAACCTGTACGTGAACCGCAAGTGTACCGGGGCTCTGGTGGACCGCCAGCCGTTCGGCGGGTTCAAGATGAGCGGCATCGGCTCGAAGGCCGGCGGCCCCGACTACCTCCTGCAATTCGTGCTGCCGCGGACGATCACCGAGAACACGATGCGCCGCGGGTTCGCCCCCGAGGTGAGCGAAGGGGAGTGACGGCGGGGCGGAATTTTTGTAGGGTGGTGCCGAGTCTTCGAGGC
>JANPKP010000352.1:0-18754 GCA_031426095.1 Gemmataceae bacterium
CTCGACGGCGTCCTTGACCGACCCGTGGCCGGTGGTGACGACGACGGTGACCGGGAGGCTCCTGGCCCGCACCTCCTCGATGAGCCTCATGCCCGAGAGCTTGGGCATCCGCAGGTCGGTGATGACCAGGCTGTACGGCCGCTCCGTGAGGAGTTCGAGGGCCTGGTGTCCGTCCGCCGCCTCGTCCACCTCAAGCCCGAGGGAGAGTTCGAGGAGTTCCCGCATCGACGTGCGGGTGTCGTCGAGGTCCTCGACGATGAGTACACGCTGGGCAGGCGGTGCGACGTTGGCGGTTACGTCCGCGAGGACTTCTACGGGCGGGGCGGCTTCGGCTACGGTCATGGATGTCACTCCTGTCACCGGACACCGTGCGCGTTTTGTGCAAACCGTGGGCCGCGACAGGGCATGGGGCCGCGCGGACCGCGTCTCAACGGCGAGTGGGAC
This sequence comes from Gemmataceae bacterium, assembly GCA_031426095.1. GTDB lineage: Bacteria > Planctomycetota > Planctomycetia > Gemmatales > Gemmataceae > JANPKP01. The sequence goes on from JANPKP010000352.1 coordinate 445, forward strand.
GACCCCGTGTGGGTCCGGACAAAGTGTGATGGTCGCCTACCACTGTGGTTTCTCAGAGGGTAAACGAGCGAATGGCCGCATGACCACCGCGTAGTAGGTTGCCCACCCGGAGGCGAAGTGTTGCTCTGCCGCTGGACAGTGGTGGAAAGGTCTCGACTTCAGAAATGCCTAGCATTCATAAGGGAACAGACGGAGATATCCCAGTACGCATTAGTCGGTTCGCCTCGTTCGGGCGACCACGAGCGGGTTGGCACGGTGGATGCTTGAATTGAGATTCGTTTTGCACACGCGGGTGGGATTGCCGCCCGGCGATCACCTCAACGAGGAGACGGTCATGGCAGATGCCAAGAACTGGGCCAAGTCGAACATCGACGACGCGGCCGACAAGGCGAAGCAGGGTGTTGACAAGGCCGCCGGAGCCGCCGAGGGTGCGAAACAGAACTCCGGCGGTACGGTTGACGCTCTTAAGGGGCACGCCCAGTCGGCCGTCGGAGCTGTGACGGACTTCGCCGGGCAGGCGAAGGACAAGGCCCAGGACGCCCTGCATTCAGCGACGTCGGGGGCCGGCCGGGTCGCCGACCGCGTCCAGCGGTGGGCCGGCGACACCTTCGAAGGGGCCTCCGGCGGGGCCTCGCAGGCAGCCGACAAGGTTCAGCGGTGGGCCGGCGACGCTTACGAAGGTGCGGCCGACCACGTCAAGGATTTCGGCCAGGACGTGACGAGCCTCGTCCGCCGCTACCCGATCCCGGCCCTCCTTGTCGGCTTTAGCGTCGGGCTCCTGCTCGGCCGCGCCGCCCGGGCCTGATGGACGCGTCTTCACTCGACGACTCGCGGGCCACGCCGAAAGGCGTGGCCCGCGTCATTGACCCTGTCTGTCCGGCATAAGAGATGCTTCCGCCCACGTTGTACTCGAAGGCCGAAGTTCTTGCGGTCCTGAATGTGGACTTTGCCCGCGAGTGCTGTGAGGTACTCGCCTATGCCGTGTACACCGGGCGGTTGACCGAGACGGCGACCGGGTGTGCGGTCGCCGGCAGGGGAGAGAAGGCGGTCCTCCACTCGCTCATTCTCGGGCAGTTGATCGCCGACATCGATGGCTGCCTCGTCGGCGGGATCGACGAGGAGGAGGCTTTCGAGCAGGCGGTTGATGTGCCTGACCCCGACTGGCCGGCGGCCACTGGTTTTCACCTCCGCGTACGCTGCGAGCAACTCCGCTCCTTGGCCTGGGTGGGTTACGTCGAACGCCTGCGCTGGCTCGTGCAGGACAAGGAGTAAGTGCCAGACCTTTGCGAGCTGTTGACAGGAAGAGCGAGACGCGGCGCTTTCACAGACGTGTACATCGTGGTACGCTGATCGTAAGGATGATAAGGGCCGCAGGCCCTCGACACACCGAACGCACACGCACAAGGAGGTGCGAAACCAGGAGGGTTCCATGACGCACGACACGTTCCCCCACTTCGATCAACCCGCCGCCTCCGAATGCGCACCGTGCCTCGTTGAGGAGTGCGTGGCCGACGACCGCAACGCCTGCACCCCTTCGGAATTGGTACAGCGAAAACTTGAGCAGTTGTCCTCCACCGTCCCTTTACCGGCGAGCAACATCCACACCGGCCGTGTTGTCCGGCGTTACACCCTGTAGCACACACGGGCCTGACCCCCTCGGCTTCCGTCACCCCGACCCGCCGCCGACGCGGTCCGGAAGAGCCGTTCGATTCTAATCGACCGCGTATCGCCCAAGTCGGGTCGCAGCCCGCGGACCGACTGTGCGGCCGCCCCACCGCCCCGAACCTGCGAAGGGGCGGCGGATTGGTCACGTTTTTGCGTCCGCACCTTCGATGGTTTCTGAACAGGGAGGGACGCGATGCGAAGTTTGCGCCGGGTCGCCGTAGTCGTGGTCGTCTTGCTCGTGGGGCTGGCCCTGGTGAGCTGGTTCGGCCTCAAGGCCTACATCGGTTCGTCCTACGCACGAGACCTCGCCGCGAGCAAGCTCACCGCGGCCGTCGGGCTGCCCGTCGAAGTCGAGGCCCTGAGCGTCGGCGGGGCGTCGTCCACCCTCCGATTCCGCGTTACCGAGCCGACGTCCTCCGACCAGCCGGCGGCCGAAATCCTCAGCGTGAACGCCGCCTCGGCCGACGTGTCGCTCTCCGACCTGCTGACGCAGAACGTGGCCCCCACTCAACTGTCGGCGAGCGGGGTCAGCCTCTCCCTCCGGGTGAGCCGCGACGGCAAACTCCTCACACAGCTCCCCAGTTCGACCGTCTCGCCGGGGGCCGAGTTGAAGATTCCGGCCGTCAAGGTCGAAAACGCGGCCGTCCGAGTGAAGCAGGAGGGACGGCCCGATTTCGTGTTGACCGGCATTGCCCTCACCGTCGCCCCCGACGGCAAGCGGGTGAACGTGGCCGGCACGGCCGACGACCCGCACTGGGGACCGCTCTCCCTGAAGGCGACCATCGAGACGGCCGACAAGACCGGTACGGTGGAGCTGACGACCGTGGGCGACGGCATACGGGACTTGAACCTGCTCAAGTCGGTGCCGTTCGTACCGGCCTCGACGTGGGCCCACGTCGGCGGGGCCGGGATGACACCCGTCCGCGCCACGCTCGACGTCAAGACGGGTGGCGGCTTCGATTATGACGTCGCCTTCACCCCCGCGGGGAAAGCCGACATCGACGTGCCCGCCATCGACGCGACCATCAAGGGCGTGTCCGGAACGATCCGCGTTCACGACGCCCGTGTCGATCTGATCGGGTGTAAGGGGACACTCGCCGACGGACCGGTGGACGTGAACGGGACGCTCGACTTCAAGCCCGAGCCGTCCGTCCTCACGTTCCGCGTCGTCGCCGACAAGATGGACGTCCGCAAGTTGCCGGCCGACTGGAAGCTGCCGAAGCAACTGGGCGGCAAGCTCCGCGGCAGGGCCGACCTCACCCTCAAAGTCCACGCCGACGACAGGATCGAGACGGCCGGAGGCGGCGAGGCGGTTATCGACAACCCGCTCGGCCTCGACGTCGGCGGCAGTGACATCACCTTCCAGCTCGAGAGCAATGGCAAGCGGTACGACTTCCACAAGGCCCCCGACAAGCCGGCCCCCGAGCCGAAGGCGTCCCGCCGCGGGGCCTCTCGGCACGTCGCCCGGCCGGCCGTGAAGCAGGCCCCGCCGCCCCCGGAGAAGCAGGACCCGCCGGCCGCGAAGGCCCCGGCCGACGTCGAGCCGACCACGCTCGACGCTACGCTCAATCTCCGCGGCATCGACATGGCCGAACTGCTAGCGAAGCTCAAGGTCTCCGTTCCGTACAAGATTGCCGGGCTCGTCACGGCCAAAGTCACCGTCACCGTGCCGCTCGGGGAGGCCGACACCCTCTCGTCTTACAGGCTCGTCGGCAACTTCTCCTCGCCGCAACTCGCGCTCGATGGGCTGGCGGTGAAGGACCTCTCGGCCGCCATCAACTACGTTAACGGCGTCCTCACCCTCACGGAGTTGAAGGGATCGATGCCGAAGGCGGGGGAGACGGCCGGCGGGTTCACCGGCACCGCGTCCGCTGCCATCGAGCCGAAAGGCGACGTGACGGCCAACCTGAACCTCGACCGCCTGCCCCTCGGCGACATCCTAAAGGCCCTGGCCGGCGACGCGACCGACGTGTCAGGCCGCGTCACGGGCAAGGCGTCGTTCAAGGGGCCGATCGAGCAAATCCGCGACCCGGCCACCTGGACGGCGACCGCGAACGTCACGTCGGACGAGATCGGCGTGCTCGGCCGGGCGGTCCGCAGAGCGTCCATCGGGCTGGCCATCGCCGAGGGGAAGGCCACGCTCAAGGACACGCGGGCCACCGTCGAGGGGCTGCCCGTGACGGCCGGCGGGACAGCCGGCCTCGCCGCCCCCTACCGCTTTGACGTGGATGTGAAGACGACGCCGGACGAGGTCGCCGACCTCCGTAAGCTGCTCGCCGAGCTGCCCATCCCGCTCGCCGTGGAAGGGAAGTTCGACCTCAAGACGAAGGCCACCGGCACGGTACAACCACTGATCTACGCCGCGTCCGGCACGTTCGCCGCGGCCGACCTCAAACTCGGCACCACGGAGGCGAATAAGGTCACCTTCAACTGGGCCGCCGACCAGGCCCGCGTCGCCGTCACGGACCTCGCGGCCGACGTTTTCCGCGGCACCCTCGGCGGGGTGGCCGACGTGCCGTTAGACCCGGCAAAGACCGGCACCTTCAACGTCACGTTCAAGAACCTCGACTCGGCCGCCGTCACCCGCAGCCTGGCCGCCTTCCCGATCAGGCTCACCGGGCAGGTGTCGGGCGGGTTCAACGGCTCGCTCCCGCCGGCGAAGGCGGGCGAGTCGCGGCAGGTGGCCGGCGACCTCGACCTGTCGGCCCCCAGGCTCACCGTCCAGGGCATCCCCGCCGAGCGGCTGGCCGGCAAGGTCGCATTCGCCAACGAGTCGGCCCACTACCAGCTCGAAGGGCGGACGCTCGGCGGCACCTTCGACCTCAAGGGCCGCTACCCGTTCCGCGCCGGGGCCGCGGCCGACCCTAAGCCGAAGGGGGAGCGGGGCTCGTTCCGCCTCCGCGGGGCCGACCTCGGGCGGGCGGCCGAGGCGCTCAAGGTGAAGGCCCTCGGCCCGCTCGGCGGCAACGTCGACCTCTCCTTCGACTTCGACAACGACCTCTCCGACGGGTCCGGGACGTTCGCCGTCCGCAACCCGGCGTGGGACGACGAAACGCTCGGCGACGACCTGAGCGGCACCGTCCGCCTCCGCGACCACCTGCTCACCGTGAACGAGTTCACCGGCCGGTACGCCGGCGGTGTGCTCCGCGCCCGGGCCCGGATGGACCTTCAGGACACCCGTCGGAACTTCTACTCGGTGTCCGTGGACCGGGCCGACGCGCGGCTCCTGTTCGCCCCCGTGGCCGCCCTCAAGCGGGCCGTCGACGGCGAGGTGTCGTTGTCCGTGAAGGGGCGGGTCGGCGACCGGAACAGCGGGTCGGGCACGATCTCGGTCGATCGCGGTACCGTGGCCGGGCTGGCCGTGTCCGGGCTGCGGGTGCCGTTCGACTGGGTCGGGGCGGCGGGCGGGTACGGCACCCTTACGGTCCGCGAGGCCACTTCCCAGGCCGGCCAGGGGCGGCTGACCGGGAACGTGACGTACAACTGGGGCTCGTCCGACCGGCTCGACGGGCGGGTGCAGTTCCACGACGTGAAGCTCCAGTCGGTGATCGGCTCGTCGAGCGTGTTCGGCAACGGCCGGATCACGGGCCGGTTCGACATCGCGGGCACGAACATCCGTTCCGAGAACGACCTCACCGGCACCCTGGTCGGAACCCTGAACCAGACGAGCGTGCGGGAAATCCCCGTCCTCCAAACGATCACCCCGTACCTGAACGTGAGCGGGCTGACAGCCCCGTTCCAGTCGGGCGACGTCCGCGGCCGGCTCGGGAACGGCTTGTTCCGGCTCGAACGGCTGGCCCTGCAGAACGCCTCGGCCCAATTCTTCGCCGACGGTACCGTCACCCTCGCCGGCGGCCGACTCGATCTCGGGGTGGTGGCGAATACCGGGCAGGTCGGGGCCGGGGCCCGGGGGCTCCGGTTGCTCGGTCTCCGAATCCCGGCCATCGGCCCCGTCCCCATCGGGCTGATCCAGGACGTGAGCGCGTTCGTTTCGAACCGCACGGTCCGCCTGACCGTCACCGGTACCTCGTCGAACCCGGTCGTGCGGGTGAACACGCGGGCGCTGCTCACCGAGGAAGCGGTGCGGTTCCTCGTCAGCCGCTACATCCCCAGTGCGGGGGCAGCCGTCGGGATTGGTTCGACCAAGAATTGAATGTGGGCGGGTTGGATTAACTCAAGCGGCTATAACGGTTCTGCCGATTATTCCCCGGAAGCCACGTTCCCGGGGGACAGACCATGACTCGTTTCCAACTCCGGCTCGCCGCAGTTGCGGCCCTTTGCGTAACAGTGTGTGGCTTGACCGGCTGTTCCGGCGGGGGTGGGGCTCTCGGCCTTTCAGGCCCACAACACAAGCTGCTACCGTCGACCAAGGAGTTCCGAGCCGTAACGCCGGCCCCGTCGGGCCCGCGGGAATTGGCCAAGGTTCTCCTACCAGCCCACGTGGTCGAGCCGGGCGACGTGCTGCTCGTCCAGCCCGTCGAGCTCGACGCCCCGGTCCGCATCTCCGCCGACCAGCCGGTCCAGCCGGACGGCACCATCGACCTCGGCACCTTCGGCCGGCCGGTGGTGGCGGGCAAGACGCTCGACGTGATCGGCGTCGAGCTTAACCAACTCCTGAAGGCCCGCTCGAAGGAGCCGGTGACCCTCACGGTGCGGATCGTCAACCGTGCGAGCAAGGAGTTCTACGTCCTCGGGGCGGTGAACGCCCCGGGCAAGTTCGTCGTCACCGGCCGGGAGACGGCCCTCGACGCCATCGTGCAGGCCGGCGGGTTGACGAACAGCGCGTCGGAGAAGAACATCATCCTGTCGCGGCCCACGGCCCCATGCGGCTGCCGGGTGGTGCTGCCGGTCTGTTACCAGCAGATCATCCAGCTCGGCGACACGACGACCAACTACCAGATCATGCCGGGCGACCGGATCTACGTCCCGAGCAAGGGGATGTTGGAAGGGCTTCTGCCGGACTGCCTCAAGAAGAAAACCTGCGACCCGTGCGACACCCCCCAGACGCTCTGCCCGATGGACCGCCCCGGGTGTGGGACTGCCGGGTGTGCGGTGGCCGGCGGGTGTGCGGCGGCTGCCGCCCCCGCGGTGCCGGCAGTCGAGCCGATCGCCCTGCCGCCGCTCCCCTCGACGATGAAGTGACGGTCGAAAGGGGGCACGCCGCGTGACGGTTCGATGGCGAGGGCGGGTTCCCGGTGCCAGGCACCCGGGTTCCCGTCCTCGCGGCGTCACTTCATCTTCTGCATAATGTCGGCGATCGTGTCCGGGTCGAGCGGGGCGTTGAGTTGGGGCTCCGGGGGCAGGTCGGGAACCTTGGCCCCGAAGTCGGCCGGGAGGTGTTCGAACGTCAGCTCGCCGCCGTCCTCGGGGTGCTTGCCGTTGAACACCTTGCCGGCCTGGGTGTAGTCCTGGGGGCTGAACTGGTAGAGCTTGAGGTGCAGCCCCTTCTCCTCGTGGACCCGGGTTTCCGGGAACTTCTTGTTGCTGATGTCCGGGATCGGCAGGAGCTTGCCGACGTCCACGCCGGTCAGTTTCTCCAGGGCCTTGGCGTAGGCCACGATGTGGAGCCCGCCGCGGACGAGGAGGAAGCCGATCATGGCCCGGGCGGTCGGGTGGTTGGTGCTCTCGTAGGCCCGAATCTTGTTCGCCCGGGCACCGCACTCGAGGTGGAAGTTGAACAGCAGGTCCATCTTCAGGTTGCCGGTGTTCGTCACGTAACTCCCGTTCCACCAGTTCCCCTGGGAGTCCATCGGCAGGGCGCTCTGGCCGGCGGCGACCCAGTGGTACGAGTTGCGGAAGTTCTTCGTGTCGTCGAGCGGGGCGGAGGCGGGGTCGGGGTTCCGCTTGCTCGCCCCTGTAAGCAGCATGTTGATGGCGTAAGAGACGAGCTCGATGTGCCCGTACTCCTCGGTGGCGATGTTGGCCACGAGGTCGTAGAAGGGGCGGATCTGGTTGCGGCCCCGCATGTTGAACGACTGGAACGTGTAGTTCATCAGCGTGGACATCTCGCCGTACTTCCCGCCGAGCAACTCTTGGAGGGCGGCGGCCGCGTTCGGGTCGGGGTTCTTCGACTCGGGCAGTTCCGTGAGAAGGCGGTCGAGGCGGAGGATCATGGCAATCTCCGGGCGTAACGGGCGGCTCCGGGACGCGAGGGGACGCCCGGCGAACCGTGACGGAAGCAGGGGTTGTGCCGGACGTGCGATGGCGGACCGGATTGCCGGACGAATTGACCAATGTTTCGCAGGTCGGTTCGAGTTGCTTTTCTCCCGCTTTACCGGGTGATGTGGGAGCGGTCGTCGCAAATCGTTTCTAAACCCTACGATCCGACGGAACGCGCTTCGCAAAAGCGGTAAAAACCGGTAACGCCTCACTCGGCCACGAGCAACGCGACCGGAAAATCGGCGAACAACTCGGCGACCGCAATTGGCCCCGCTTCGAACCGCTCGCCGGTGAATACGCTCACCCACGCCCGGCCCGCGAACCGCTCCGGCAGGGGAAGCGTGGTGTCGGCCCAGACGTACGACCCCACCGGCGTTCGGCCTCCCGGGCAGAGGGTTCCGATGAGTCGGGGGACGACGACGAGAGCGGCCCCGTCGCCGCCGGTGCGGAGGAAGGCGAAAAGGTGCTCGGCGAACGGCCCGGCCGGCTCGACGGGCTCGTACCCGCCGCCCACGAATAGCTCCGGGTGGGCGCGGCGGAAGCGCAACGCCTCGGCCACGACGAAGAGTTTGGCCCGGTCGTCGGGCTTGACGGCGAGGGCCTTCGCCAGCCCCTTGCGGTCGTCCTTCGCCCGGGCGTCGAGGTCGGCCAGCAATCGTCGGCGGGCGTCGTAGTCGACTGGCCGGCGGTTGTCGGGATCGACCAGGCTCAGGTCGATCAGCTCCGTGCCCTGGTAGGTGTCGGGGACCCCGGGGGCGGCACACCTCACGAGCGACTGGGCGAGCGAGTTGTACACGCCCTGCCGGCTGACGGTCGTGCCGAACTCGTCCAGATCGCGGAGGAACCGCTTGCCGCCGACCGGGTCGAGGGCGTGGCCGATGAATTTCGCCATCGCGTCGTCGTACTCGGCGTCGGGGTTGATCCAGCTCGTGTGGACCTTCGCCTCGTGCATCGCCTTGTTCATGTACGCTTGGATGCGGTCCACGAACGTCTGGTGCCCGTCGGCCGGGAGCCCGACGGCCGGCCAGACGCCGACGAGCGTCTGGTACAGGAGGTACTCCTCGTTCTCGTCCGGGGCGACCGTCTCCTCGTCGATCTGCACCTTGTGGTCGCCGTTGAGGTCGTCCCACCGGGACACCCGCACGGCCCACTCCTCGGGCAGTTCGGCCAGCACGTTGATCCGCGCCCGCACGTCCTCGCTCCGCTTGGTGTCGTGGGTGGAGAGCGGGGAGAGGGCGGCCGGGTAGCGGTCGGCACGGTCCTTGAAGAAGGCGTGGACCTTCGCCGGCGGGAGCCCGAAGCGGCCCGGCTCGCCGCCGACCTCGTTGAGCGAGACGAGCCGGTTGAAGACGTAGAACGCCGTGTCCTCGATCCCCTTGGCCGTGACCGGCGACGTGACCTGCTGGAACTTGCCGGCGAACCGCCGCTGGGCGGCACGATAGTCGTCCGACGCCGGCCCGCTCGGCGGGTCTTTGAGCAGGAGCGTGTCGCGGATGAAGTCGAACACCGCCCGTCCCAGCAGCGGGTTGCGGACCCGCGCCCGGCGGACGGCCCGGGTGACGACGCCGCGGTCGGTCTCGTTCACCCCGCCGTTCACGTACGTTCGGTAGACCGGGAAGCAGGCGATGACCTCGCGGAGGGCGTGCCGCAGGAGGTTGAGGGTAAAGTCCCGCGACCACCGTTGGCCCTGGGCGAGCCGGTCGATCTGGTGGGCCAGCATGTGCAGCTCGCCGGCCAGCGACGACTGGAGGACGAGAAACTTCGAGTGGTAGACGTGGTCGGCGAACGGCTCGGTTTCACCCGTGAACTGCTCGTAGCCCCAGTCGGCATCCTTCTCCCGGGCGGGGCTGACGAAGAGGCCGTTCACGAAGTTGAGGAACTCGTACCCGGTCGTGCCGTCGCTGATCCACTCGGGCGGCAGCGGCTCTCCGAGGCCCAGAATCTTTTCCACCACCACGTACAGCGGCTTCTCGCCGGCCAGCGGCTCGACCCGCTCGCGGACGGCGACCAGTGCCTCGGCCGCAGTCAGGCCCGGGTAGTCGTCGGGCTTGGCGGCCAGGAGGTGTTCGGCGCACGCCACGAGGTAGCGGACCTGGAGTCGGTGGAGGTACTGCTTGGGGTCGAAGAGGCCGTCCGGGTGGTCGACGCGGACGCCGTCGATCAGCCCCTCGCCGAGCCAGGCGAAGACCTTCTTGTGGGTCGCCTCGAACACCTCCTCGCGTTCCGTGCTGAGGGCGGCGAGGTCGTTCACGTCGAAGAAGCGGCGGTAGTTGATCTCGTCGGTCGCCACCCGCCAGAAGCTGAGGCGGTAAGCCTGGGCGTCGAGCAACTCGTCGAGCGGGCAGAAGCTGTTCGGGTCGCCGACCGTGCCGTTGACCCGGGCGACGGCGACCGCGACGTGCTTTGCCACGTCCGGGTCGTTTTCCACGAGGGCCGCGAGCCGGCGCTTGACGACGCCGGCTTCGAGCATCCCCTCTGCCACCCGGTCGGGGTCGGCTTCCGACCGCGGCGGCAGGTGGCTGACGGCCGTGAGAATGCTGCGGAGTTCGACCACGCCGGCGGCATCGACCGGTAGTTCGGCCTTCGCCGCGTCGAGGGCGGGGGTGAGGACCAGCCCGTAGGTCCGCGGGTCGATGGGGATCCGCCGCTCGTACACCCTGAGGGCGAACGCCCCGGCCGCCAGTTCGACCGCGAGTTGGCCCGACTCGAGCATGGTGCCGTAGGACTCGCCGAGGACGGGGAGCAGGACCTTCCCGTGCAGCCGCTCGCGGGGGTGGTCCTGCCAGGCGATGTCGAAGTACCCGGCGTACGCGGACGACGGGCCGTTCTCGAGCACGTCGTTCCACCACGCGTTGTCGCCGCCGACGCACATGTGGTTCGGCACCACGTCGAGGATCAGACCCATGCCGCGCTCGCGGAGGGCCGCGACCCACCCCCGGAACTCGTCCTCGGTGCCGAGTTCGGGGTTGAGCTTGTCGTGGTCGGTCACGTCGTACCCGTGCAGGCTGCCCGGGCGGGCGGCGAGCAGGGACGACGTGTAGACGTGCGTCACCCCCAGGTCGTGCAGGTACGGGACGACCTTGACGGCCTCCCGGATGGGGAAGCCGGCGTGCATCTGCAGGCGGTACGTGGCCCCCGGGGCCGCCCGCCGGGAGCGGGCGAGGCGGACGGCGTCGGCGGCGAGGCGGTCGAGCGGGGTCGGCATCGGCCTTACCGGGGGTTGGCGGCTTGCGGGGCGTGGACGCGTAGGGGCGGCTTCGAGTCCTTCCGCAAGCCCTCGACCTGGAGCGGCGTGACCTTCGCCCGGGGCGACTCGACCGGCACCGTGCGGAACGCCGCCACCGACCGCTCGCGGAGCTTGTATCCCTTCCCGGACGCCATGAGCGGCGGGTCGGCGTCGTCGTCCGCCGTGTCGAGCAGGAGTTCCCACTTGTGGTCGGGGTTGGTGGCCGGGAGGGTGAACCTCTTGGCCTCGTGGTCGCCGTTGAAGAGGACCAGCACGGTGTCGCCGACGATGGGGTCGCCCCACTCGTCCACCTCGCTGATGAGGTCGCCGGCCAGCCGCATCCCGAGACACTTCATCGGCCCGTCCCACTCCCCGTCGGCCATGTCGGTCCCGTGGGGGTTGAACCACGACACGTCCGTGATGCCGGCACCGCGGATTTGCCGGCCGTTGAAAAACTTCGGCCGTTTGAAAACCGGCTGCTCCCACCAGATTTGGGTCACCTTTTTGGCGAAGGCCAGGAACTTCTCCCGCTCCGGGGTGAGGTCCCAGTCGAGCCACGACAAGTCGTTGTCCTGGCAATAGGTGTTGTTGTTCCCCTTCTGGGTCTGCCCCAGCTCGTCGCCGGCCAGGAGCATCGGCACCCCCTGTGAGAAGAGCAGTGTGACGAGGACGTTCCGCTTCTGCCGCTCGCGGAGGGCGATGACCTTGGGGTCGTCGGTCGGCCCCTCGGCCCCGCAGTTCCAGCTCATGTTGTGGCCGTTGCCGTCGCGGTTGTCCTCGCCGTTGGCGTCGTTGTGCTTCTCGTCGTAGCTCACGAGGTCGTGCAGGGTGAACCCGTCGTGGCAGGTGACGAAGTTGACGCTGGCGTACGGCCGGCGACCGCTCTGCTCGTACAGGTCGCTCGACCCGCAGAGGCGGTGGGCGAACTGCCCGACGGTCGCCCCGTCCCCCTTCCAGAAGCGGCGGACGGTGTCCCGGTACTCGCCGTTCCACTCCGTCCACCCGGGCGGGAAGTTGCCCACCTGGTACCCGCCCGGCCCCACGTCCCACGGCTCGGCGATCAGTTTGACCTGCGAGAGGATGGGGTCCTGGTGGACGATGTCGAAGAACGCCCCGAGCTTGTCCACCTCGTACAGCTCGCGGGCCAGGGTGCTGGCGAGGTCGAACCGGAACCCGTCGACGTGCATCTCCGTGACCCAGTACCGGAGGCTGTCCATGATCATCTGGAGGACGCGCGGGCTCTGCATCTTCGGGCTGTTCCCGCACCCGGTGAAGTCCATGTAGTACCGCCGGTCCTCGGGCGACAGGGCGTAATAGTTGGCGTTGTCGATCCCCCTCCAGGAGAGCGTCGGTCCCATCTGGTTCCCCTCGGCCGTGTGGTTGTACACCACGTCGAGGATGACCTCGATGCCGGCCGCGTGGAGCGACCGGACCATCATCTTGAACTCGGCCACGGCCCGCCCGGGCGAGGTGGCGAACCGCGTGTCGGGGGCGAAGAAGGCGAGGGTGTTGTACCCCCAGTAGTTCGTCAGCCCCTTCTCCTGGAGGTGGCGGTCGTCGGCCCGGTGGTGGACCGGCAGGAGTTCGACGGCGGTGACGTTCAGATCCCGCAGGTGGCGGACGACGGCGTCGCTCCCCATGCCCAGGTACGTGCCGCGGAGCTTGTCGGGGACGCCGGGCATCTTCTGCGTCAGCCCCTTGATGTGGGCCTCGTAGATGAGCGTCTTGTGCCACGGGGTCCGCAGCAGGCCGTCGTCGGCCCAGGTGAACGAGGTGTCCACGACGGCGGCCAGCGGGGCGAACGGCGCACTGTCCCGCTCGTCGAACGACAGGTCGGCCTGCTCGTCGCCGAGCTTGTAGGCGAAGACCGCGTCGTCCCACTTCGGCTGCCGGCCGACGAGCTTGGCGTAGGGGTCGAGCAATACCTTGTTGGGGTTGAAGCGGTGGCCGTTGCCCGGCTCATAAGGGCCGTGGACGCGGTAGCCGTAGAGCTGGCCCGGAATCACGTCCGGTAGGTAGGCGTGCCACACCTGATCGGTACGCTCGCACAGTGAAATGGTGTGGGACGCGGCGTGCGAGTCCGGGCCGTCGAAGAGGCAGAGCTCGACCTTCGTGGCGTGTTCCGAAAAGAGGGCGAAGTTGACGCCGATCCCGTCCCAGGTGGCCCCGAGGGGGTACGGTCGTCCCGGCCTAACTCGCATGGGTATGAGCCTCGTTGGATGCCGCGGTTACCGCTCCGCCCGTGTCCGTCCTTCGCCGCGGGGCGGCACGTGGCGTGCCGCGACCCACGACTCGTTTCGTCATTCCGCCCGCCCGCTCCCGACCCCGCAGTTTCACAACTGGACACCCGTCGCAGGCAACGGCCGTGCCAACTCACTTCAACGGCCCGATCGGGCTCAATCGTCACGTGCGGCCCGGGACCGCACAACATCGGTAGTATATGAGGGGCGTCCGGGAACCGTGTTGCCCGGCCGTGCGCGGTGAGGTGCGCGGGGTCTTCAGGGCCGGGTGGGATCTCTGTAGCAGGCACACCATCTTCGTCGGCCCGCCGATGGCGTGTCCGCGTCGAGTCACACGACGTGACGCCGATAAGAAGGCACACCACTTGCTCATGTTCGCGGATCGAATTCGGACGCCATAAGGGAGTTGCGACATGACGAGCGGGCGGCGGTATCCGGTCGGGGCCGAGGTCGTGCCCGGCGAAGGCACCCACTTCCGCGTCTGGGCCCCGGGCCGGCGGGAGGTGGCCGTCGTCCTCGATGGCGGGCCCGCTCACCTGCTGACTGCCGAAGCCGAGGGTTACTTCGCGGGCCTCGTCGCGGAAGCGAAGGCCGGCACTCGTTACCGCCTCCGGCTGGACGGCGGCGACGCCTACCCCGACCCCGTGTCGCGGTTCCAGCCGGACGGCCCGCACGGCCCGTCGGAGGTCGTCGATCCCGGGGCGTTCCGCTGGACCGACGGCGAGTGGAAGGGGATCACTCTCGCGGGGCAGGTCGTCTACGAGATGCACGTCGGCACGTTCACCAGGGAGGGGACGTGGGCGGCGGCCGAGAAGGAGTTGGCGGAACTCGCGGACTGCGGCATCACTTGCCTGGAAGTGATGCCGGTGGCCGAGTTCCCGGGGAAGTTCGGCTGGGGGTACGACGGCGTCAACCTGTTCGCCCCGACCCGCCTCTACGGCACACCGGACGACTTCCGCCGGTTCGTGGACGCCGCCCACCGCCGCGGCCTCGGTGTCATCCTCGACGTGGTCTACAACCACATCGGGCCGGACGGGAACTACCTCAAGCCGTTCGCCCCGGCCTACTTCACCGACAAGTACAAGACCGAGTGGGGCGAGGCCATCAACTTCGACGGCCCGGACAGCGGTCCGGTCCGCGACTACTTCGCCATGAACGCCGGCTACTGGGTGGACGAGTACCACCTCGACGGGCTGCGGCTCGACGCCACCCAGAACGTGTACGACGACACGCCGGACAACACAAAGCACATCCTCACCGAGGTGGGCCGGCGGGTGCGGGCGGCGGCGAACGGCCGGTCCACCATCATTGTCAACGAGAACGAGCCGCAGCAGCCGCGGTACTGCCGGCCGGAAGCTCAGGGCGGGTACGGGCTCGACGCCCTTTGGAACGACGACTTCCACCACTCGGCGATGGTCGCCCTCACCGGCCGCAACGAGGCCTACTACTCGGACTACTTCGGCACCCCCCAGGAGTTCATTTCGGCGGTCAAGTACGGCTACCTCTATCAGGGACAGTGGTACGAGTGGCAGGGGCGGCGGCGTGGCCAGTCCGGGTTCGACCTTCCGCCGGCCGCGTTCGTCACCTTCATCCAGAACCACGATCAGGTGGCGAACTCCGGCCGCGGGCTGCGGGCGCACCAGCTCACCAGCCCCGGGCGGTACAAGGCGATGACGGCCCTCACACTCCTGGCCCCCGGCACGCCCATGCTGTTCCAGGGGCAGGAGTTCGCGGCGTCGTCGCCGTTCTTCTACTTCGCCGACCACAACCCCGACTTGGCCAGGCTCGTGCAGGCCGGGCGGGTCGAGTTCCTCCAGCAGTTCCGCAGCCTGGCCGATCCCGCGATGGCGGGGGTGTTCGCCGACCCCGAAAGCCCGCGGACGTTCGAGCGGTGTAAGCTCGACTTCGCCGAGCGACTGAACCACGCGCCGCTCTACCAGCTCACGAAAGACCTTTTGAAGCTGCGGCGCGAGGACCCCGCGTTCAAGGCCCAGAAGCCGTGCGCCGTGGACGGGGCCGTGCTCGGCGAGGCGGCGTTCGTCCTCCGCTTCTTCCAGGACGACGGGCTCGACCGCCTCGTCGTCGTCAACCTCGGCCGCGACCTGCATCGCGTCTCGTGCCCCGAGCCGTTGCTCGCCCCGCCGGACGGGATGCGGTGGCGGGTCGCCCTCAGCACCGAAGACCCGCAGTACGGCGGCACGGGCACGCCGATGGTCGATACGGCCGACGAGGGGTGGCGGCTTGTCGGCGAGTCGACGGTGGTGTTGATGCCGGAACCCGTCGACGGGGGCGAGGGGGTGCCGCACCACCCGGCGACGAAAGCCCGCCCGCGGCGGATCGTCTACTGACGGCGGGCGGCACACAGGTTGCTTTCCTATGGGAGCCCTTCCCCAAGGATGAGCACCATGCCCGCGATGCTGGACCTCGAAGCCCCGCCCGTATTGGCATGGGAGCCGGTTCGCACGCCGTGGCCGACGGCGGACGGGATTCCACGCTGGCTCGCGGCCGCAGGGCTCGTCGGGCTGGGTCTCGTTTACCTCAAGAGCCTCCTGCGAGACGTACCGGACGCCTGCCCGCTCGTGGCCGCGGCTGGGGTCAGCGGCCCCGACCCGGACCGGGCGTACTGCGAGGACGGGTGCATCGACGTTGTGCAGGAGGCGTCCGAGGACTCGTTCCCGGCCAGCGATCCGCCGGCGTGGACGGCCCGCAGCGAAACGCGGGTGCCGCGTTGAAGCGGGGCAACCGGGCGGATGTTGCACAAGAATCGTCCCCGGATTCACCCGCTTTTGAGAAGTGGTGGTCGCCCGAACCCGCTAAGGCAGCGGGTTTTGCCGTTCCCGCACCCGGCCGGGCTGGGAAAGCGGTAACGCGGCGGAGTTCCGCCCGGCGTACAACATTCGGCGTCCCCGTCACGAGAAGGAGCCGCCGTGGCCCACCCCGTCCTCGCCGCCGATCCCGACCTATCGGTGCCCGTCCGCCGCGTCCCGGGCAAGAACCTGGACGCCATGCTCGACCGCGAATGGCTCGTCACCAACGGGCTCGGCGGGTACGCCTCCGGCACCGTGATCGGGGCGGCCACCCGACGGTACCACGGGCTTCTCATCGCCGCCCACGCCGCCCCCCTCGGGCGGGTCATGGCCTTTAACCACCTCACCGAGCAGTTCCGCTTCCCGGGCTGGTCCACGGTCGAAGTCGGCGGGGCCGAACGGCCGGGCGGCACCCTGGAGGTCCACGGGGCCGACGTGCTGACCGAGTTTCGGCTCGAGATGGGGCTGCCCGTCTGGCGGTACGAGAGCGACGGCCACGTCGTCGAGAAGCGGGTGTTCATGCCCAACCGACGGAACACCGTCCACGTCTCGTTCCGACTCTTGGAGGGGAAGGGGCCTGTCCGGCTCAAGCTCCGGCCGTCGGTCCACTTCCGCGGGCACGACGACCACGTCAACGTCCCGTCGCCCGGGCCGTACACCCTCACCGCGAATGACGGGCGGTACGAACTGTCCGCCCCCGGCCCGTACCCGCCCCTGCGGCTCTGGATCGAGGGGGACGGGGCGGCCTTCTCGCTCGACGGGGTGAAGTCGCCCGACATCCTCTACCGGGTCGAGGAGAACCGCGGGTACGACAACGTCGGCGTGATGTGGAGCCCCGGCGTCTTCCGGGTCAACATGCTGCCCGACCGCGAAGTCGTGCTGTCCGGCTCGACGGAGACGTGGGAGCGGGCGCTGGCCCTCTCGCCCGCCGAGTGTCTGGAGGCCGAGGGGCGGCGGCGGCACAAGCTCGTCTGCCGGGCGGACAAGGCGGCGCACACCGGGCTGGGGGCCGAACTGGTGCTGGCCGCCGACCAGTACATCATCGTGCCGGCCACCCGGGCGGCGGACATGGCCCGGGCCATCGCCGCCGGGGACGACGCCCGCACGATCGTCGCCGGGTACCACTGGTTCACCGACTGGGGCCGGGACACGATGATCAGCCTCCCCGGGTTGACGCTCACCACGGGGCGGCACCTCGAAGCGGCCAACATCCTCCGCACGTTCGCCGGGCACGTGAAGGACGGGCTGATCCCGAACTACTTCCCGGACAAGGCCAACACCGGCGTCTACCACACGGCCGACGCCACCCTTTGGTTCTTCCAGGCCCTCCACGGCTACGTGACCGCGACCGGCGACGAGGACTTCGTCAAGAACCTCCTGCCGACGCTCAAGGACATCTTGACGGAGCACACGACCGGCACCCGCTTCGGCATCGGCGTCGATCCGAAAGACGGCCTCTTGAAGCAGGGGGCCGAAGGGTATCAGCTCACCTGGATGGACGCCAAGTGCGGCGACTGGGTGGTGACGCCGCGGCGGGGCAAGGCGGTGGAGATCAACGCCCTCTGGTACAACGCCCTGCGGCTGATGGCCGACTGGCTCGCGGCGGCCGGCGACGACGAGGCGACGGCGGTGAGCTTCGCCGCCGACCGGGCGAAGGAGTCGTTCAACCGCCGCTTCTGGTGCGAGGGGCAGAAGGGCCTGTATGACGTGATCGACGGCCCGGCCGGGGACGACGACTCGTGCCGGCCGAACCAGTTGTTCGCCGTGTCGCTCCCGAACCCGGTCCTCGACCCGTCCCGCTGGAAGACGGTGGTCGACACCTGCCGCGAGCGACTCCTGACGCCGGTCGGCCTTCGTTCGCTCGCCCCCGGCAGCCCCGACTACAAGCCCAAGTACTTCGGCGACCTCCGCTCCCGCGACGCGGCCTACCACCAGGGGACGGTGTGGGCGTGGCTCATCGGCCCGTTCGTGGACGCGTGGCTGAAGACCTACCCGGGCAGATCGGCCGAGTGCCGGGAAATGCTGTCGGGCTTCGACAAGCACCTGAGCGAGGCGTGCGTGGGGTCGATCAGCGAGGTGTTCGACGCCGAGGCCCCGTACACCGCCCGCGGGTGCATCGCCCAGGCGTGGAGCGTGGCGGAGGTGCTACGGTGCTGGACGCTGACGGCGGGCTGATTTGTAGGGTGGTGGGGGGGCGGCCGGGGCCCCCCCAC
>JANPKP010000353.1:0-11126 GCA_031426095.1 Gemmataceae bacterium
GGCTTGGAAGCCCGGGCCACGAGAACGCGGGTCGGTCGGGCCCCCCGTCCCGCGCGGGCGGCGTCCTCGTCGTTCACCCGAAGTACACCGGCGTCCTGGCCGCCCTCGGGCTCCGCACGCCGGCCGACGTACTGGCCCTGCCCGGCGAAGTCGTGAGCGGGCACCCGGACCGCCACGTCGTGCGGGTACAACTGTCGGCCACGCCCGGCGGCCCGCGGGTGGCCTACCTGAAGCGGCAGCACGTCGTCCGCTGGCGGGAACGCCTCCGCAGCCGGCTGGCCGGTTTCGGGTGGGCGTCGAAGTGCGGGCGTGAGGCGGCGACGCTGTCGAGGCTCGATGCCGCCGGGCTGCCGGCCCCGCAGTGGTTGTGCCACGGCGAAGGGGCGGACGGGCGGAGCTTTCTTCTCGTGGCGGAACTGGCCGGGGCGGTCGAACTCCGCGCCTTCCTGGCCGACCCCCGGCTCTCCTCGGTCGGCCGGCGGCGGTGTTCCGAACGGCTCGGGCATGCGGTCGCGGAACTGCACGCGGCCGGCTTCGCCAACCCGGAGTTGACGGCCAAGCACGTTTACATCGACCCCACCTCGCTCGCCCCCACCGTCATCGACTGGCAGGCGGCGGGTGGCGACCCGCTCGGGGCGTTGGCCGCCCTCCACGCCTCGCTCGGCGACGAACTGGCGTCGGCCGCCGACCGACTCCGCGGACTGTGGGCGTATCGCCGGGTGCTGCGGCTCGGCCGGCCGGGAACCTCGCAGATCCCGTTCTCGCGGTGGGTCGTGGCCATCGAGCGGGCCGCGTCGAAGCTCCGGGACCGCCGCTCGATCCGCGACCAGCGGCGGGCGGCCCCGGCGGTCGACCAGCGGCTCGTGTGGCTAGCCGGCGAGGCGGCGTGCGTCGTTCCCGAAGTCGTGGCGGCGTGGCCCACGCCCGCCGACGGCTTCCCGTTTTACGACCCCGCGACCACACCCGACCGCCGGGCCACGGCGTCGATCACGCTCGCCGAAGGCCGCACCGGATGGCTCGTCCGCGGCCGGTCGTTCGCCCCGCTCGGCCGGCTGGCGGCCCTCGTCCGCGGCAAGCCGTGGCGGTCGCCGGAAGTGACGCTCGCCCGCGTCCTCTTCCACCTCCAGCGGTACGGCGTACCCGCCCCCCGGCTCCTCGGGTTCGGGCAGAAGCTCACCACGCCACGATCGGCCGACGGATTCGTCTTGTACGAGCCGCCCGCCGGGGCGGTGGCGTTCAACACTTGGTACCGGGCTAAGCCGCCCCGGTCGTGGCGGCGCGTCCTCGAAGGGACCGGCCTCCTGTTGCGCCAAATCCACGACGCAGGGTGCCGCATCGACCGGCCGATTGCGGACGAGCCTTTTTTCCACGTCATCGAAAGCGACGCCCTCACCCCGGTCGTGTTCGGGGCGGTGCGGGCGGTGCGGATCACCCGTAAGGTCTCCGAACAGGACCGCCTTCGGGACGTTCACCGGCTGTTCGCCGGCCCACTCGCCGCCCTCTACCGCCGCGACGGATTGGCCGTCTTGCGCGGCTACCTCGGCGGCCGCTGGACGGACGCAATTTCCCGCCGCTGGCGGAAGGTGTTGGCGCGGGGCCCGCTTTCGCCCGGCCCGGAAGGTAGAAACAGATGATTCCGGGCCCAAATCTTGTGCAACACCCCGGCCGCTGCCCCGCTTCGCCCGCCGGACGGCTCCCGTCGCTCTGGCGGCGGCTGCGGACCACCGTTCGCGTCGTGCGGGAACAGCCGGATTGGGCCGCGTTCGCCGGCTCCGGCTGGCCCGACCGCATCATGGCGGAAGCCGTGACCGACCGATTCCACGCGAAACAGGGCCGCTCCATCGGCCGGTGGACGCTGGAAGCGAGCGGTCGAACACTCACGGTTTACCTCAAACGCCACTACAAGCTACCGTTCTGGCCCGGCGTCTGGGCGACCCTGTTCCCGGGCCGGGCGTGGTCGCCGGGGTTGGAGGAGTGGGACCACCTCGAATGGGTCCGGTCGCAGGGCATCCCCGCCCCCCGGGCGGTGGCGGCCGGGCAGTTCGTCGGCCCCGGGTGCCGACTCCAGGGCTTCCTGGCGGTCGAGGAACTGACCGACATGCTCCCAATCCACCAGGCGGTGCCGCTCGCCCACGCCACCCTGCCGGCAGACCAGTTCTTGACGTGGAAGCGGGGACTGACGGCCGAGATGGCCCGGCTCGCACGCGAGTTCCACCGGCGGAACGCCTTCCACAAAGACCTCTACTTCTGCCACTTCTACATCCCCGAAGCGCTCTGCCGCGAGGTGCCCGACGGGTGGGCGAACCGGGTGTTCGTGATCGACCTCCACCGCCTCGGCCGGCACCGGCTGGGGGCCGCGTGGTTCCTCGTCAAAGACCTCGCCCAACTCCTGTACTCGTCGGCCGTGGCGGGCGTCACGGCCCGCGACCGGGTGCGGTTCTGGAAGCTCTACCGCCGGGGCTGGCCCGGCCGCCCGCCGGGGGCGTGGCTCCGCGGGTTGATCCGCCTGAAGTGGAAGCTCTACCGCCGGCACAACGCCCGCCGCCCGTCCCTGCCGCCCGCCCGGAGCGACGCCTGATGGACATCGCGCTCTGCTACGAAAGCGTCCTCCCGTCCCGCGGCGGGGCCGAGACGTACATCGGCGACCTCTCCCGCCGGCTGGCCCGTGACGGCCACGCGGTCCACCTGTACGCCTGCCGGTGGGACGCCGCCGCTCTGCCCACGGCCGTCCACTTCCACCGCCTCGAAGTGCCGAAGGGGCCGCGCTTCCTCCGCCCCTGGCGGTTCGCCGCCGCGTGCGAAAAAGCCCTCGCCGCCGGCCGCCACGACGTGACCGTGGGCTTCGACAAGACGTGGGGCCAGGACGTGCTGTTTCCCCAGGGCGGGTTGCACGCGGCGTCCGGCTTCCACAACCGCCTGAAGTTCGCCGGCCCGTGGACGCGGGCGGTCGCCGCCGGCCTGAAGTGGCTCGACCCGGCCGCGTGGTCGTTCAGCCGGCTCGAACGCAAGCAGTATTTCGGGGCCAGGCGGCCGACGGTGGTGGTGAACAGCCGCATGGTGCGGGGGCACTTCGAGCGGTTCTACGGGGTGGTGCCGGAGTCGGTGACGGTGGTGCATTCGGCCATCGACCCCCAGCGGTTCGCGGCCGAGGACCGGCCCAAGCGGCGGCAGGCCGAGCGCGACGCCTGGGGCGTGTCGCCGGCCGAGCCGGTGGGGCTGTTCGTGGCCATGAATTACCGCCTCAAGGGGTTGGCCCCGCTCCTGAAGGCGGTGGCCCTCGTGCCGCCCGAGAAGCCGTTCAAGCTGGTCGTGGTCGGGCACCCGAAGGACGGCCGGTACCGCAAGCTCGCCGCCCGCCTCGGGGTGGCCGACCGCGTCCGCTTCCAGGGCTTCCGGGCCGACCCGAAGGACGCCTACTTCGGGGCCGACTTCCTCGTCCACCCGACCTTCTACGACCCCTGTTCGCTCGTCGCCCTCGAAGCGCTCGCGTGCGGGCTGCCGGTGGTCACGACGCGGTACAACGGGGCCTCAGAACTGCTCACGCCGCCGGCCGACGGGGTGGTGGTGGACGACCCGCACGACGCCCCGGCCCTGGCGTCGGCCCTGTGCCAGATGCTCGACGGCGGCTACCGGGCGGCCGCGTCCCAGGCCGCCCGGCAGGCGGCCGGGCGGTGGACTTTCGAGCACCACTACCGGGCGCTGTTAGAGGTCTTCCGCACCGCCCACAAGGCCCGGCGGGCGGCCTGAGGGGTCCGTATAACGGGGGCATGAACCCGTCCACCGCCGCCGCCCTGCTCCTCCTCGCCGCGTACCTCACGGGCGCGATCCCGTTCGGCTACCTCATCGGCCGCACGCGCGGCGTCGACCTGTTCCACGCCGGGAGCGGGAACATCGGGGCCACGAACGCCGGCCGCGTCCTCGGGCGGACGTGGGGGCTTCTGGTGTTCGCCCTCGACTTCGCCAAGGGGGTGGTGCCGGTCTCGGCCGTCCTGCCACTCGCCCGCCTGCTGGCCTCCGGGTCCGACACGGCCCTCGGCCCGCCGGACGTACTCCGCGTCGGGGCGGCGGCCCTCGCATTCCTGGGCCACCTGTTCCCCGTCTACCTCGGCTTCCGCGGCGGCAAGGGCGTGGCCACCGGGCTCGGCACGGTGGCCGTTCTCGTCCCGGGGCCGGCGGGTCTGGCCGTCCTGTTCTGGGTCGTCGTGCTACTCGCGTCGCGGACGGTGTCGCTGGCCTCGCTGGCGGCGGTGGCCGTTCTCGTCGCCGCCCGGCTTCTCGGCACCCCGGACGCCTTCGGGGCGGACCGGCTGCCGGTCACGCTTTACCTCCTCGCGGGGGCGGCACTGGTGGCCGTCAAACACCGCTCGAACGTCGCCCGACTGCTCGCGGGCACGGAAAGCACAATGCTCGGCGACACCGACGGCAGAAGAACGGCACTCCGGGCGGCGCACCTGTTCGCCCTGGGGGTGTGGTTCGGCGGGGCCGGGTTTTTCAACTTCTTCGCGGCCCCGGCCATCTTCGCGTCGTTCGAGCAGGTGGTGAACGCCGGCCCGTCCGACCGCACGGCCGGGTACGCCATCGCCCCGCCGGACACGGACGGGCGGAAGGCCCTCGCCAGCGCCCTCGCCGGGTCGGCCGTGGGGCCGGTCTTCCCGCTCTATTTCGGGATGCAGGCGGTGTGTGCCGCAGTCGCCCTCGTGACCGCGGCGGCGTGGTGGCTGCCCGGCCCCGCGGGGCGGGTCCACCGCCGGCGGGTGTACGTCCTGGCGGCGGCGGCCTTCACCGTGGCCGTCGGCTGGCCGGTGTCGAGCGTCGTGTCGGAGCTGCGGCTCGAACGCTTCAGCCTCGACGGGGCCGTGGCCGCCGCCGCCCGAGAGCGGTTCGGGCCGGTCCACGTCGTCAGCCTGCTCCTGAGCTTCGTGACGGTGCTGTTGGCCGGGGCCGCGCTCGTCCTCGCGGCGCGGCTGCCGGCGGGCGGACACCCACCGAAGGACGCCGAATCGTGGGACGGGTGATGGACCCGCTCCCGGCTTTTACCGCGTTTAAACGGCGCGTTTCGACCGATCTCGTGCCCAGAGCAAGGCTTATCTTCGCCCGCTCCCACCCCCCCTGGGAGACCGGGAGCGTCGCACCTTTCTCGCGCCTCCGGATTGCTTTACCGCCAATCGTCAGGCGTCAGCCTCCCGGTTCCTGCTGGGTCATGCAGTGGAGCGTGCCCAGGCCCCAGACCAGATCGACGCAGTGGATGCCGACCACTTCCCGACCCGGGAACAGCTCGGCCAGCGTGCCCAACGCCACGCGGTCGGCCGGATCGTTGAACGTCGGCACGATCACGACCCCGTTGGCGACGTAGAAGTTGGCGTAACTCGCCGGCAACCGCACGCCGTCGAAGATCAGCGGTCGCGGCATCGGCAGTTCGACAACCTCCAAAAGCCGGCCGTCGAGGTCGGTCGCCGCCCGCAGGCGGTCGCGGTTCTCCCGCAGCGGGGCGTAGTTGTCGTCCGCCGGGTCGGCTTCCACCACCGTCACCACCGTCCGCTCGTTCACGAACCGGGCCAGGTCGTCGACGTGCCCGTGGGTGTCGTCGCCGGCCACGCCCTTGTTGAGCCAGATCACCTTCCGCACGCCGAGGTGGTCCGCGAACACCCGCTCGTAGTCGGCCCGCTCGAAGCCGGGGTTTCGCTCCTGCACGGGGCTCAGTAGGCACTCCTCGGTCGTGAGCAGCAGCCCGCGGCCGTTCACGTCGATGCTGCCGCCCTCAAGCACGGCCCGCCGGCCGGCGTGCCGCGGTTGCCAGTGCGGGAGGCCCAGCCGCTCGGCCAGGAACCCGGGGACGAGGTCGTCCAGCGACCAGTCGGGGTACTTGGCCCAGGCGTTAAAGTGCCAGTCGAGGACGCCCTTCCCGCCGGCCCCATCCACGACGAAAATCGGCCCGGAGTCGCGGACCCACGAGCGGTCGGTCGGCACCACCCAGGAGCGGACGTTCCCCACGTCCGCCCCGGCCTGACCGAGGCACTCGAACATCGCGGCCGAAGCGGCCTCGTCCGCCACCAGGAGGTTGACCGTCTCGTGGCGGGCGAGGGTCCGGACGATCTCGGCGTACACCCAGCGGATGGGCTCGAACTTGCCGGGCCAGTCGGCCTCGCGGTGGGGCCACGCGAGCCAAGTGCCGGCGTGCGGCTCCCACTCGGCCGGCATCCGGTAGCCGCCGGCGGAAGGTTTGTCGTCGCGGATGCGGTGCGTCATGTCGGGCGGGGGTGGAAGTTCGAGCCGGGTCGCGAGGCCGGGTCTGGGGGTAACGGCGGCGGGGAAAGTTTTATCGGTTTCGTGGCGTACGGGGGCGGGAAACTGTTGTAGGTCGTCCGGAAGGAAGGTAATATTTGAAACGAGCTTCAAGGATGATACTCGCCCAGCTCGGAATCATCGGAGGATGACGACGTATGACCGCACCCCTCACCGTTTTGCTCGCCGAAGACGACGCCGACCTCCGCGACGCCCTCGAATTTGCCCTCGCCCGTCAGGGGTATGAGGTCGTCACGGCCGCCGACGGCGACCGGGCGAACCTTTCGGTGCTGACCGCCGTGCCCGACCTGGCGGTGGTGGAAATGATGCTCCCCGGGTCGAGCGGCTTCACCGTCGCCCAGCTCATCAAGGAGCGGTCCGGCGGGCGGGTGCCAGTCCTGATGATGTCGGGCAACACGACCCCCGCCCACCGCGACTACGCTTACGCCTCCGGGGCGGACCTGTTTCTCCCGAAACCGTTCACCTTCACCGCCCTGCTCGACGCCGTCCGCTCACTCGACCCGACCCTGCCGACGCCCGCGGCCACCATCCCCTCTCGCCCCGCCCGGTTCGCCGGCGCGGCGTTTGCGTCGGTTTGACCCCCACGCCGCCCGACCCGGCTGTTGACGGCCGGTTCGGGCGGTGATACCTTTGAGGTTGGTTCAACATCAGGTCTTGCGGCGTGTACCCGATGCCCCCTCCCGAACTCGCCTCCTCCCGAGAACGGGCCGTCCTGGAAGACTGCCAGGACGCGATCGGCTACCGCTTCCGCCGCCCGGAGTTGCTCCGGGCCGCGCTCACTCACACGTCCGGGGCCAACACCCGCGGGGCGTCGAACGAGCGGCTCGAATTCCTCGGCGACAGCGTCCTCGGCCTCGTCACCTGCGAACAACTCTTCCAGCGATTCCCCGACTACCAGGAGGGCGACCTCACGAAGGTGAAGTCGGTCGTCGTCAGCCGCAAGACCTGTGCGGCGTTCAGCCTGTCGATCGGGTTGGGCGATTTCCTCTTCCTCGGGAAGGGCATGGCCGGGTCAGTCGAGATGCCGTCGAACCTGCTCGCCGACGTGTACGAGTCGCTGGTGGCGGCCGTGTTCCTCGACGGCGGTTGGGACGTGGCCCGGGCGTTCGTCCTCCGCTTCATCGAGCCGGAAATCGAGCGGGTGGCCGAGCAGGCGATCACAGCCAACTCGAAGTCGCAACTCCAACAAGTGGCCCAGCGCGAGTACGGCGGCACCCCGCGGTACTTCCTCCTCGACGAACAGGGGCCGGACCACGACAAGTGCTTTAAGGTGGCCGCCGAGGTGACGCAGCACCGCTTCCCGCCGGCGTGGGGCCGCAACAAGAAGGAAGCCGAGCTGAAGGCCGCCCTCAACGCCCTGGCCGAGATCGCCGGCGACCCCATCCCGTACCCGTCGAACTGAGCCGCGCCAGATGCCGATGTCCCCGTACCCGGTCCGCTGTTACGCCGCCGGGTGCGACGGCCCAGCCACGTTCAAGGTCGCGGCCCGCTGGAGCGACGGCGTCACCCACGAGTTGAAGACATACTCGCTGGCCTGCTCCGAGTGCCTGCCGGAGTTATTCGCGGACGCCGTGCGGCGGCGGGCCGCGTGCCGCCTCACGGTCGGTGAGACGGCCGACGAGGTGGGCGTGTACGACCTCACGCGGGGCGAACGAGACAAGGAGTTGCGGAGGCGGCCGGAGTTGGAGGTGGGGCTTCCGACAGCTGGGTGAATCCGTGGAACATGATATCGAACAACGCATTTCCGCCGATTTTGGCACACAGGCAGAGGTTGTCACATCCCTGGTACGCGATTTCGCAAAGACGCACGGATACGGCGGTCGTGTCCTCCGTTGTGTCCTTTTCCTCTCGGAGGGAGACGTTGATCTTCTCCTTCACTACATGCAGAGCGCGATCAACGACCCGCGAGACGTGATGTATTGGGCGGAGTACGACCCGCCGTTGCGTGTCCTACGCGTCCGTGACTTCACCAAACCGTTTGGCTCCGAGTCGCCCGATGAGCAAAGGTATTGATGTCTTGCGGCCCCAAGAAGCCACAAGTCATGGGCCTTCACTCACTCCTTCGCGGCCTTCCCCTCACCCGCCGTCGAGGCCGCCGACTTCGGCTTCACCGCTTTGTTCACCGCCTCCAGCAACCGCTCCATAGCAAATGGCTTGCGGATGTAGTCGATCACGCCCAGGTACTCGGCGTACGCCTTGTGCCGGCTCCCCTCGTTGGCGGTAATCATGATGATCGGCGGGGCGTCCGGCTTGTCGCGGAAGTGTTCCAGCACCGGGTAGCCGCCCATCCGCGGCATCATCATGTCGAGGATGACGAGGTCCGGCCGCTGGTTGTAGACGGCCTGCTTCCCCTGGTGCCCGTCGTGGGCCTGGATGACCGTGAACCCCTGGCGTTCGAGGACCGCCCGCAGCCCGTCCACCAACTCGCGGTCGTCGTCCACCACGAGGATCGTCTTCGTGTCGGCCATCGGCGGAACCCCGGGGGAGTACGGCGGGCGTACCACCACGATAGCAACGGCCCGCCCCGCTCTCAAGGAAAACGCCGGCCGAATGCCGACCCTTCCCTGCCCGCACACCTACTGCCCTTCCACCCGGCCGGACCGACCCGTTACAACGGAGGAACCCTTTTTCCACCCCGGCGGGACGCCCCCGCCCCGCGAGTGCCCATGACTGCACGGTTCCTCACCCTGGCCAGCGGCAGCGCCGGCAATAGTTCTCTCCTCGAAGTCGAAGGCTTCGGCCTCCTGATCGACTGCGGCCTCGACCCCCGGCTGCTCGGCTCCCGGCTCTCCGCCGTCGGGGCGTCGTGGGACGACGTCCACGCCGTGGTGCTGACGCACACGCACGGCGACCACTGGAAGAACCTGACGCTTGCCCACCTGCGGACGCGGAACGTGCCGGTGTACGCCCACCCGGCCCAGCACGACCGCCTGAGCGTGTCGGCCGCGGCTTACGACTCCCTCCACCGTGCCAAGCTCACCCGACCGTACCACGCCGGGGAGCCGATTACCTTCGCCCCCGGGCTGGTCTGCCACCCGCTGGAAGTGTCGCACGACGCCGAGCCGACTTTCGCGTTCCGCCTCGAACACCACGACGGGCACGGCGGTGCGGCGTGGGCCGTCGGGTACGCCTCCGACCTCGGGTGCTTCGACGACACCCTGGTGGACGCCTTCGCCGGGGTGGACATGCTGGCCGTCGAGTACAACCACGACGTGCGGATGCAGCGGACGAGCTCCCGCCCGGCGTTCCTCATCGACCGCGTCCTCGGCGAGCGGGGGCACCTGTCGAACGCCCAGGCGGCCGACCTCACGGCCCGGGTGATGGCCCGCTCCGGCCCGGGTACCATGACCCACCTCGTGCAACTCCACCTGAGCCGGCAGTGCAACACGCCGGCTCTGGCCGCCACCGCCGGGCGGGGTGTGTACGCCGCCGCCGGGCGGGCGGGGCTGGTCGTGACCGCGACCCAAGATTCGCCGTCGCGGATCGTGCCACTGGCCCGCCGGCCGCGGCCGGGCGGCCGTGTGGTCATTCCGGCGACCGAGTTGCCGCCGCTCGAACGCCGCGTCGCCCAACCGACCCTGCCGGGGTTCGACGTCTAACGGTTCTGCCGGTGTGTGCGGCCGAACCGGTCGTGCCGGCTGTTCGCCCTTCCCCCCCACTTCGACACGCGTCCGGCTCTACCGGGTGTGCGGTGCGTGCCGGTAGCTCACCGATCAACATTCAGGACGACAATCCCAACGATGCCGCCCAGGGACGGGCGCTCGCGGTCACGGAGGGCTTGGCATGAAGCGGTTCTTGCTCCTGGCGTCGATTCTCGGGCTGGTGCCCGTCGCAAGCGTCCGGGCGGCCGACGCCCCGGCCCCCGCGGCCGACCTCGCGCCGATTACCCAATACCAGCCGACGTTCGCCCCGCCGCCGGCCGAAGCTTGCCACGCCGGGGCCGACTGTGGGCCGGCGTGCGGAAAGCCCCTCCTCGGCCGGAAGGCGCAGGGGTGTGACGCCGGCGGCGGGTGCCTGGAGAAGATCGGCCGCTGGCTCTGCTTCCGCCCCGTTCCCGTGACCGACCTGCCGTGCTACGCCCCGAACGCGTACCGCCCCCCTCTGTTCAACTGGTTCCCGTGCGAGGAGCGATGCGGCGGCGGGTGTGCATCGGGCGGCTGCGCCAGTTCCGCCTACGGGTCGGCCGTGAGCTACCCCCCTGAGACAGCCCCGGCTCCGGAGGCGGCACCGGGGACCAGTCCGGCCCCCGCCCCGAAGGTGATGCCTTCGATGGTGAAGGGGTCGAAGCGGGACAACACCAGGGTGCCCGGATTCCACTTCGCCGGAGCCGAACACCCGCCGGCCGTCACCCCCGCCGCGTACCGCCCATGAACGAAAAGGCGTGGGCCGGAGGGACTCCCCCTCAGCTCAGGCCCACGCGCAGCTCATCCCCCAGGTGATACGCTTCCCGAGAATTAGATTCCATGACGCTCGCATGGCGGTACGCCCACCGCAAGCTGGCCGACCCGGCCGGCGTGCTGGTGGTGGACGAGACCGGGTTCCTCAAGAAGGGGACCAAGTCGGCCGGCGTCGGGCGGCAGTACTCGGGCACGGCCGGGCGGGTCGAGAACTGCCAGGTCGGGGTGTTCCTGGCGTTCGCCGGCCGCAGGGGGCGGGCCCTGATCGACCGGGCGCTGTACCTCCCGAAGGACTGGGCCACCGACCCCGACCGGCGGGAGGCGGCCGGGATCCCCGAGGGCGTCGCGTTCGCTACCAAGCCGCGGCTGGCCGAGGCCATGCTCGGGCGGGCCCGGCGGCTGGGGGTAACGGCCGCGTGGGTGACG
>JANPKP010000354.1:0-7230 GCA_031426095.1 Gemmataceae bacterium
CGGCGTGCGGTCGCTCACCCGCGACGTCCTCGTCGGGTGCGGGTACACGGTCCTGGAGGCGGGCGACGGCGCGGAAGCGGTCCGGGTCGCAGCGGGGCACGCCGGCCCGATCCACCTGCTGATCACCGACGTCGTCCTGCCCGGGGCGGGCGGGCGGGCCGTGGCAGAGACGATCGTCGCCGGCCACCCGGGCGTCCGGGTCCTGTACGTCTCCGGGTACGCGGACGACGCGGTGATCCGGCACGGGGTGCTCGCCGCGGGCGTGAACTTCCTCCAGAAGCCCTTCTCACCGGCCGCACTGAGCGCCAAGGTGCGGGAGGTTCTGGACCGCGCGTGACCGGACGGGTTCGCCCCCGCCCGCCCCGGCTCGCGAAGAACGCGGCCCCGTCACTTCCGCCGGAAGACCGCGATGACCGTGTTCGGCCGGTCCTTCTCCCGGGCCGGGATGGCCGCCGGCCGCTCAAGAGTTACACGACCAGCGGAATAACGCCCGTCTGATCAATCCGGCTCGACCCCACAATCGTGCACGAAAAGGCACTCACCCCAAAGCCACGAAGGAAAGGCGGAGGGGTGCGTGCCTTTTCGTCCCGCTCATTACCGCACTACGAACCGGCTCACCAGCGGGCGGTGGTCGGACACGTCGTTCTCGACCACGCGGCTTTCGACGTGCGTCCACGCCGCGGGGGCGAGGATGAAGTCGATCCGCTCCTTGCGGTCGCCGTCGAGGTAGGTCGGCGGGCCGTCCCACGCCCCGGTGAACTTGCCGCTCTCCCTCAACGCCAGGATCGGCTTCTGGTGCGGTTGGCTGTTGAAGTCGCCGGCCAACACCGCCGGGCGGTCGCCGACGAGGGCGAGGAGTTGCCGCACCTGCGCCTCGTTGTTGCGGATGTCGTAGGAGTCGTTGTGCAGGGCCGCCAGGAGCGTCGGGCCGGTGCCGAAGTCGGCCTGCACCACGAGGGCGCGGCGGTTGTTCCCCGTCTTCCAGAACGGCCCGCGGCCGACGAGGTTCACGTTCGTCACCGGCGTCAGCGGCACCCGCGACAGGATGGCGTTCCCGCCCACCACTCGCACGAACGGCAGCCCGACGTTGTAGTTCTCCCCCGCGGCGACGTGCGGCAGCCCGCACTCGCGGGCCAGGAAGGCGACCTGATCCACGTCGCACGGGGCGCACTCGGTGATCGCCTCCGAGAGGAACACCACGTCCGGCTTCCCGGCCCGGATCACGGCGGCCATCGCCCGCAGCCGGGCCTCGACGTTCGCGCGGGTGTCGAAGCGGAGGCCGCCGGGGTTCACGAACGCCTTGGCGATGTTGTACGCCAGGACCGTCACCTCCCCCGGCCCGGACGCCGACGGCCCCGGCTCCACGCCCACGGAGCGCATCACCGGCGTCTCGCGGGCGGCGAGGACGAGCCCGTTGAGCGCGAACAGCCCGGCCGGGAGAGCGAGCAGGAGGAACGCGAGGGCGAGTCGGCGGGGCCAGCGGCGACGGCGGACGGGGGCGACGGGCGTGGCGGCGGGAGCGGTCATTCCGTGACTCCGGGGCGAACGGGCGTACCAACGGGGGCGGCTTCCGACAGAATTCGTGGTCGCTCCCGCTTCACCAGAGGGGGTGGGGGCGGTAACGCGGAAGTCCTAAGCCGACCAACACATGAGGCCAAACGCGCCGTTTAAAAGCGGTAAACTACGGGGGCATCACGCCGGGGCGCGGGCCAGCCGGGCGTCGGTCCGCTTCCGCTGGCGGTAGTACTTGAGCCCCGGGAGGAAGAACGACAGGGCCGACACCACCCCGAAGAGGAGCACACTGGCCTGGGGGACGAGGGGCATCACGCACCCGGTGGCGAAGAGGGCGACGGCCCAGACGTAGAACTTGCCCGAGAGGATGCCGGCCTTCATGACGAAGATCATGCCGGCCGCCACCGCCACCGCCGGCGACAGCGTCAGGACCGGGAGCCCGGCCAGCCACTCGATCACGAACATGGCGATGCTGGCGACCACCCCGGCGGCCCAGGCGTGGGCGATCTGCCGCTCCACGAACAGCACCGGCCCGGCCCGCCGGCGGAGCTGCCAGAAGATCGTGCCCCAGGCCACCAGGCCGACCGACCAGAGGCCCAGGTAGTACACGTGGGAGTCGATCCCGGCCCACCACATTCCCTGCGTCAGCAGGCAGAGGAGGAACACCTGGAGGGAGTGCCACATCCAGAGGAGGCCCCAGTTCTCCAGCACGTCGGCGTGGTGCGTCTCGCGGAGCATGCGGGCGACGAAGAACCGCAGCCCGCTCGGCTGGGCCGAGATCGGCTCCCCGGTGGCGTACGCCTCCAGGTCCGCGGCCAGGGCGGCGGCCGACGGGTAGCGCAGCTCCGGCGGCTTCTGCAAGCACTTGAGGCAGACGAGTTCGAGTTCCCGGTCGACCGTCGGGTTCAGGTCCCGCGGCGGCACCGGCTCCTGTTCGAGCACCAGCAAGAGCGTGTCCACCGGGTGCGCGGCCCGGAACGGCGGACGGCCGGTGAGGAGCTCGTACAGCACGGCCCCGAGCGAGTAAACGTCGGCCGCGGGCGTGAGGTCCTTCCGCCCGGCGGCCTGTTCCGGGGCCATGTACGACGGCGTCCCGACGATTGCCCCGGTGCGGGTGAGCGAGAGCGTGTCGTCGAGCTTCTTGGCGAGGCCGAAGTCGGTGATCTTGATGAGGGCGGAGGGCGGAAGGCGGAAGGCGGAATCGGACGGGGGGCCTTCAACCTCCGCCCTCCCCCTTCCGCCCACCGCCATTCCCAGAAGCACGTTCGACGGCTTCAGGTCGCGGTGGAGGATGCCTTCGGCGTGGGCGTGGTGGACGGCCCGGGCGATGACGGCGACGAGGCGGGCGGCCTCCCGGGGCGGCAGGGGGCCGTCGGCCGCGACCCGCTGGGCGAGCGTCTGGCCGGCCACGTACTCCATGCAGAAGTACGCCTGCCCGCCGACCGCCCCGACCTCGTGGACGGTGACGATGTTCGGGTGCTTGAGCCGGGCCGCCGCCTCGGCTTCCGTCTTGAACCGGGCCCGGTCGGCCTCGGTGGCGAGGTGGGCCTCCCGCACCATCTTGAGGGCGACGACCCGGTCGAGGCTCCGCTGGCGGGCCTTGTAGACGACGCCCATGCCGCCGCGGCCGAGTTCGCCGAGCAGGTCGAAGTCGCCGAACGCCGGGGGGAGTTCCGGGGCGGGCGGGCGGGCGGCCCGGCGGGGCAGGTGGTCGCGGGTCGAATCGGCACTCGGGCGGCGGCCGAGGTGGGCGAACTGGGCCACCGCCCAGAGTTCCCGCAGTTCGGCGGCCAGGTCCGGGTGGGCGGCGGCGGCGGCGTCCACGTCCGGCCCGCGGCCGGCCCGCTGGTCGTCGGCCAGCCGGTCGAGGAGGACGGCGAGGCGTTCGTCGCGGTCGGGAGTCGTGGCGGTGTTCATGCGGGGGCGTCTTCCCCGAGCCGGGCGTGGTACTCGTTGAGGGCGTCGGCCGCGAGTTCGGCGAACTCCTCGTTGCGGTCGAAGTCGAACTGGATGGAGCCGTAAGGCTCGCGGGGGTCGATCCGCACCAGCACGTCGAGCCAGTAAGCGCCGATCTGGTAGGTCAGCCAGCCGGCCTCCAGCGGCTCGAACGCGGCCCCCGCCGGCCCTGCCACGACGGTCAGCGACGGCCGCTCCGGCGACACCAGCCGGGCGGCTTCACGGACGGCGGCCTTCAGGTGCGGGTAGACCTCGTCCGGCGGCGGGATCAGCTCCCAGTCCCGCCCCTCGACGCGGTAATAGAGGGTGCCGTCGCCGTCCCCGAAGCGGATTTCGAGCCGCTCGGCCTTGTCGCGGACGGCGGTGAGCAGAACGGTGTGGAGGTAGCGCCGCGGTTCCGGCTCGGCGAGGAGGCCGTCGGTCGATTCGTAGACGAGCAAGGGAGGGGTCTCGGGGTGGCGTTAGAGCGATTCCGGCTGCCCGCCGCCGTCGGGCACCAGCACCGCCCGCAGCCGCCGGAGGGCCCGGAGGTAGCGCATCGACGCGGCGGCCTCCGTCAGCCCCAGGGCGCGGGCGACCTCCTGGTTCGACAGGGCCTCGTGGTGCCGCATCAGCACGATTTCGCGGTCGTCGTCGGCCAGCCGGTCCACGGCCGCCCCGAGCCGGCGTTCGAGTTCGTGGCGGATGGCCTCGGTCGCCGGCGTCCGCTCGGCGTCCACGAGCTGGGCGACGAGGGAAACCGACGACTCGTCGGCCCACCCCGGGCGGGCGATCGGCTGCTCCCGGTCGACGCTCCGCCGCTGGGCCAGCCGGTGCCGGCGGTGGGTGTCGATGATCCGGTCCTGGGCCAGGTGCCGGAGCCACAGGTGGAACGGCATGTCGGGCTTTTTGAGGTAGTCCGTGAGCCGCCCGTTGGCTTCGAGGAGCACGTCCTGCACGATGTCGGAGGCGTCCACCCGGCGGGCGACGGCCGGGTCCAGCCGCAGGCCGACGACCTTGCGGAGGGGTTCGCGGAACTCGCCCAGGAGGCGGTCCACCGCCCCGGGGGTGCCGTCCCGGGCGTCGGCGAGGAGGCGGTCGGTGCTATCGCGGGTGGGCCACATGCAACCATTCTAGGGACGGTCAGCGGAAGAAGCACGCCGGGCGGGCGGGTTGTCAGCCCCGGCGTCCGGGCGTAGCTTGCCCCTGCCCTCCCGCCCCCGGAGCGACCCGGCATGACGTGGACCGCCCCGCCGCACGTCCGCGGCCTCATCTTCGACTGCGACGGCACCCTCGCCGACACCATGCCGGCCCACTACCTGGCCTGGAAGGCCGCCCTCGGCCGCTACCGCATCCCGCTCCCCGAGGCCCGGTTTTACCAGCTCGGCGGCGTCCCCACGGCCAAGATCGTCCGCATCCTGTCGGCCGAGTACGGGGTGCCGCTCACCGACGCCGAGGTGGAGGGGATTACGGCCGAGAAAGAGGCCGGCTTCCTCGCCCACCTGGACGCCGTCGGGCCGGTGGAGGCGGTAGTGCGGATCGCGGCCGCTTACCGGGGGACGTTGCCCATCGCGGTCGCCAGCGGCGGGTACCGGGACACGATCGCCAAAACACTCGACCGGGTCGGCATCCGCGACTGGTTCGACGCCACGGTGACGGCCGAGGACACGGCCCGGCACAAGCCGGAGCCGGACGTCTTCCTGGAAGCCGCCCGCCGCCTGGGGGTGGAGCCGGCCGCGTGCCTGGTGTTCGAGGACACCGACATCGGCCTGGAAGCCGCCCGCCGCGCCGGCATGGCGGGCGTGGACGTGCGGCCGTGGGTGGGAAAGTTGGCGTGAGCGTTACCGGATTCCCCCGCTTTTTGCGAGTGGGTTCGCCCGATCCGGCGAGCGGCCAACGGGATGCGATTCCCTTACCAAATTTTGCGGTAACGCGGGAGCGGGGCGGGATTCTGGGCCGCGACGGTTGACTTCAACGAGTGGAATCGGGAGCCGGCCCGGACTCCCGTTCGCGCATCACACCTCCTCGCCAGTCACTCCCGCGGCCGGCGGCTCGTGTCCCGCGTCCCGCTCGGTCCGGGCCACGAACACGACCGTCGTCATGTCGGCCGTCACGTTCACCGTCGTCCGGCACATGTCGAGGATGCGGTCCACCCCCAGCACGATGGCGATGCCCCCGGCCGGCACCCCGAAGCGGGCCAGGATCAGCCCGATCAGCGGCAGCGACCCGCCCGGCACGCCGGCCATCCCGGTCGCCGTCAGGACGCACAGGATGAGCACCTGAATCTGGTCGCCGAGGTCCAGGTCCTTCCCGAACGCCTGGGCCAGGAACATGACCGTCACCCCCTCGAACAGGGCCGTCCCGTTGTGGTTCATCGACGCGCTCAGGGGCAGCACGAACCGGGCCACCGCCGGCGGCACCCCCAGGTCGTCCTCGGCGCACTCGATGGCCGTCGGCAGCGTCGCGCTCGACGAGCTGGTGCTGAACGCCGTCACCATCACCCCCCGGACCTTCTTGAAGAACACCAGCGGCGACATCCGCCCGAGGAGCAGCACCAGCAGCGGCAGCACCACCAGGAGGTGGACGGCGAGTCCGAGCAGCACCGTGAACACGAACGCCCCGAGGGCCAGGAGGAGCTTGTACCCGAACAGGGCCGTGGTGGTGAAAATCAGGCAGAACACCGCGTAAGGGGCTAACGCCATCGCCAGCCCGATGATGAAGTCGGTGATCTGGTTCACCCCCTCGAGGAAGTCGGTGATGAGCCGGGCCTTGTCCCGGTCGATGCGGGTGAGGGCGAGGCCGACGACCACGGCCGTGAAGATGACGGCCAGCATGTCCTTCTTGGCGAACGCCTCCAGCGGGTTGCGGGGGACGACGTTCACGAACGTCTCGACCCCGAACTCGGCCGCCGCCCCCTTCTCGCCCACCTCCTTGGCATAGTGGGCCATCAGCTCGTCACGCTGGTCCTTCGGGAGCTGGTCGCCGGGGCGGATGGTGTTCACGGCCGTCAGGCCGATGGCGGCCGCGATGGCGGTGGTGATGAGGAAGTAGGCGAACGTCCGCCCGCCGACCCGGCCGACGTTCCCGGTGCCCCCGAGGCGGGTGACGCCGACGGCGAGCGACGCGAACACGAGCGGGATGATGGCCATGAACAGGAGGTTGAGGAACACGTCCCCGACCGGCTTGGTGACGTACCGGACGACCGTGCCGACCCACGCGGCCCGCTGCGGCGGCGGGGCGGCGGCCTGCCCGAGGACGGCCGCGAACGCCGGCTGCCCGGGCGGCACCACGGGGTCGGTGAGGAGGTTGACGGCCGACCCGACGACGGCCCCGAGGACGAGGCCGACGAGGACGCGGGTGTGCGGGACGTGGGCGTGGGACGACATCGAGGGGCCGCCTCGGGACGTAGGGCTTGGGGTGAGAGGTTGGGAAGTGTTGTAGCGGAATCGGGGCCGTCCGTTTACTTTGACGGCCGGGCCGCGTGGGGCTAATCTGGGGGTGCGAACCCGACGTGCGGAGGGCGAACCCATGTCTCAAGTGATCGACGTGACCGGGCTCTCGGCCGACGCCGTTCGCGCTGTCGAGTCGCTCGTCGGCCTGCTCCGCGATGCGGCCCCCGCGACCGCCCCCGCCCCCGCCCCCGCCCCGTCCGTCTTCGACCTCATCGGCAAAGCCCCCGTCCTACGCTCGGGAGAAGACATCGCCCGCCAACTCCACGAAGAACGCGACGCCTGGGGCGAGCCGTGATCTACGTCGACGCGAACGTGGTCATCCGGCTCATCG
>JANPKP010000355.1:0-2589 GCA_031426095.1 Gemmataceae bacterium
GGGGGGCTCACGCCCCCCGCCCGCCGGGACGCAAATTCCACCCGCCCACCCTCTGGCGGGCGGCGGCCCATCCGGTACGATGAGCGCCGCAAACCCCGCCGGAGAGACCTCCCCATGCCGATTCCCGTCGTGTGTGCCGCGTGCTCGGCCCGCATCAAGGCCCCGGACGCGGCCGCCGGCCGTACCGTGAAGTGCCCCAAGTGCCAGGCCCCGCTCAAGATTCCGGCCCCCGAGCCGGAGGTCGAACTGGAGCCGGAAGTCGAGCTGGAGCCCGAAGCCCCGCCGCCCCCGCCCGCCCCGGCGCACGCGGCCACGGAGGCCGACCCGTTCGGGTCGTTCGGCGACCCCGACCCCGAGCCGGCCCCGCCGCCGAAGCCGGCCCGCCCGGCCGCCAAGCCCGCCGCCGCGGCCCGCAAGGCGGCCCCCCCGCCCCCGCCGCCGGTCGAGGAATTGCCCCTCGACGACGAGCCCGAGCCGGAACCACTGCCGGACGACGAGGACGACGGCGGCGACTTCGCCCCGCCCCCGCCCCGCGGCAAGGCCCCGGGCCGGGGTGCGAAGACCCCGGCCCGGGGGCGAGGGCCGGCCGGCCCGGGGATGGGGAAGGGGAAGCTCATCGGCCTCATCGCCGGCGGCGTCCTCGGCGTGGGCCTCCTGGGCTTCGGCGTCTGGCACTTCCTCATCCGCGACGCCAAGGAGACGGCGTCGGCCGGCAGCGGCAAGGACGGGGCGGCGAAGGACGGCGGCGCGAAGGGCGGCGGGGCGGGCGGCACGGCCGGGTGGAAGGAATACTCGTCCAAGGGTGGGACGTACAAGGCGCTGATGCCGGCCGAGCCCAAGGACATAGGGGATGCCGTCGTGGCCGCGGCCCCGTCGGGGGAAGTCACCTGCTCGATCTCGGAGGCCCTGCCCGAGGGAAAGACCGCCAACGAGCAGAAGGCGAACCTCAAGACGGGGGCCGAGAACATGGCGGAGGGGGGAAAGGTGAGCAGCGTGACGTGGGGCGGGAAGCCGGCGTTCGAGTTCGAGTTCAACTCCGGTCCCAGCCCGATGCTGTACCGCGTCGCGCTCGTCGGCAAGAAGGTCGTCACGGCCAACATCACGTCGCTAGCCAACAAGGGCCGCGCCCCCAAGGACGTGGAAAAGGCGTTCTTCGACTCGTTCAAGTTCGGCAAGTAGCCCGCCGCCCGGGTCAAGCCCGGGGCCGGGAATCGGGGCGGAATGCCCGAACGCTCCCGCGTTACCGCAAAATTTGGTAAGGGAATCGCAACCCGTTCGCGGCCGGCGAGATCGGGCGACCCCACACGCGAAAAGCGGGGGAATTCGGGGGCACTTGGCTCGCCGCTTGAGCGTCCGCCGGCCGTCCGACCCGCGGGGCGTATCCTGAACCGCGTGCACACCGTCACCCTCACCGCCGGCGGACTCGACCGGCGTTACCTCCTGGTTCCCGCCCCGGCGGACGCGGTCGGGCCGGTGCCGCTCGTCGTGTTCCTCCACGGGGCCGGCGGCACCGCGGCGTGGGCCGACGACGAAACGGGGTGGTCCCGCCACGCCGCCCACACGGGGTTCGCCCTCGCCCTGCCGGAAGGCTTGCCGCCCGACCCCGGCCGGCCGCCGAAGTTTCTGACCAACCCCCAGCGGTGGAACGACGGCTCCCCCGGCCCGACCGGCGAGCCGGCCACCGCCGACGACGTGGCCTTCCTCGCGGCCGTGGTCGCCGACGCCCGAACCCGCACGGCGGTCGACCCGCGGCGGGTGTACGTCACCGGCTTCTCGAACGGGGCCGGGATGGCGTTCCGGGCGGCCGCCGAGTTGGCCGACCGGGTGGCCGCCGTCGCCCCCGTCGCCGGGTACTGCTGGGTGGGCGAGCCGAAGCCGACCCGCCCGGTGCCGACGCTGTACATCGTGGGGAGTGCCGACCCGCTCATCCCGCTGCGGGGGGGCGAGGTGCGGTCGCCGTGGCGGCACCGGCTCGTCCGCCGGCCGGCCGTGGCCGACACGCTCGAACGCTGGGCCGCGGCCGTCGGGGCCGACGTGGTGCCGCGGGCCGCGGGCGGCGGCGGGGGCGTGCGGGCGGACGAGTACCCGGCCCGGCCCGGCGGGGCGGCCGTGCGGGCGGTGGTGGTCGACGGCCTGGGCCACCACTGGGCCGGCGGCAAGGGGCAACTCGTAGAAGCGATCGGCGGCAAGCCGTCCGACCGGCTCGACGCCACGTCTGAAGTGTGGGACTTCTTCAAAACCCATTCGCTGCCGTGACCCGGCGGCACCCTTTCCCAGGAGTACGGATCATGACGGCACGAAGCGTATTCGCGGTGGCAATGCTGGCGGCGGTCGGCGACGTGACGACGGGCAAGGACGTGAAACCGCAGAAGGGCGAGGTGCTGCGGACGGTCGTGTCGGTGACGACCGCGCTGGAGGAGAAGGCCCCGCCGACGCTGGTGGTGACGGCCGTGGGCGAGGTGCCGACCGGCGGGTGGACCGGGGCCAAGCTCACCCCGCGGCCCTACGACAAGCCGCCGGCCGACGGCATTTACGAGTACGAGTTGACGGCCGTGCGGCCCGCCGGGATCGTGACGCAGGTGATGTCGA
>JANPKP010000356.1:0-2127 GCA_031426095.1 Gemmataceae bacterium
AGAGCCGCATAACTGATTGGTGGTGCGTCTTCGCCCAAAGCGGCGCGACGCACCCTACGGGTTTGCCCGCCCGATGATCGTCACATCTCAAGGCGGCGGGTTGGACTTGGAGGGTTCAAAATGCCGTCGCCGATGCAAGAGGGTGTCGCGTTCTTCCGGCCGGCATTCCTCACTGGCAGCGAGGAACTATTCGCACGGCTGACGGCCGAAGTCCCTTGGGACGAACGCATCCGTGCCCGAAAGGTTGCCAGCTTCGGCGTCCCATACAACTATTCGGGCACGGTCTGGCCCGAAACGCCGATGCCTGAGTCGCTCAAGCCGGTCGTGGTGGCGGTGGCCGGCGCGGTGGGATACGAGTCGAACAACTGCCTCGCCAATTATTACCCGGACGGCGGGTCAACGATGGGCTACCACTTCGATTCGGTGGACGAGTTGGAGCCGGGCACGGGCATCAGCATTGTGTCGCTCGGGGCCGCCCGTGCCATCTCGTTCCGGCGGGACGCGGATCGGTCCGAGGTCCACGAGTTGATTCTCGACAGCGGGTCGCTACTGCACATGACGGCGGCCATGCAATCCTTGTGGCGGCACGCCGTGCTGCGGGCAGAAAGCGTGTCGGCGGGGCGTATCAGCCTCACCTTCCGCCGCATCAAGCAGGACTGACCTTGCACCGCGTCTAGGCCGCTTACGCCCCGCTGAACAGCGGGGCGATCACCTGCCCGCGGTTGAGCGTCACGGGGCGGTCCTGGCGGTCGCGGACTTCGCTCGCGGGGTCGATGCCGAGGACGTGGTAGACCGTCGCCCCGATGTCGTCCGGGGAGTACGGGGCACTCGCCGGGAAGGCCCCGATCTTGTCCGACTTGCCGACCACCTGGCCGCCGCGGACGCCGGCCCCGGCGAACAGGCCGCTGTAGCACGACGACCAGTGGTCGCGGCCGCTCTTTTGGTTCTTCTCGCCGCCCACCTTCGGGGTGCGGCCGAACTCGCCCACCACCATCACGAAGGTGTCGTCCAGCAGCCCCGTCTCGCCCAGGTCGTCGAGCAGGGCCGACACGCCCTGGTCGAGCGGCGGCAGGAGGCTCTTCTTCAGGCGGTTGAAGTTGTCGCCGTGGGTGTCCCAGTTCTGCACCCGGCCCATGTTCGCCTGCACCACCGGCACCCCCGCCCCGATCAGCCGGCGGGCCAGCAGTAGCGACTGCCCGAAGGCGTGCCGGCCGTAGCGGTCGCGGACGGTCGCCGGCTCCCGCTCCAGTTCGAACGCCTTCGCCAGCGCCCCGCTCGTGAGCAGCGTCACCGCCCGCTTCTGCTGGTCGGAGAGCTTCCGCCCGTCGGCCGACTCGGCGAGGTACGCCTGCTGCTTGTTCACCTGTT
Organism: Gemmataceae bacterium; assembly: GCA_031426095.1. Classification (GTDB taxonomy): domain Bacteria; phylum Planctomycetota; class Planctomycetia; order Gemmatales; family Gemmataceae; genus JANPKP01. Next base: position 1,369 of record JANPKP010000356.1, read on the forward strand.
CGAGCAGGGCCATGCGGTCGGAGAGCTGGGCCACGTCCAGCCCCGGGGCCGGGCGGAGGTTGTCCACCTTGAAGTCGGCCGCGTTCGGGTCCTTGGTGATCTGCCAGGGGTCGTGCTTCGGCCCGAGGAAGCCGGCGTGCTGGCCCGACCACGTGAGCGGGCCTTCCTGGAGGAACGTGGGGAGGTTGATGCCGGCGGGGGTGCCGTCAGTGGGCGGGCGGAGGGCGCTGACCCCGGCGGCGTAGTTCGGCCAGTCGTCGCGGGACGCCACCTTGTCGAAGAACGCCCCCGGCTGCGGGTGCCCGGTGAGCGTGTGGTGGGTCGCCATCAGGTGGTTGTTCTCGCGGTGGGCGAGCGATCGCACCACGGCGAACCTGTCGGCCCGCGTCGCCAGCTTCGGCAGGTGTTCGCCGAAGCGGAGGCCGGCGACGTTCGTGGCGACCGTCTTGAACTCGCCGCGAATCTCCTCGGGGGCGTCCGGCTTGGGGTCGAGGGTGTCGATGTGGCTCATCGCCCCGGTGAGGAAGACGAGCAGCACCGACTTCGGCTTACGCTTCGGGGCGGCGGTCGCCGGCAGCGGGAGCGCGGACAGGGCGCTGACGCCGAGGAGGCCGGAGTAGCCGACCTGGAGCATCTCGCGGCGGGTGACGCCGATCGTGTGCCGGTGCGGAACGGTCAAGGCGGAGTCCTCGGAGCGAGGAGAGGCGGGGCGTGCCGGCGGGAGAGCGACAGGTCTATTAGAGCATCTCGCCGACCGGG
>JANPKP010000357.1:0-13982 GCA_031426095.1 Gemmataceae bacterium
CGGTGCGTGCGGCCCGGCTGCTGCCGACGGAGGCCATCCGCCATGACTGAGCCACTGCTGGTGGCACGCGACCTCTACAAGCAGTACCCCGACGGGCAGGTGCGGGCGCTCAACGGCGTGTCGCTCTCGGTCACCGCGGGCGAGTTCGTCGCCGTCACCGGACCGAGCGGGTGCGGCAAGAGCACGCTCCTGAACCTGCTCGGGGCGCTCGACCGGCCGGACCGCGGCGAGGTCTACTTCCGCGGCACGCCGCTCTCATCGCGCCGCGACCTGGACCACTTCCGGGCCCGCCAGATCGGGTTCGTGTTCCAGTCGTTCTACCTCCTGCCGACGCTCACGAGTCGGGAGAACGTGCAGGTGCCGATGTTCGAGGGCACGCTCGCGACCGCCCGGGAGCGGGCCAAGAAGGCGGACGGGCTGCTCGAACTCGTGGGCATGGGCAAGCGGGCCGGGCACCGGCCGGGGCAGCTCTCGGTGGGCGAGCGGCAGCGGGTGGCCCTGGCCCGGGCCCTGGCCAACGACCCGGTGCTGCTCCTGGCCGACGAGCCGACGGGCAACCTCGACTCGGACAACGCGGCCCACGTCCTCGACCTGTTCACGTCGTTCCAGCGGGACCGCGGGTTGGCCCTGGTGGTGGTCACGCACAGCGACGACGTGGCCGAGCGGGCCGACCGCGTGGTCCGGATGAAGGACGGCAAGGTGGTCGAGGACCGGGCCGCGAAGAAGGAAGAACTCGCCGCCCGGTGAGCGGCGGCGGCAAGGTCGGAACCGGGATTCGAGCCGGATTCGGCGAACGCTCCCGCTCTCCCGGAGGGGGTGGGAGCGGGGACGCGGAAAGCTCGACGAATCGACGTGTTACGTCGAATCACGTCTTTTAAAAGCGGTAAAATACGGTAACGATCGCCGCTCACTTCTCGCCCTTGGCCCACTCGGTCCGCATCCGCCGGACGCTGACCTGCACGGCCGGCGGGAGCTTCGAGCGGAGCAGGTTGGCCCCGTCGAACCACCCGGCCGGCTCCACGTAGACGACGTGCTGCTCCACGAACAAGGCCCCCGACGGCTCGACCAGCCTCGTCGCCTTGAGGTAGAACCCGGCCCCGGCCCACGGCTTGGCCGGCCCCGCCTCCGGGCCGGTCCCGCCGCGGGTGAGCGGCATCCACTGGTTCGGGAAGTCGGCGTCGGCGGCGAACCGCGGGTCGATCTCGGCGGCCGCCACCGCGGAATCCGGCGTCCGGCTCCAGACGCTGTGCCCGGTGGCCTTGAGCCGCACCTTGTCGAGGAAGTTGAACTCGACGGTCCCGTACCCCTCGCGGTTGCCCAGCCCCGGCGTCGGCTCGATCTTCCGCTTGGCGAGGTCGGCGGCGGTGAGGGCCTTCCCCTTCCCGGTGCCGCCCTCCTTCCCGGCGTTGAGCGCCCGCGCGAGGAACTTCTCGTCGTCGAGGGCCTTGAGGTCGCCGTAGACGACGAAGTAGGCGTCGACGCCGCGGGCGGGGGCCGCCGGGTCGGACGGGGTCACGTCGCGGATTTTGAGGATCTGCGGGGCGACGACCGACTTGCGGGTGAAGTCGTCGATGCCGTAGTCGCCGCCGATCAGGCCCTTAATGACGGCCTTCTGTGCGGCGGCGTCGAGCCCGTCGGCCATGCCCGGCGGCGGCAGCTTGGCGGGGGCTTCCGCCCCGACCGGCAGACCGGGGTCGAGGAGCTTCTTGAAGATGGGGTTGGCCGCCTCGTGCGTCGCGGGCGGCTGGGCGGGCGCGAGGGCGGCGGTGAGCAGCAGGGAGAGCATCGGCAAGTTCCCGCGTGGGTGGGTTGGGACGGAGTTACTTCCCGATCAGCGCCCGGAGCCCGCTTTCCAGCTCGCGGGCGGCGTCGGGGGTGAAGCGGGTCGCGTCGGCGGCGGCCCGCAGGCCGTCGGGGAGCAAAAGCCGTTCCCGCCCGGGCGGCAGCTTGTCCACCGCGAACGCCGCGTCCGACGGGATGCCGACGCGGTTGAACTCGGCCATGTCGGGGACCAGCTCCGCCTCGTCGATCGTGTCCGGGGCCAGCCGCACCGCCTCCGGCGAGCCGGCGAAGCAGTTGCCGCCGTCCGGGTCGAGGCCCCACACGAGAACGTCCAGCTTGCCCGTCGGGGCGTCCACGAGCAGGGCGTAGCGGAAGCGGACGAGCCGGTTCTTGCCCCCGCAGCGGAACCAGACCGGCGTGTCGAGCAGGGCCATCGTCGGCCCCTGGAGGACGACCCGGGAGCGGGACTGGACCTTGTACCCCTCGGTGAGCACGGTGCTGCTGATCCAGTCGAGCTTCGCCCCGAACTGCTTGGCCGTGTCGGTGGTGAGGACGGTGTCGCCCCGGCCCGGGACGGCCGACCCGAGCCCGAGGGCGACCGCCCGGAGTTTGTAGGCGGGGTCGCCGGCCTTGTCGTCGGCGGCGACCACGTCGGCCAGGAAGGCGGTGAACATCCACGACGCCATCGACGCCGTCAGGTCGTTCACCTTGCCGCGCTCGGACGGGCGGACCCGGGGGAGGCTCTTGATGACGAGGTGGGACCACCCCGGCGGGGCCGCGCGGTCGACGACCGTGCCCGGCGGGATCGCCTCGGGCGGGCGGGCGTCCACGTCGTAGCTGGCGGTCCACGGGGGGGGCGGGGAGGCGGCCGGCGGCCACACGGCCCACGCCCCCGCCCCGGCCGCCGCCACGCCGACCAGTCCGATGATGACCCGTCGCCGCACGCCAAGCTCCTCGCACCCCGCGGGCCCGGCGGTCGCCCCGCCCGGCCCGCCTAGTCTACCGCGTCGGCCCGCCCGGGTCTTGGGAAACTCCCGTTCGATGTCGGCGACCGGATTCGGACCCGCCGGCCGTTGACGGCCCGCGGCCGGGGTGCGATTCTAAACGCATCCCACCCACCGAAAGGCACTTCCCATGCTCTCCCGCCGCTCGTTCCTCCGCACGGCCGCCGTCTCGGCCGCCGCCCCCACGATCCTATCCCGCCCGGCCCGCGCCGCCGGGGCCAACAGCCGGCTGAACCTCGGCTTCATCGGCGTCGGCACGAAGGGCCGCGGCCACCTCGGCAGCTTCCTCGGCCGCGACGACGTGCAGGTGGTCGCCGTGTGCGACGTGGTCAAGGAGCGGGTCGATCTGGCCAAGCAGATGACCGAGAGGAAGTACGCCGAGAAGACCAAGGCCGGCACCTACAAGGGGTGCCGGGCGTTCAACGACTTCCGCGAACTGCTGGCCGTCCCCGGGCTCGACGCCGTGGCGATCGCCACCCCGGACCACTGGCACGCCACCGCCGCCGTGCTGGCGGCGCGGGCCAAGCTCCACGTCTACTGCGAGAAGCCGCTGACCCAGAACGTGGCCGAGGGCCGCTGGCTGGTGGACGAGGTGAAGAAGGCGGGGGTCGTGTTCCAGGTCGGGAGCCAGCAGCGGAGCGAGTTCGGCAACCGCTTCCGGCAGGCGGTCGAGGCCGTGTGGAACGGGCGGATCGGCAAGGTCCACACGGTCCGCATCGGGGTCGGTGGGCCGGCCAAGCCGTGCGACCTGCCGGCCCAGGAGGTGCCCGCCGGCACCGACTGGGACCTGTGGCTCGGGCCGGCCCCGGAGCGGGCGTACAACGAAATCCTCTGCCCCAAGGGCATCCACAAGGGCTTCCCACAATGGCGGCAGTACCAGGAGTACGCCAGCGGGGCGACCGGCGACATGGGGGCCCACCACTTCGACATCGCCCAGTGGGCGCTCGGCACGGACCGCAGCGGGCCGACGGAGGTCATCCCCCCGGCCGACCCCAAGAAGGGGGCCGGGCTGACGTTCGTGTACGCCAGCGGGGTGAAGATGATCCACAACGTCTTCGAGGGCGACGTGAGGGCCGACTGCGTGTTCGAGGGGACCGACGGCGTCATCCGGGTGAGCCGGGGGATGCTCAAGGCCACCCCCGATAAGGCGCTGACGGAGCCGCTCGGCGACCGGGCCAAGCGGGTGATGGCGTCGAGCGACCACAACAAGAACTGGCTCGAAGCGATCCGGGCGGGCACGGAGCCGATCGCCCCGGTGGAGGTCGGGCACCGGACGGCGACGGTCTGCCACCTGGCGAACATCGGCTACCGCCTCGGCCGCAAGCTGACGTGGGACCCGGCGGCCGAGCGGTTCGTGGGCGACGCGGCGGCCGACAAGGAGCTGACCCGCGAGCCCCGGGCGAAGTGGAAGGTGTGAGGGTCTCGGCCCCGATTTCGTTCGTGGAGAGTCGCCGCAAAGCCCACCCGTCGCAACGGGTGGGCTTTCGCCCCGACCCAACGCCCGGGCAAATCCTCGACACGCCCCCGCCGGCGCGTTAGTATGCTCCCCGGCAGGGACGGATTCCCCGCCGCTCGCCCGGCCCGGTCACGGAGGACACGGTGCCCCACCGCCCGTCTTCGGCCCCGCTCGCCGACACCAAGACCCGCCACGCCGCCGACCTTCGGCCGGTCCTGAAGCCGACGGTCGCCCTCGGCGACCGCCCGCCGGCAGCCGCCCCGCCGCGCGTCCCCCGGCCGGCCCCGCTCGTCCCCGGGTACGTCATCCGCGGCGAACTCGGACAGGGCGGCATGGGCGTCGTTTACGACGCCCTCGACACCCGCCTCAACCGCCCGGTCGCGCTCAAGCTCCTGTCGGACGACCTGGCCGGCGACCCCGCCCAGCGGGCAAGGCTGCGGGACGAGGCCGAGGCGGTGGCCCGCCTCCGGCACCCGAACGTGGTGCAGATTTACGAGGTCGGCGACCTACACGGGCGGCCGTTCCTGGCCCTCGAACGGGTCGACGGCGGCACCCTCGCCGACCGCCTCGACGCCGGCCCGCTGCCCCCCGCCGACGCCGTCGCGGTGGTCCGGGCGGTGGCCCTCGCCGTCCACCACGCCCACGAGTGCGGGGTGGTGCACCGGGACTTGAAGCCGGCGAACATTCTGTTGGAAGGAGACGGGGGACAGGAGTCAGGAGACAGGGAAGACGGACGCCCGTCGTTCTCTTCCGGGCCGGCTCCTGCCCCCTGTCTACTGTCTCCTAAAGTCACCGACTTCGGCCTCGCCAAACTGCTCGACGACGACCGCGGGCGGACGCGGACGGGGACCATCCTCGGCACCCCGGCGTACATGGCCCCGGAACTCGTGGGAGGCGGGCGGGTGTCGCCGCTGGTGGACGTGTACGCCCTCGGGGCGGTGCTTTACGAGTGCCTGACGGGGCGGCCGCCGGCCGAGGGGCCGACGCTGTGGGAGACCCTCCGCCGGGCCGCCGAGGACGACCCCGACCCGCCGAGCCGGGTGCGGCCGGGGGTGCCCCGGGGGCTGGACGCCGTCTGTCTGAAGGCGCTCGCCAAAGACCCGGCGGGAAGGTATCCGACGGCCGCCGCCCTCGCCGACGACCTCGCCCGGTTCGCGGCCGGCCGTCGCGTTCGGGCGCGGCGGGCCGGGGTCGCCCGCCGGCTGTTCCGCTCCACCCGCCGGCGGCCGGTGATCGCGGCCGCGGCCCTGCTGGTGGGCGGCTTGCTCGCGGGGACGGCGGCGCTCGGGGCGGTGCATTACCGCGAGCGGACCGCCGACGCCCGCGAGTCGGTCCGGGCCGGGCGGGAGATGGTCGCCCGCGGGTCGTTCACGGACGCCGAGTTGGCGGCCGCCCACGGGCTCCAGCGGCTCGGCGGGCTGCCGGGCACACGGGAGTTGAAGGCCGACCTCGACCGCCTCCGCCGAACCGCCCGCCGCGGTCGGCACACGGCCGACCTACGCGGGCTGGTCGATCGGCTCCGCTACGGGTTCGACGCCGACGCGCTCGCCGGGGCCGACCTGCGGGCCGTCGCCGACGCCGCCGACGGCCTGTGGGCGACCCGCGACACCTTCGCCGCGGCCGCCGACACCGACCTCGGGCCCGACCTCGACGCCCGCCTGCGGGCCGACCTGCTCGACCTCGCGCTGCTCTCCGCCGACCTCCGCGTGCGGCAGGGCGGCGACACCCCGGCGGCCCGCAAGTCCGCGGCCCGGCGGCTCGATGAGGCGGAAGCGACCCTCGGCCGCGACCCCGTGCTGGCCCACGTCCGCCTCGCCTACGCGCGGGGCGACCACCCTTCCCCGATCGACGCCGGCACGACGTGGGGGCTTTACGCCCTCGGCCGGGCGCGGCTGACGGCCGGCGACGCCGGCGGGGCGGCGGCCCTCTTCGCCCGGGCCGTCGAGCGGGAGCCGGGGGCGTTCTGGCCGAACTTCTACGCCGCCGTGTGCGCCCACCACCGGGGCCGGTGGGACGAGGCCGCGGCCGGGTTCACGACCTGCCTCGCGGTCGCCCCCGGCCGGCGGGCGGTCTGCTATTACAACCGCGCCCTGGCCGTCGCCGGCCCCGGCACGCCGGAGGCTGCCGCGAGGGCCGTCGCCGACCTCGACCGGGCGCTGGCCCTCGAACCCGGCCTGGCGGAAGCCGTTCACCACCGGCGGCGACTCCTCCCGAAAGTCGATCCCCCCGCGGGGCGGGCGGCCGCAGCGGGGCAATAGGCGCGGGTGGGCTTGCGGACTCGGCCCGGCGGCGTCACAATCGGGCCGCCGCACGACTGACACCCGGACGTTCTCACGGAGGAGGACCCCATGCCGCCCTGGCTGCGACGCCTGTTCCCCGCCCCCCGTTCCCGCCCGGCCGCCCGCACGCGGGCCCGGTTCGCACCCACGCTCGAATGCCTCGCCGGCCGCGACCTCCCGAGCGCGTCCGTGGCCTTCCCCGGCTCCCTGCCGCCCCCCGTCGCGCACCTCCCGCCGGCCGGTGTCGTGCGGCTCCTCGACGACGTGGGCGTGGTCCGCCTGGGAGGCGCCGTCGCGGCCGGCTACGGGGCGAAGGCCGGGGCCGCCCTCACGTTCGACCCCGACCGCCTCACGGCCCTGCTGACCGCCGCGAACGCGAAGTACAAGGACAACTTCCCGACGCCCGCCCCGACGCCCGCGGACGGCAAGGCGGACGGCAAGGCGGACGGCAAAAAGTACGACGCGGCGGACCCCGACGACGAAGCCGACGCCGCCCACGGGGCCGCCGGGGAGACGTTCCACTGGCCGTCGGCCGCCGAGGTGGGCGGGATGCTCTCGACCGCCGCCACCCACGCAGACCGGATGCCGGACGACGACGCGTGGGGCGACGTCAAGCCGCTGGAGACGTTGCAGAATTGGGCCGCCCAATCGACGGCTGATCGGCCCGGGCTGATTCCCGCCCCCGAGCCGGGCCTCCCCTCCCGCCACCCGACCGTGGTGGTCGAGTCGGCCCCGACGGCGGGCGTCACCTTCGCGGCGGCGAACGGAACATCAACGACCGCCACGCCCGCCGAACAACCGACCACCGCGACGGGGCAGGAAAGCGCCGGCCGGCCGACTTATGTGCCGACCGGTAGCGCCCCGTCGGCGGGCCGCACGAACGACGGGCCGTATGCCGCCGCCCCGTGCCTCCCGCGGCCGACACGCGGGGGCGGCCCGGCGCATGAGGGTGGCGGCGGGGCGGGCGTGGACGACGCGACGGTGTCGGCGGTGGTGGCGGGGCAAGACCCGGAGACCGCCGCGGACGAGTTCGTCGGCCTCGTGCGGCAATTCCTCCCGTTCGACCCGGCCGACCTCGAAGCCGATGTGGCCCGGTTCGTCGCCGACCTCGACGCCCTAGTGCCGCTGGCCGAGATCACGTTACTGCCGCCGCGGTGGTGGGCCTACGCGGCCGCCGCCGTGGCCGCCTACGCCGCCGGCCGCCGGGCCGGTGCCCGCACCGCCGACCGCGGCCGGGGGGTCGGCCCCGACCCCGAGGGCGACGCGGCGTGAGTGTGTGTCTGCAAACCGATCCCGAGGTTCCCACGGGCGGCGGCCCACCCCGCAGCGGGACTTACGTCAAATTCCGCGGCCCGAAGCGCCTCTGGGCGGATCGACGTGACCCCTTAAGCCGGACCCCACCCGGTAACGCCCGATGTGGCTCACCGGTAGAGGTTTACGCTCGAATGTGAGGTGAACATTACCGCATGTTTGCGGGGCGGTTTCCGTAAGCCATTGCCGGCCGAGTTGTTGCGGCGTTTTGGAGCGCCCCGCGCTGGGAGAATGTGGTAAAGCTCGGATCTCGGTCCGAGTAGGCCGGATCGACGTAACATCCCCCACGCGGACGGCCCGGCTCGGTTCCCAGACACACCCTAAGGCCGGGGGCGGCCCGCCGTCACACGTGGGCCATGGACCGGGCCTCCCGCCCGGCCCCGGCGGTCACCGTTTCGCAGAACCGCACGACCCGGCGGCCGAACTCGTCGTGCCGCTCGATCAGCCCCATGTGCCGGGCCGGGGCGAGCATCAGCAGGTCGGCCCCCGGCACGTCGGCCGCGATCTTCCGACTCGCCTCCGGGATCGTCGTCACGTCCTTGTCGCCCCCCACCACCAGCACCGGGACGCGGACCGCCGGTAGCACGTCGGTGGCGTCGTAACCGAACATCCCGAGGGTGCCCCGGGCGAGGACGGCCGGCGACGCCCGCAACATGAACTGGGTCGTCCACTCCAGCTGCCCACGGGTCTCGCCCCCGGCGTACAGCGAGTGGTGGTTCGACCGGTGGGCCGACCCGTTCAGGTAGGACATCCCGATCAGCAGCCGGGCGAGCGGCGACAGGGCGACCGTCACCCAGCAGAGGGGCTGGAGGATCGGCTTCTGGATGACCGGGAGCAGCCACGTCGGGACCTTCGTGTGGACCGGGTTGGTGTACGTCGTGTGGACGAGCACCAGGCCGGCGACGCGGGGGCCCATGGCCTCGGGGAAGAGGCGGCAGAAGGTGAGGCCGATCATCCCGCCGATGCTGTGCCCGACCAGCACGGCCGGCCGCCCGCCGGCCAGCCCGAGGACGGCTTCCAGGTCGCGGGCCATCTTGTCCAGGCCGAAGTCGCGGTCGTCGGGCTGGGTCGAGCGGCCGAGCCCGGGCAGGTCCCAGGCGATGACCCGGAACCGGGCCGCCAGTTCGCGGCGGAGGTAGTACCACTCGGTCGCGTCGCCGCCCCACCCGTGGGTGAGGACGACGGGCGGGCCGTCCGGCGGGCCGTAGAGTTCGACGTGCAGAACGGTCCCGTCCGGCCGGCGGATCTCGCGGGCCTCGCCGGTCCGCTCGTGGGTCGGCTCGTCGGCCCCGGGTTTCCGGAGCCGGAGGGTGACGAACCGCCCACCGCCGAAGCTGTAGGCCAGGCCCCCGAGCGCCCCCGCCAGGTACGCCGTCGTCCAGTCCCACCCCGGCCGCCACGCACCCAGCCGCTCGGAAAACGACGCCAGTGGGACGCGCTCCTCCGTCCCGGCCGGCCCGGCGGAGACCCGCTCCCGCGGCAACCCGTCGTGCCAGCGGTCGATCAGGTAGACGCCCCCCCCGAGCAGGGCGAGCGCGAGGAGGCCGCGAAACCAGATGCCGAAGATGCCGAGGATCATGTCGTACTCCCAGCGGCCGGACGGTCCGCGGCGGAGATTCAGCAAGTCTCGGGCCGCGCCGCACGGGCCGGCGGTGTGAGGGTGGCGAGAACCCGAAAAAGTGATCGGTCGGGGAATGACGCGACCCGCCGGCCGGGGCGGGTCGTGGTAAAGGGCCGGGAACGGCTCGCAGTCAGTACTCCCAGATTTCTTCCGCCTCCTCGGCCGCTTCAGCCCCGTCGCCCGAGTCGTCACCCGCCGCGTCCTCGTCGTCGTAGTAGTCCTCGGCGAACTCCAGGCTCGGGTCGTCCCAGTCGTCGTCGCCCGTCGGCAGGTAGACCGATTCGCCCTCGGAATCGACCGCCTCCGGGTCACGAGCCGGCGACGCCTCGCTCTCGGCCGGCGTCTCGGAGGGGACCGACCTGCCCCCTTCGGCCGACGACTGGCCGGCGGCCGGGGGCGGGGTGAACGCGAACACCAGCGGCGTCGCATTCCAGTCGCTCGCCCCGTCCCACGCCCCGTCCCACGCCTCCGGGGGGCTCGACGGGTTACCCGAATCCGCCGGAGGCTCCTCGGCCGGCGGCGGGGCCGGGGCGGGGGTGAACGCCGGCGGGCCGCCCGACGCGGCCGGCGGGTCGTTACTCAGCGTCGCCCCCGTCGGCTGGGTGGAAGTCGAGCCGGCCGGCGGGCCGCTCGGGGCGGTCGTGGTCGTGCCGGTGGTCGGCGAACCGCCCGTGGAGGTCGTGCCCCCGGTCGGCGTCGTGGAACCGCCCGTGGAGGTCGTGCCCCCGGTCGGCGTCGTGGAACCGCCCGCAGGCGTCGGCCCGCGGCTCGTGGTCGTGGTCGTTCCCCCGGTCGTCCCACCGCCGGTCGGCGGCCCGCCCGCGGTGGACGTCCCCCCCGTGGTGGGCGACCCGCCGGCGTCCGGCGGCGGGTCGGCGGGTTCGGCCTGCGGCTCGAACGCCACCTGGTCCGGCTCAGAAGGTTGCGAGTCGTCGCCCCACGTCCACGCCCCGGCGTCCGGCTCGGTCGAGTCCTGGTACGAGGCGTAGGTCTCTTCCGGCGGCGGGTCGGACGCCGGCGGGGGGCCGGCGGCCGGGTCGGTGTACGGGGTGCCCGTCGTGTCCTGCACCCGGGCCCCCGTCGGGTCGGTCACGATTCCCACCGCGAGCGTGTACCCGGCCGACGCCCCGAGCCCGGTCCCCACCACCGTGAGGCGGTAGGCCCCGGCCGGGAGCCACAAATCGACCGACCGGGCCTTCCCGATCGCCACCGCCAGCCGGCCCACTTCCGAGCCGTCGGCCGCGGTCACGACGAGCGTCACCGTCGACTCGGCGGCCGGCGTGCCGGTGGTCGAAAGGACGAGGTGGACCTGCCCCGACTGGGCCACCCGCAGGGGGGCCGCCCCGGTCGCGGCCGCCGGTGTGAGCGTGCCGGTCGCCGTCTGGTCGAAGTCGATCGCGGTCGTCTTGAAGTCGGCCGCGAGGGTGTACGCCCCCGTCGCCGCGGCGTCCGAGTAGACCTTCAGGTAATACGCCGCCCCGGGTCGGACGCCGCGGAGCTGGACCGTCGCCGTGCCCCCGTCGGCCGTGATCGCCTCCACCGCCACCCGATTCCCGGCCGCGTCGTAGACCTCGATGGTGGGGGTGAGCGTCGCCCCGTTCTTGCCCCACACCGTCGCCAGCAGGGTCGTCGTGCCGGCCCCGCCGGCCGGGGCGTGGATCAGGTAGTAGTCGACGTCCGTCTTCGACCCGAAGCCGCCGTCCGCCTGGTACGCGGTCGTGGTGGTGCCGCCCGTCACCGTCCGGCCGAGGAGGCCCGTGGCCCCCTGGAGCGTGTCGTTCAGGCCCGTCTCGGTGAGCAGCCCGTCGACCAGCCCGACCACCCCGCCGAGTAGCGTCGGCTGCGTCACGTCGAGGTTGTAGGAGCCGACGTCGAACGCCGTCCCGTCGGCCGCCGACACGCGGACGTAGTACGACGCCCCCGCCCGCAGGTGGCCGTAATTCAGCGTCACGTCGTTGCCGAACACGTCGCTCGCGGAACCCGACGCGAGGACGCGCCCGGCGGCGTCGAGCAGTTCCACCTTCGCCACCAGCAGGCTCGCCCCGGCCGCCCGCAGCTTCACCGTCACCCCGTTGGCGAGGAGCGCCCCGGTGAACTGGTACACGTCCACGTCGCTCGCGGCGGTGATGTCGGCGTCGAGTTTGGTGAGGTAGCGGCTGGCGGTCCCGAGCGTGCCGTTGCCCCGCGAACCCTCGAACGAGTCGGCCTGCCGCGCCCCGTACAGGCCCTGGATGGCGGCGACGTCGCCGGCCGAGAGGCCGCGGCGGGCGGCCTGGTAGAACTCGTACATCGCCGAGTTCACGTCCGGGCTGTTGCCGACGCCGAAAGAGTGGCCGGCTTCCTGAAGGAGCACGGTGAAAAGGTCGTAGGTGGTCCCTGCCCCGCCGACCGACCAGCGGCCGTTCGCGTTGAGGACGATGTCGCCGGAGTTGTTGTCGTAGGTGCCGTACGGGGCCGTCACGGCCAGCACGTCGTTGCCGAGGGCACGAGCGCCGACGCGGATGTCGCCGAAGCGGGGGTCGCCCTGCACCGCCCCGGCCGACCCGAACGCCGCCCCGCCGTCGCCGACGAGCCCGACGTTGACGTTGGCGACCGAGATCCACTTCTGGAAGGCCCGGAGGATTTCGGCCCGGGCGCTCGGGTCGATGCTCTGGAGCAAATGCGTGAGGTTGCTCGCTTGCCCGCCGACGGAGGTGCCGTCCGGGGCGAACGAGAGGGTGAGGTGTTGGCCGTCCGGCCACGGGTTGCCGAACGCCGCGGGGGTGTCGCGGGATTCGAGCCGTTCACAGCCGATGCGGGCGCGACGTGGCATAGTGGGGAGCCCAGGGAGTGGGGGGCACTTCCGGAGGGTGGGCATTGACTATCTAGAACGACTTTTCCGACACCCGGGGGAAAATCCGCGATTTGAGGGAACTTTTCGCCTTCCCCAGCAGACCCGGCCTGAACCCAGGAGGCACGTCCCACATACCGCCGCTCGGTGGTGATGCGAGAGCACTCTATCCGCCCGGTGACGGGCCGCTGCGACGGGATTTTTTTCCGCTACGGGCCTTGCTCCGGGTTCCGGGGGAGACCATCGTGTGATAGTTAACTTTTGTTCAGTATCGAGACATGAGTCATGACCGCCAACCCGACCACAACTGAACGCCTCTCCCCACCCCCGGCTGGGGTGTGGGAGCGGTTCGTCCACGCGGTCGACGGCGAGCAACTGGCGGCGGCGGCCACGCATGCGGTGCGAGTATTGCGGAAGCTGATGCGGGACGGCAGGGGCCGGTCGGCCCGGGCGGGGGCGGCGGCGAGGCTGGTGGTGCGGTTGGAGATGGCCCGGATGCGGGCCGGGTACGCGGGGAGCTTTGGCGGGGCGGTCGACGACGGGTGGGGACCCCCGCGTCGCCGCGACACGGAACCCTCGCGGCGGGGCGTGAGGGCCGCCACAGTGCCGCGGCCCGCCCCCTCAGTCGTCGAGCCCGAGCGTCTCCGCCCCGTTCATGGTGCTGGCGGCCTGCCACCCGGGGAAGCTGACGGCGTTCGTCACGAACCGGACCGACCCGTCGCACAGGCTGACGTTCACCCCGCCGTCGTGGTTGCTCCGGGCCGACACCTTCCCGTTCGTCTTGACCTCGCACGGCAGCTTCGGCGGCTTGTTGACGCAAAAGGTGGCGCGGACGATGGCGTCCGTCCCGCTGTTCGGCAGGTCGAGGGTCATGAACCGGCCGCACTGCTCGTCGTCGTTGAGCATGTCGCCCCGCCAGTCCGCGGTGGCGTCGTCGTGCATCAGCACCTCGGACATCATCAGGGTGTTCGAGGAGCCGTCGGTAATGCTCGTGATCTTCGTGATCCGCGGCTTGTCCCGGGTGGCGAAGTCGGTGTACCCGAACGGGGCGAAGGCCGCCGGGAGGGCGGTGCCCGACGCGATCGGCTCGGTGACCGGCCCCCAGTTGACGGCGTAGCTCCCCCGCGACCGCCAGTACGTGTCGCCCTTCTGGTAGGCCGGGGAGCGGTCGCTCGGGCAGTAGTAGAGCGGGCTCGGCTTGGCCATCACCCCGTTGAGGGTGCCGGCCTTCGTGTTCGGATCCTCATGGAAGCCCTTGGTGATGTCGTAGACGTTGGCGTGGGCCGTCATCTCGACGTAGGGCCACAGGAGGACGGGCCACGGGGTGCGGGGGGTGAGCCGGGCGGCGTAGGGGAACGACCCGACGGCGCTGTGGTAGTTGTGCATCCCCAGCGTCCACTGCTTGACGTTGTTCCCGCACTTCATCCGGGCGGCCGTCGCCCGCACCTTCTGGACGGCGGGCAGCAGGAGGCCGATCAACACCGCGATGATGGCGATCACCACCAGCAGCTCGATGAGCGTGATGCCACGCCGGCGGGTGAGTGGGCCGAGGGGCATCCGGTGCATTCCGATGGGGTGGGGAGACCGTGGGTCGGGGGCCCGGGCGTCGGGTGCGACCCCCTCCGTCCCCTCAGCATGACCGAACCGTGGGGCGACTGTCAAAGGGATTTCGCGGGCGGCCGGCCCGAAAGCGGGCCGG
>JANPKP010000358.1:0-8089 GCA_031426095.1 Gemmataceae bacterium
CCCGGTCGGCCGCGTGAGTCGATAATCAGGGCAGCACGCCCGTCGCCGGGCTCGGACGGATCGACCCTACTTCTTCCCCGTCAGCTCCGCGACCAGGGCGTCGGCGTCGTACACCTTCCGCAGGGCCTCGGCGATCGCCCGGCTGTCCACGCTCACGGCCCGGGCCTGCTCCTGGTCGTAGATGAAGTCCAGCACCAGCGACTGGATGTTCCCGTCGAAGATCAGGCCGACCACCTCGCCGGCCTTGTTCACCACCGGGCTGCCGCTGTTGCCGCCGATGATGTCGGCCGTGCAGACGAAGTTGAACGGGGTCGCCGGGTCGAGCTTCCCCTTCCGCTCCTCCCACCGCTTCGGCAGCTCGAACGGCCCCTTGTTCTCCTGGGCCTTGCTCCGCTCGTACAGGCCCGCGAAGGTGGTGAACGGGGGCACCGGCTTGCCGTCCTCGGTGAACCCCTTCACGGTGCCGTAGGAGAGCCGGAGGGTGAACGTGGCGTCCGGGTAGGTGTTCGCCCCGTCGAGGGCGTAGCGGGCCTTCGCCAGCGCCGCGTAGGCCTGCCGCTTCGGCTCCTCGACCTCGTTCTCGAACCGCTTCCGCACCGCCCGGGCCGGGCCGTCCACGAGGCGGGCCAGCTCGATCATCGGGTCCTTCGACTCGTCCACGGCCGCCTTGCCGCCGGCGTAGAGCTTCTTGCGGAACTCCACGTCCTTCACCTTCGTGCCGCTCACCAGCTCGTAGGCCCGCTCCCGCGGCGACTTGCCGGCGAGAACCTGCTTAACCATGTCGCTGTCGGCCCCGTAGCTGGTGGCGAAGAGGGTCAGGCTGTCGGCCAGCTTGAGGGTTTCGAGGTCGTCGTAGTGCGGTTCGTCGGAGAAGAGCTGGAACTCCAGGCTCGGGAGCCGGGCCTCGGAGAACTCGCGGAAGCGGTCGCCGGCCGGCTTGGCCTTCTCGTCGGCGGCCCGCAGGAGGGTGCGGGCGATGCCGAAGAGCGACGAGTTGAACCCCGCCCCGTTCTCCAGCAGCGTGACGTCCTTGATAATCGTGGCCCGCGTCTTCTCGGCCGCGGCGATCTGGTCGAACGCCTTCCTGGCCCCGGCCTGCCAGGCCGGTTCCTCGCCCGGCCGCACGACGTTCACGAACTCCCGCAGCCGCTTCTCCTCGGCCTGCTTGCGGCCCATCAGCTTCGGGTCGAGCAGGCCGGCCAGCCCGCCGATGCGGGCCTTGCGGCTGTTCTGGATGCCGAACAGCTCGTCCTCGCCCCGCTGGCGGTTCCCCTCGCTCCGCTCCACCCAACTGTTGAGCAGCACTTCGAGCCGGTTGAGCCGCTGGAGGAGGTACGGGTAACCGGCGTCGCGGAGGTATTCGAGTTCGGCCAGGGTGTTCTGCCGGTTCGTCCGCCCCGGGTGGCCGGACACGAACACCAGCTCGTCGTCCTTGCTGCCGGCCGGGCTCCACTTCAGGTAGTGCTCCGGCTTGAGCGCCTTGCCGTCCTCGTAGACGCGGAAGAAGCAGACGTCGAGGTCGAAGCGGGGGTACTCGAAGTTGTCCGGGTCGCCGCCGAAGAAGGCGATCCCCTTCTCGGGGGCGAAGACGATGCGGATGTCGGTGTACTTCTTGAAGACGTACAGGTGGTACTGGCCGCCGGCGAAGAGCGTGACCACGTCGGCCCGGACGCCCTTCGCCGGGTCGGCGGCGGCCTTCTCCAACTCGGCGATCTTGGCCTGCCGGGCCTTGAAGGCGTCGCCGGCGGCGAGGTCCGGCTTCACGGCCGCGTCCACCTCCTTCGTCACGTCGGTGATCGTCTGGAGGACGTTGAGTTCGAGCCCCTTGCACTTGAGTTCGTCGGCCGCGGTCTTGGCCAGGAAGCCGTCGCGGAGGTAGTTCTTCTCGGGCGTCGAGAGCTTTTGGAGGTCGTCGGCCCCGACGTGGTGGTTGGTCATCACCAGCCCGTCGGCCGACACGAACGACCCGGACCCGCCCGAGTTGAAGCGGACGGACGATTTCTGGACGTGGTCGAGCCACGCCCGGTCGGGCTCGAAGCCGTACTTCTCTTTGAGCTGCTTGAGGGGCGGGTTGTTGAACAACCACATGCCCTCGTCGGCGGGCGACGGCGGCGCGGTCATGGCGACCCCCAGGAGGGCGGCCCCGGCCGCCAGAGCGAGTTGACGCGGGTTCACGGATGGTCTCCGGCGTGGACGCGGGCGGGCCGTCGTGGCCCGTTCGGCGTGGGGGCGTTATACGGCGGCGGGGCGTTCGATAGAATCCCCCCACCGCCCCGCGAGACGCCCCCATGCCCGACGACGCCCCCGAGCCCGCCCCGTGGTACCAGGACGGGCTCGCCTTCGCCTGCACACGCTGCGGGGCCTGCTGCACCGGCGAGCCCGGCTTCGTGTGGGTGGACGAGGACGAGGTCCACGCCCTCGCCGCGACGGTGGGCGAGTCGGTGGACCACTTCGAGAAGCTCTACACCCGCAAGACCCGCGGCCGGCGGACGCTCCGGGAGAGGGCCAACGGCGACTGCGTCTTCTTCGAGCGCGGCAAGGGCTGCACCGTCTACAAGGTGCGGCCGAAGCAGTGCCGGACGTGGCCGTTCTGGGAGAGCAACCTCGAAAGCCCCGAGGCGTGGGCGGCGACGGCGGCCGTCTGCCCGGGGGCGGGCCGGGGCGAGCTGATTCCGCTGGAGGAGATCACCCGCCGGGTGAAGGTCGTGCGGGTGTAGGGGGTGGGCGGAGAATCAACCACAGAGTCACAGAGAACACAGAGGGGGGAAACACCGAGAACACCGAAGCACGATGATCGTTTATCTCCGGTGTTCGGCTCGGCTCCGTGTCCTCTGTGACTCTGTGGTTAACTCCCCTTGGATCGGACCACCATGAGCGAGCTTCGCCGTGAAGTGCTGGCCGTGTACGCGGCGGTCGACGCGGCCGTGGCGGCGGCGGCCCCGCGGTGCGAGGCGTCCGGCCGCTGCTGCCGGTTCACCGAGTACGGGCACACCCTGTTCCTGAGCCGGTTCGAGGCCGACATCCTCCTCGAAGCGGCCCCCGCTTACGAGCAGCCGGTGACGCGGGACGGCTGCCCGTTCCAGGTCGAGAACCTCTGCACGGCCCGCGAGCCGCGGCCCATCGGCTGCCGCGTCTACTTCTGCGACCCGAGTTACGAGGCGACCGGGAACGCCATCACCGAGGACGCCGTGGCCCGGCTCAAGGGGATCGCCGACGCCCACGGCACCGGCTGGCGGTACGCCCCCCTGCACGTCTTCCTGAACGAGGCGGACCGGCCCGCCGCCACCGCCCCGCCCCCCGCCCCGCCCGCCCGCGTGCCGCTGCCGGTGACGACCCGCTGACAATCCCGGCGGCACCGGCCGGACGGCTTGCCCAACCCGACCCCTTGAGCCGTGGGACGGCGGGGGCTGGGGGACGTGGGGGGGACGGTTTTTGCCCCCGACCGAATTCCGGCGTCTATACTTCGCCTCAACGCAGGCACGATCGAACTCCCGAACCGTCCCCCCTCGAGACCGCTCATGCGCGACCGTCCCGTGTTCGACCTGTTTCTCGTGAGTTGGCTCGTCCTGTTCCTGGAGCTGGCGTGCATCCGCTGGTTCCCGGCCCACGTCCTGTTCCTGACGTTCTTCACGAACACGGTGCTCCTGGCCTGCTTCGTCGGCATGTCGATCGGGTGCGTGGTCGCCCGGAAGCCGGCCCGGCACATCGCCCGGACGCCGTTCCTGCTGGCCGTCGCCGTCGGGTGCGGGCTGTTGATCGACCTGTTCTCCCAGCACCTCCAGTACTTCGTGACGGTCGGCAACCAGAAGAACCCCGAGGTGGTGTTCTTCGGGACGGAGGTGAACGCCGCCTCGCAGACCGAGTACCACGTCCCGATCGAGCTGATCGCGGCCGTGTTCTTCGGGCTGATCGCGGCCGTCATGGTCGGCCCGGGGCAGGAGATGGGGCGGGCGTTCAACCGGGTGGCGGGCCGGACCCGGGCGTACTCGGTGAACCTCCTCGGGAGCCTGGCCGGGATCGTGACGTTCGCCGCCGGGTCGTACCTCGAACTGCCGCCGGTGGCGTGGTTCGCGGCGGCCGCCGCCGGGGTCGGGTACTTCGCCCTCCGCCCCGTCCCGGCCGGCCCCGCCGCCGCGACGCCGGCCGCGGCCGCGGCCCCGTCGTCCAGCGTGACCATGCTGATGTTCCTGGCCGTCGCCGTCCTCCTGACGGTCCCGACGTCGGGGCTGGTCGACCTGGGCAAGCCGTCGCGGACGGGGTGGTCGCCGTACTACCGGATCGACCACTTCCCGAAGGAGGGGGTGGTGGACACGAACCGGGTGTCGCACCAGGTGATGATCTCCCGGACGGCCCCGTCGCTGGCCGGGTACGCCCTCCCGTACCTGTTCCAGCGGGACGTGCCGCTGGCCGACCCGGAGCACAAGGCGTGGCCGCCGTTCCGGCGCGTCCTCATCATCGGGGCGGGCACCGGCAACGACCTGTCGCGGGCCCTCCAGTGGTGCCCGGCCGACGCGGTCATCGACGCGGTCGAGATCGACCCCCGCATCCAGCGGACCGGGGCCGCGTACCACCCGGACGAGCCGTACAAGGACGCCCGGGTGAGGCTGCACATCAACGACGGGCGGAACTTCCTCCGCAAGGCCCCGGCGGCCGAGTACGACCTCGTGGTGTTCGCCCTGGTCGATTCGCTGGTGCTGCACTCGGGGTACTCGAACCTGCGGCTGGAGAGCTACCTGTTCACCACCGAGTCGTTCGCGGACGTGCGGCGGGTGCTCAAGCCGACGGGGCTGATGGCGGTGTACAACTTCTTCCGCCAGGGGTGGCTGGCGGCCCGGCTGCGGGAGCAGATGCGGGCCGTGTACGGGGCCGACCCGGTGGTCCTGATGGCCCCGCCGAAGGACCTGATCCCGCTCGACGACTTCGACGCCCGCGGGTTCACCGCCTTCTTCGCCGGGTCGGCGGAGGTGCTCGACCCCCTCAAGCGGGCCTTCCGGTCGGCCGACAACTCGTTCTGGCTGCCGATCAAGTTCCCGGTCGGGACGGACGCCCCGATGGGCTTCCGCCGGGACCAGCCGCCGTCCCCGGCCGGCAGTTCGATGCCCGTGTCCGACCTGCGGCTCGAAGACGGGCTGCCCGACTGGGGCCGGCTGCGGATGGCCGAGGTCGAGGACTCGCGGGGGGCCCTCAAGCTGGCGACCGACGACTGGCCGTTCCTGTACGTCCGCAACCCGGCCGTGCCCGGCCACACCTGGCGGGGGATGGGGCTGGTGGTGCTCATGTCGGGGCTCCTGTGGCTCGTCTACGGGCGGGGCGGCCGCGGCGAGACTTCGACCGCCGACGGGCCGGCCGGGCCGTGGGAGGCGGGGCTGTTCGCCCGCAGCTTCTTCCTCGGGGCCGGGTTCATGCTCGTCGAGACGAAGGCCGTCGTCCAGATGGCCCTCCTGTTCGGCAGCACGTGGATGGTGAACACGGTCGTGTTCGCGGCGATCCTGGTCATGGCCCTGGCCGGGAACCTGTTCGCCGGGCGGGTCAACCCCCGGCGGCTGGAGCCGTACTACGTCGGCCTGTTCGCCGCCCTGGCGGCCGGGCTGGCGATCCCCGTGGACGCCTTCCTCGGGATGGACCGGGCCGTCCAGATCGCCGGGGCGTGTGCCCTGGCGTTCGCCCCGGTGGCGTTCGCCGGGGTGGTGTTCGCGGCCAGCTTCCGCCGCACCCGCCGGCCGGACCAGATGATCGGGGCGAACGTGGCCGGGGCGCTCGTCGGCGGGCTGGTCGAGAACGCCTCGATCGTCCTCGGCTTCCAGTACCTCCTGTGCGTGGCCGTCGCCTTTTACGCCCTGTCGGCCCTCTTCGGGAGCCGGTCCGCCCCGGAGGTCGAGCCGGCCGGAATATAATGGGGCCGTCGGTTCCCCGGGCGTCGCCGACCGCGACGCCCGGGGCCGGCGTGACGACCCCATCCGGAGGGACTCGACCCCATGACGCGCCTTCTCCCCCTCGCAGTCCTGGCACTGTCACTGACACCGACACTGCTCCCGGCCGCCGACTGGCCGCAGTTCCTCGGGCCGAACCGGGACAACTCCAGCGCCGACAAGGTGGAGCCGTGGGCGGCCGCCCCGAAGGTGCTCTGGAAGCAGCCGGTCGGCCCCGCCCACAGCTCGCCGGTGGTTGTCGGCGGCGTGGTGTACGCCTTCGCCCAGCCGGCCGGGAAGGACGCCGACGGGCTCACCGCCTTCGACGCCGCGACCGGCGAGGTGAAGTGGAGCAAGAGCTACGACCGGGAGGCGTACACCCCGAAGTTCGGCGTCGGCCCGCGGGCGACCCCGGCGGTGGCCGGCGGCAAGGTGTTCACCCTCGGCGGCACCGGCGTGCTGGCCTGCTGGGACGCCAAGACCGGCGACGTGGTCTGGAAGGTGGACACGCTCAAGGAGTTCAAGGCCAACAACCTGTTCTTCGGCGTGTCGTCGTCGCCCACGGTGGTCGGCGACACGGTGGTGGTGATGGTCGGCGGCAAGGGGCACGGGGTGGTGGCGTTCGACGCGGCGACCGGCAAGACGGCGTGGCAGGCGACCGACGACCCGGCCAGTTACGCCTCCCCGCTCGTGACCGGCACCGGGGCCGACCGCCAGCTCGTGTTCCTCACCGGCTCGCACCTGCGGGCGCTGTCCGCGGCCGGCGAGCAGCTGTGGGCGGTCCCGTTCAAGGACCTGCTCAACGAGTCGTCCACCACCCCCGTGAAGGTCGGCGACCTCCTCGTGGGCAGTTCCGTGACGGCCGGGAGCATCGCCGTGAGGGCGTCGAACGCCGGCGGCAAGTGGGCCACCGAACCCGCGTGGAAGGCCCCGGAGCTGACCTGCTACTTCTCGACCCCGGTGGCGGTCGGCGGCCACCTCTACATGGTGAACGGGTCGGCGAACCCGCTTAAGAAGCCGAGTATCACGCTGCGGTGCGTGGACGTGAAGACCGGCGCGGTGGCGTGGGAGAAGCCTAACGTGGGCAAGTACCACGCGGCCCTCGTCCGCACCGGCAACGACAAGCTCCTGGGCCTGGACGACGCCGGCAACCTCCTGCTCCTCGACCCCGACCCGAAGGCGTACAAGGAGCTGTCCCGCAGCAAGGTGTGCGGCCCGACGTGGGCCCACCCGGCGCTCGTGGGCGGCGTGGTCTACCTGCGGGACGAGAAGGAGCTGATCGCGGTCAAGCTCGGCGGGTGAAGCGGATTCGCGGCCGCTTCTTGCCGCCGTTTCGCCCGGCCGTATAGTATCGGTTCCGATTTGGGACCGGCCCCCGGGCGGCGGCGATTCGCTACGAGGATTCGTGTCATGGGCATGCAGTGCGCTCTCTGTGCCAAGAAGCCGGTCGGCGGCAACCAGAAGACCTACCGGGGTAAGGCCAAGTACCTCGGCGGGGTCGGCAAGAAGATCACCGGCATCAGCAAGCGGGTGTTCAAGCCGAACCTCCAGTCGATCCGCATCGTCGTCGACGGCGTGACGGTCCGCTCCCGCGTCTGCACCCAGTGCATCCGCAGCGGCAAAATCACCCGCCCGGTCGTCCACAAGCCGTTCAGCATGCAGAGCGTCTGACCGCGGATGTCATCACGTCGTCAAGTCATCACGTCGTCAAGTCGCGGACCGTTCCGCGACTTGCTGTACTTCCGGACTTGATGACCTGACGACTTGAGGACTTGACGACATGAGTCTGTCCCTCGACGACGTGCGGAAGGTCGCCAAGCTCGCCCGGCTGGAACTGCCCGAGGCGGACCTGCCGCGGATGCAGCAGCAGCTCGGGGCCATCCTCGACTACGTCAAGCAACTGGAACAGATCGACACCGACGGCGTCGAGCCGCTGGCCCACCCGCTGCCGGTCCAGAACGTCTTCCGCGAGGCCGAGCCGGCCCCGTCGCGGCCGGTCGGCGAGGCCCTGCGGAACGCCCCGGCCCGGGCCGGCGACTACTTCGGCGTCCCGGCCGTGTTCGACACCGACGAACCGGTCAGCCACTAACCCGTCATCAGGTCGTCAAGTCAAAACCTCATCAAGTCGGAAGACCGGACATGACGACTTGATGTAGTGATTAATTTTCGACGGGTGCCCC
>JANPKP010000359.1:0-4375 GCA_031426095.1 Gemmataceae bacterium
TGTGTGAGCTTCGGGAATACTCGGTCATGTGCCGGGCTTCCAAGCCGGGGCTGGTCCACGACCTCGGGCAAGGATGCCCGGGCCACAAGATGGTGTGGCCCTCAGTCCGCCACGTCCTTCTCGAAAAACCACTGATAGTCCTCGGCCCGCTCGACCAACCCCGCCTTCACCGGGTTGTTGCGGATGTATGTCCAGTTCTCCTCGAACTCACCCGGGTTGCGAACGAGCCGGTCGTACCGCTCCTCCTGCCAGAGTGAGCCCGTGCGGCCCATCTGCTTGTTGATCGCCCGAGCCGAAAAGCCCTTGATGCTCTGGAGTAGCTCTGCCAAGTCGTAACAGATTTCGCTTCGCTCCGGATCGACCGGCAAGGGGCGGGGCAAGACGTGAATGTGGTCCGGCATTACCACCGCCGCGTAAACGTGCCACCGGCGGCCGTCCCAGAATCGTATCGCGTCGAGTGCGAGTGTGCGGGAATTGGGTGTCAATGTCACCCCGTCGGTCGTCCGCCATGTTACGAAATAGATTGGGCCCGCATTCTGCCAGTGAGGGAGGTTGCGTCGGGTTCGTTGGAAGTCGCCCACCGGCTTCATCGGAAGCGCCCCGGGTCGGGGATACCCCGGGCTTGGAAGCCCGGGCCACAAGAGATTTCACTCGCCACACCCGACCTGCCGCAAGGGCCCCGTGTCACGGCTTGTCTTTCGTCCCGCACGCGCACGGCACGCGGCCGCAGCCGGGGCAGCCGGCCCCGTATTTCGCGGCCATCGCGGCGTCCAGGTCGACGCCGGCGATGTTCGCCAGGGTCGCCAGCCAGGCCAGCACGTCGGCGAACTCCAGCACCCGCTCCTCGTGCGTCCCGCCCCTCAGCGCGGCCGACAGTTCGCCCACCTCCTCCATGAACCACATGAACGTGCCCTCGGGCCCGCGGGCCGCGTCCTTCGACCCGTACAGGTCGCGGATGCGCTCTTGCAGGCCGGCGAGCGTCATGGACATCGGGGGCACCAGGGGGGGCGGGCTTCCCGGGGATTGTAGCACCCCGTTCGCGGCGGGGCCAATGAGCGGGCCGCGGCGGGGGCGTGTTAAGCGGCGGCGGGTCTGACGGCTGCGGAAGGTGGCGGGTTATCCGGATGGTGAGTGTGGCGGATAGTTGTGAAGGTTGAGCGGGCGGGGGTCGATAGGTCTGGTAGCTAGGACTCGGCTCGTCGCCGGCCGCCGCACCGGGGCCGTCACGGAGGACGATCGGATGATGAAGCACGCTCTCGGCGGGCTGGCGGTGGCCGTGGGCACGGCCGGCCCGGCGTTCGCCCAGGTGGCCGGGGTTCCGATCGTCACGGCGGACCGCTCCTACACCTCGTCAACCCCCGTCAAGACATCGGCCGCCGCCCCCGCCAGGGGGGCCAAGCTCGGCCGCCCGGTCGTCGCCCCGGCGGTCGCGTCGGTGCCCTCGGTGCCGTCGTCCCCGGCGCTCATCCCGGCGTCGGCCCTGGCGGCCGCGGCCGCGTCCGACCTCGCCCCGACGGCGAGCGAACTCGGCGGCACCCCCGCCGGGTTCGGGGCGGCCGCCGGCGACTGCCCGGCCGACGGTGCCCCCGGGTGCGGGCCGTGCGGCCCGGCCGGGCGGGTGTGGACGAACTTCGAATACCTGTACTGGGTGTCGTCCGGCCAGCCGCTCCCGCCGCTGGCCACCGCCGCCCCGGTCGGCACCCCGCTGGCGACCGCGGGGGTTCTCGGCCAGCCGACCACGTCGGTGCTGTTCGGCGGCCGGCGGGTGAACAACGACTGGCGCAGCGGGTTTCGCGGGTCGGCCGGGTTCTGGATCGACCCCGACCAGACGGTCGGCCTCGAGGCCGACTTCTTCTTCCTCGGCCGCACGTCGGACCGCTTCACCGCCGGGTCGTCCGACGGCTCGTCGGTCGTCACCCGCCCGTTCTTCAACGCCCTGCTCGGCCGGGCGGACACCGAACTCGTGTCGTTCCCGGGCGTCCTCGCCGGGCGGACGACCGCCGACCCGAGCACGTCCGCGATCGGCGGCGGGGTGAACGGCCGGTTCAACCTCTGCTGCGACCCGTGCGGCCGGGTCGATTTCCTGGCCGGCTACCGTTACTTCAACGTCACCGACCAGGTGACAATCACCGAAGACCTGACGGCCCTCCCGGGGTCCGGGGTGCCGGGCGGGACGCGGTTCGTCATCCAGGACCGCTTCAAGACCACGAACGACTTCCACGGCGGCGTCCTCGGGCTGGCCGGGGAGCGGCGGTTCGGCAGCTTCTTCGTCGGCGTGCGGGGGTCGGTCGCCCTCGGTAACGTCCGCCAGACGACCGAGGTCGCCGGGGCCACGGCCATCGTCCCGCCCGGCGGCACCCCGGCGGTCTTCTCGGGCGGGCTGCTGGCCCAGCCGTCGAACATCGGCCGGTACACCCACAACGCGTTCGCCGTGCTCCCGGAACTCGGCGTGAAGCTCGGGGTGCAACTGACCGAACACGCCCGCGTCCACGCCGGGTACAACTTCATCTACCTCAGCGACGTGGCCCGGGCCGGCGACCAGATCGACACGCGGGTGAACCCCACCCAGCTCCCGCCGCGGGGCGTCGTGACCGGGCCGCTCTCCCCCGCCTTCACCCGCAACCCCACCGACTACTGGCTGCAGGGCTTCACCGTCGGGGCCGAACTCCGGTTCTAACGGCCGCCCCCCTCCGCACTCCCGGCCGGGGCCCGGCCCGGCCCCCGTCCGCCACTTGCCGGCGTCGGACGGGGGCGGGAACTCGGTCCCGGTCGGGTTTATTCGACACCGAGTGCCGCCCATGCCACGCGCCTTCCTCACCGCCCGCTGGTGCAACCTCATCCTGGCGAACTACGCGGTGCCGGAGGCGCTCCTGGTGCCGCACCTGCCGCCGGGCGTCGACCTCGACCGGCGGGACGGCCACTGCTGGGCGAGTCTCGTCGGCTTCCAGTTCCTCGACACCCGCGTCCTCGGCGTCGGCTGGCCGGGGTTCCGCAACTTCCCCGAGTGGAACCTTCGGTTCTACGTCCGGCACGAGGGCCGCCGGGGGGTCGTGTTCGTCCGCGAGTACGTCCCCCAGCGGCTCGTGGCGTGGGTGGCCCGGGCCATCTACAACGAGCCGTACCGGGCCGCCCGCCTGTCGATGGCCGTGACCGAGACCGCGGACGCCCTCACCGCCGACTACGGGGTGGCGTGGGGCGGGCGGACGCACCGGCTGACGGCCGTGGGGTCGAAGCCGGCGGTGCGGCCGGGGCCCGGGAGCGTCGAACACTTCTTCAAGGAACACTCGTGGGGCTACGGCACCACCCGCCGCGGCCGCCTGATCCGCTACGAGGTCAACCACCCGGAGTGGGACGTCTACCCCGTCCGCGAGTTCCGGGCGGACGTCGACTGGGGCACGCTCTACGGCCCCGAGTGGGCGGCGATGACCGGCCGCGAGCCGGGGTCCGTCGTCCTGGCGGCGGGGTCGGGCGTGAGCGTTTACCCGAAGGGGGCGGTTTAACCCGCCGCCCCGCGTTATTCCTGTCCAACCGCGGCCCCCCCGGCTCTCCTCCTGCACGAGGACACCCCGAGCCCCGGCATGGCCGACGCCCCCAGCCCTCCCCCAGCGCCCGACCCCGGGCGCGTCGACGAGTTCGTCCGCCTCCTGGGGCAGAACCAGAGGCGGTTGTACCTTTATGTCGTCACCCTCGTGCCGCACCACGCCGACGCGGACGAGGTGTTGCAGAACACGAACCTCGTCCTCTGGCGCGAGTTCGGCCGCTTCGAGTCGGGGACGAACTTCGCCGCCTGGGCCTGCCGGGTGGCGCTGAACCAAGTTCTCGCGTGGCGGAAGCGGCGGCAGCGGGACCGCCTCCAGTTCACCGACGCCTTCCTGGGGGCGGTGGCCCGGGAGGCCGAGGCGGCCGCCGACGGGCTCGACGACCGGACGCGGGCGCTCGCCGGGTGCGTGGACAAGCTGCCGCCCGACCAGCGGGAGTTGATCCGCCTCCGCTATACCGAGGGCGGCTCGATCGAGGCCGTCGCCGCCCGCGTGAACCGGACGGTGGAGGCGACGTACCGGGCCCTCTCCCGCGCCCGCCACTTGTTGCACGAGTGCGTCACCCGCACCCTGGAACGGGAGAACCGATCGTGACTCCGGCCGACGACCTGTGGGACCTGTGCGCGGCCGCCGTCGACGGCCGCCTGACGGACGCGGACGCCGCCCGGCTCGAAGCCCGGGTGCTGGCCGACCCCGCCGCCCGCACGTTCTACGTCGAGTTCGCCCACCAGCACGCGGCCCTCGCCTGGGCCGCCGCCGACCCCGCCGTGCTATGCCGCGACGACGCCCGCGGGCGTCCCACGCCGCCGGCCGTGCCCGCCGGTCGTTCCCTCCAC
>JANPKP010000360.1:0-10553 GCA_031426095.1 Gemmataceae bacterium
CTCGTTGAGGATGTCGTTGATCAGGCCGTCGCGGGTCCGCAGGGCCTGCTCCTGCCGCGTCTCCATCGCCTTGCGGGCCTCGATCCCCTCCGGCGTCGTCGGGGTGCCCTTCGCCTGGATCGTCGCGGTCGCGGCGTAGTACGACGCGACGGCCTGCTTCAGTTCGTCGTCCTGCCGCTTCGGGACGAACCCGAACACCGAGGCGGCGTCACCCGCCGCACGGGCGTCGGCAAGGACCGTCTTCTCGGGCACGTCCCACCCGTCCCGGACCCACACCGGGATGCTGCCGGTCCCGGTCGGCGGGGCGTCGGCCCCGAAGTGGAGGTCGAACTTCCGGGCCTCCTTGCTCGTCCCGTGCAGCAGCTTCGCCTTCTTGAGGATTTCCCCGCACTGGGCCTTCAGGAGTTGCGACCGCTCGCCGGCGAGCTTGCCGGCCTCGTTGAGCAGCTTGTTCCGGGCTTCGTGGAACGCCTGGTTCCACTCGGCCCCCTCCCGCGTCTGCATCCGGTACTCGTCCTCGACCAGCATGACCGCCCCGGACGCGACCAGCTTGGCGAGCAGTTCGGGCACCTTCTTGCGGAGTTCCCCGCTCCCCTGGGTGAGATCGGTGACGAGCAGGTCGGCCAGCGTCTCCGGGGTGGCCCGGACGCCGGCGTCGGCCGGGCCGGTGTGCGGGAGTTGGCCGATCAGGAAGATCAGGGCACAAAGCTGGTAGCGGAGGTCGCCGTCCTCCTCCTGCTTCTGGCGGGCAATCGTCTCCGACAACTCCTGCAACAGGACGCCGGACTGGAGAACCCGCGTCTTGATGTGTTCAAACAGGAACGCCCCGCCGATGACCGTCCCGAGCGGCTTGTCGGCGGTCTGCTGGACGGCGTCGTAGACGATCCACAGTTGGGTGCGAAGCTGGGCACCCGTGCCGGCCTTGTCCACCGCCCTCAGCACCCGCTCCCAGAACCGCCGGCGGACGGGCAGGATCGGGTAGTCGGGGACCAGCAGGGATCGGTCCCGCGTGGTGAACGCGATCTTGCTCCCGGCCAGTTGCCGCTCGATCTCGCCGCTGTGGTCGCCCAGCAGCTTCTTCACCGCCGGCTCGGCCGTCGCCCGCTTCTTCAGGACCACCTCGCGGGTGACCTGTTCCACGTCCGTGTCCTGCAACTCAACGGCGACCGGGAAGTCGCCCTGAATCTTCTGGAGCAGCGGGATGCCGCTCAGGGCGTTCTGGCCGGTGGCGACGACGATGAGGGTGGCCCCCATCTTGGGGACGAACTGCCGCTGCAACACGTCGATGGCATACGCCCGGTCCACGCTGTCCCCGATGTACTGCTGCACCTCGTCCAGTACCAGCAGGGTGCAGGGCGTCTTGCCGTCGCGGGCGACGGCCCGCTTCGCCGCCTTGACCATGTCGTCAATCGACACGTCGGCCTTCTCAGGGAACTGCTTCTCCAGCAGCAGCTTCACGTCGGCCGGCGACTGGGCGAAGTCCGGGCGGGCGGCGAGGACGGCCCTCGCCATCGCGTCCGAGACGTACAGGTTCGCCAGTTCAAGCTCGTAGTCCCGGCCGGCCTGCTCGACGTGCTTGCGGACTGCACCTTCCATCTTTTCGTGCCGCAGCCACATGACGAAGTTGGCACGGGCGAAGTCCTCGGGCAGGCCGACCGAGGTGAAGACGATCCGCATCACCTCCAGCCGGACGCTGTCCCCGGCCCCGGCCCCGAGCGTCCCGGCGGCGGCGTGCAGCCCGCCGAACCGCTTCGCCCGGTTCGACAACTCGGTGAGCAGTTCGCGGACCCGCTCGGGCAGCTTGGCGAGGCCGCGTGCCTTGGCCTTGTCCGGGAACTCGTAGTCGATCCACAGGTGTTGGAGCAGCTTGACAAGGTGGCTTTTGCCCGAGCCGAAGAACCCGCTCACCCAGACGCCCGGCTGCTCGGCCTTGTCGAGGTGGTCGAGGTAGGTGGTCAGCACGCGGGCCAGCCCGTCCGCGTACTGGCCGTCGCACACGAAGTTGCCGACCTCGTACCGGAGGGTGTCGAGTTCCGGGTCGGACTGCCCGCTCGACACCTTGGCGACCCCGTTGTTCAGCAGCCGGTTGGTGCTGGGGTCTTTCTCGTAGACTTCGCGGTTGTTCATCGGCGGACCTCCCCGTCGCCGGCGGTGATCGGGACGGCGTGGTAGTTCCAGCCGTCGCGGGCATCCAAGAGCCGGTAGTTGTCTAGCTCGTATACGCCTGGGAAGAAGACCAAGAGCCGGCCGCGAATCTGCCCCTCGACCAGCGGCAGCAGTTCGGACACCCGGACGAACCCGAACAGCGAGGCCACGCCCGAGATGGCGACCACCGTGGACTCGCCCGGCTCGGCCGACTTCAGGGCGTCGGTCAGCCGGCCGGCGACGGCCTTCTTGAACGCGGCCAGGGGTGCGGCCCCGAGCCGGGTCGGGGCGGCGAAGTAACTGTCGGCGTAGTCCGAGTACGGCGGGCCGCACAGCCAGTCCGCGAAGGCGTTCGTGAAGTCGAGGTGGTGCCAGCCGTGCCCGGCCTGGTGGGTCGCCTCCTCAAACAGGGGCAACCGGAGCCGCAGCTTCCGCTCGTCCTCCTTGTCGTAGACGGCGACCCAGACCCGCTGGGGGCCGGCCACGTTCCGGTCCCAGTGCAGGCCGCAGACCCGCTGGTAGTTCTTGCGGAGGGCGTCAATCCGGCTCATGGGCGGCTTTCTCCTCCTGCGGTTTGAGCAGTCCGGGGAACGTGATTTCGACCACCGTGCCTGCCGCTTTTTGCGTCAGCCAGCCCTGGCGGGACGCCTCGGTGACGAGGTCGGTCACCTCCCCCGGCGTGCGGTCGAGGAGCCGGGTCCACGCCGAGTCGAGCAGCCGCTTCCCCCGCAGCCCGCACAGGTAGCCGAGCAGGACGGCGAACGCGGCGGCGACCGGCGTGACGGCGGGCCGGGACCGCTTCTTCTTGACCTTGCCCTGAAGATACCCCGATTGTGCCCACGACGACGCGAGCCGCTGGGCGGTGGCGAGGGCGGTCGAAGCCTTGAACCGGGCCGGGTACTTTTCGTTCAGGTGCCGGGCGATCTGGTCGGGGGCGACCAGATCGCCCTGGGCGACCGCCTGGACGAACGGGGTCGCCTCGCGGAGCAGCGGGTCGCGGGCGGCGGCGGTCAGGAACGCCAGTACCGGGCGGGCGGCACGGTCGGCGGACCAGAAGTGCCTCAGCAGCCGGAAGAGGGTGGTGGCCGGGTCGAGGGCGTACAGTTCGGCCAGCCGCTTGGCGGTAAGCTGGCGGGTCGTGCGGGTCGGCTTGCCGAGGACGTTGTCGTCGGTGATCGCGGCCGGGTAGGCGTCACGGGCGGCGTCTGGGGCGACCTTGTCGAGGAGCAGCGAAAGCTCCTCCAGCATCAGGGTCCGGCTGGTGTGGACGCTGGTGTTGCCGGTGCGGAAGCCGAGTGACCCCGGCAATTTCGTCTCGACGGCCGTCATTCGCCACCCCCGCCGGTTCGTTTATCGACGGCCGGGGCCACGGGGGAGACGCCGAAACGCGGGGTGCGAAAACGCTCAGTCGTCCGGGCCGGCACCGCCGGGCTGAACCGCACGCCCCGCGTCGATGCGGCCGTCGTTCGGCGGCGGATCGAACGACACCGGGTGAAGAGTCGGCCGGAAGGTGTAGATGACGCCGCGAGGAAGTGCGATGCCGTGACAGGCGAATGATCCGATGCGGGCACCTGGGTACACGGTCTGACGGCCGGCCGTTCGGCCGGTTCGGTTTCTATCGGCCTTAGATGTGAACACGGCGACATACTGGGCACTTGATCATACCACGGGCACGGGGCGGCGTGCCGCCCGCCCCGTCGCGGGCCGAGGGGTGGCAACGCCTCCCGTGCGAAACCGATTCGTCTACTGCCTTGTTCATGGCCCGGCGAACCGCTTGGTCTAATCGAGGTATTATCAGAACGTCCCCGTTCACGGCTAGGTCAGCAGGAGGTCGGTCGCCCGGATCGTGGCCGATCTTGCCTGTCGCCACGCTGAAATCGGCATGGGCACGTCCCGAGCCGCGACCCCGTCATCACTTTTCGCTACCGACCTGTACAAGCCGTCCGGCGAAGGGTACACATCATGGTTGAAGTTTGAATGACAGGAGAAGCCGACCGACAACCGTTACAACCGACCCGCCGTCATCCCACGAAACGGTGCCGCCCACATGACGCAAGACGATGCCGACACCCGATTCGTCCGGTATCTCTCCCACTTCCTCGTCAGCCTCGGCTGCGTGTCCGTCTCCTCACGGTTGATTCCGCCGGCGAAGGAGCAGAAGTTCTTCACCAGCGGGTTCGTGATCGAGGTCGGGGGCGAGTGGTATCTCGTCTCGGCCGGCCACGTCTTCAACCGAATCGCGGAGTACCGGCGAGCCTGGCCGGACCTGATTCACGACTTCGTGATCTTCTCGGGCTTCGGGACGTTCGCCGCCGACCGCGAACTCGCCCGGTTCGGCTACCGCGACCCGGTTTACTGCGTGGACCGGCCGGAGGGGCTGGACTTCGGTGCCATCAAGCTCACGCCGGCCGAGCGGTCGCGGCTGGCCCTCAACGGCGTCGTGGCCGTGGAGGAGCGGTATTGGGACCAGCCGCTGCCGGCCGAGTTCAGCGACTACGCCCTCCTCGGCCTGCCGTTCCAGAACATGGAGGTGACGACGCCCGGCGAGGCCGGCCTCCAGCCCGTGTACCTGCGGTTGAGCGGTCTGCCCGACAAGCCCGCCGTGTACGCTGCCCACGGCGACCCGATGCGGTACTTCCGGGTCACGGAGCCGTCGCGGCCCGACCTGAACATCGAGGGGATGAGCGGGTGCCCCGTGTTCGCGTTCCGCCAGCAAGAGGGGAAGGACATCCAGGCCCTCGTCTGCGGGGTTCAAAGCTCTTGGTTCGCCCGGCCGAGGATCACGGCCGCGACCGACCTCCGCGTCACGGCGTCCCTCCTTCGGGACGCCGTTCGGGCGGGGTGATGTGGCGTCCCGACGCCGCTCGTCCGACCGCCGCCACACCCGTACCCGTACCGGGCCGACAACGACCGCCGCGTGCCGCGACCGCACCCGAGGGCAAGATGGGCAAGACCGTCCTGGCGAGCAAGTTCACCGAGTGGCGGGGGCTGGACCGCGTCTCGCAGGTGGTCCACGCCATGAACTGCATCTTCCGCGAACTGTCGAAGGACGACTTCGGCCTGGACGGCGAGATCGAGGTGGTCCGGCCGAAGCCCGGCGGCATCGGGTTTGAGACGACCGGCGGGATCATCAAGGTTCAGGCCAAGGCCGGGGCCAGGTACGTCGTCTCCGACACCCCCGCCTCGTTCGCCTCCCCGGTCGAGAAGGCCGACCTCCAGTACTGGCAGTCCTGCACCTTCCCCGTCCTCTACGTCGTCTACCACCCGGCCGACGACAAGCTCTACTTCCGCGAGGTCAAGGAGTACCTGCACGCCACCCCGAACGTGTTCCAGGCCCCGCACCGGGTCACCTTCGACAAGGCCAGGGACGAGTTCGCCGCGTCGGCCCGGACGGCCGTCCACGGGCACGCCCGCGTCAGCCCGCCCCGGATCACGTTCGACGTGCAGGAGCGGCTGATCTCCAACCTGCTGCCGGTGACCAAGCTGCCGAAGTTCCTGTACTTCGCCCCGACCCGGCGGAAGGACGCCCAGGGCATCCGCCGGGAGATCGACGGGTTCGTCCCCCCGTTCACCGTGACCGAGGGCAAGCTGTACACCCTGTCCAACCTGTTCGACCCGACCTGCGTGCTGCGGAAGTGGTGCGGCACGAAGGTCCGCAAGATGCTCGCGTCCGAGTGGCTGGCCGACGACCGCCGCGTCCCGGAGTGGGTCTACCTGCTGAACCAACTCCTGGGCAAGCACGCCGGCCGGTGCGGGCTGCGGTACAGCCCCGACTTCGGCCGCAACTACTTCCCCCGCCAGAACGACGCCGACACGGAGTTCAAGCGGGCGTGGGTGAGCGTGCGGACGGGGAAGACGGCCCCGGCCCGGATCGTGGCGAAACGGTACGAGTACGGCAGGCACAGATTCTGGCGGCACCTCGCGGCCGAACTGGCGTACCGCCACTTCGGGCCGTCGTGGTTCTTGCAGGTCACGCCGAAGTACTTCTTCACCGAGGACGGGACCAAGCCCTGGGACTCGGACCTCGTCGGCCCGTACTCCACGTCCCAGAAGGCGAACGAACACAACCCGCAGGTGATGAACCACGTCCTGTTCTGGGCCGACGTGCTGGCCCAGGGCGAGGACAAGGTCAGGATGAAGCTGGACGGCCGGACCCTGCTCGTCGCGGACAAGATGCCCGCCTGCGGGGTCGGGGCGTTCGGCATCCCGGACGACCCGGCCGAGTACGAGGAGAAGGACGAGGAGCCGCCGGGCCTGTTCTCCAACGTGTCGGACGACGAGGACGAGGAGGACGACGAGGATGATTGAGGTCGAGTACCTGCCCGAGCCGAGGCTCCAGTTCGGCAGCTTCTTTGAGCATGAGGACACCAAGACCGGGCTGGCCGAGTACGGCCCGTTCGGCCGGGCGGTCCCCGGCCTGCACCCGTCCGAGATCAAGCTCGGGTTCGTCGGCACGCGGGAGACGGTGTCCGGGGCCAGGGCGTGGGTCGAGGAGTGCGGCTCCCCCATCGAGAGCGAGAACGCCCGGACGATCCCCGGCAGGACCGCCTCGGTGGCCGACACCGGGCTGTTCGGCACGCCCGGCCAGCCGCCGCCCCCGTCGCAGCCGTCGTTCACCCGGCTGATGAAGATTCTGAACCGCGACTTCGTCGGGTTCTCGCGGGAGTCGCCGTTCGCCTGCTGCTTCCAGACCAACCCCCGCTGGGAGCGGACGCTCCAGCCGGTGGAAATCAAGCGGGTGCTGGAGATCGCGGACAAGCGGCAGCGGATCGAGGAGGTGGTCAATCTGCTGGAGGGCGAGGTCAGGAGCCTGGCCCAGACGAAGCCGGCCCCGGACATTGTCCTGCTGGCCCTGACCCAGGAGGTGATCGACCAGGCCCACTCCGTTCGGGTGGCCGGGAACTTCTACTTCAACCTGCGGCGGGCGATCAAGGCCCGTGCGATGCGGTGGGGCGTCCCGGTCCAGATCGTCCAGCCGGCCACCGTCAGCGGGAAGCGGGCGGCGGGCCGGCAGTTGCAGGAGAAGGCGACCCGTGCCTGGAACTTCTGCACCGCCCTGTACTACAAGGCCGAGGGCGTGCCGTGGCGACCGCTGGCGTTTGAGCAGGAGGCGTGCTTCGTCGGGATCGACTTCTACGTCGCCCACCAGGGGAAGGGGCGGCTGACCATGCGGTCGAGCGTGGCCCAGGCGTTCGACTACCTCGGGCAGGGGCTGGTGCTGCGGGGCGACCCGTTTGAGTGGAACGAGGACGTGGACGGCCGCACCCCGCACCTGACCCAGGACGCGGCCCGGAAGCTGATCCGCAGCACGCTGGCCGAGTACGTCCGGGTGCGGGGGACGCCGCCGAGGCGGGTGGTGGTCCACAAGTCGTCCCGGTTCTGGGGGCCTGACCACGGGAAGTTCAACGAGGTGGACGGGTTCATGGAGGGGATCAGCGAGGTCTACCCGAAGACCGACGCGGACCTCGTCGCCCTGGCCCGGAGCGGGGTGAAGCTGTTCCGCGAGGGGAAGTACCCGCCGCTGCGGGGCACCTACGCCCGCGTCGGGGACGACGGCCACTTCCTGTACGCGATGGGGTACATCCCGTACCTCCAGACGTACCCCGGCTCCTACGTCCCCGAGCCGTGGCAGTTGGTGGAAAAGCACGGCGGGAGTTCCCCCAGGGACTTGCTCCGCGAGGTGCTGGACCTGACCAAGATGAACGTGAACAACTGCTCGTTCGCGGACGGGACGCCGATCACCCTGTCGTTCTCCGACAAGGTCGGGGAGATCATGAAGCACGTCCCGGACGGGGAAGCGGTGCAGACCGGGTACAAGTTCTATATGTGACCGCGAACCGCTCACCCCCGGCGTCGGTCTTTCTCACCGGCCCGGAGAGCGGTTCCGAGCGGCTCACCTGAGCCGGTAACCACGGCTGTACGGAAGAGCGTCTCGGCAAGTCACGGAGGTGGCGATGGAAACCTGTTTGTTTACCGGCGAGACACTGACCCCGGATACGAAGGTCGAACACACCATCCCCGAGTCGCTCGGCGGCAGGATCAAGTCGCAGTTCGTCACCAGCGACCGCTTCAACAAGCGGTGCGGCGACCTCGTAGACTTCGTCCTGAAGTTGCCCTACGAGCCGATGCTGAACCGGCTCGCCCCGCTACTGCCCCGAGCCAGCCAGCCCGGCCTGATGCCGGTTGACATTCCCGGCGACCCTCCGGGCCTGGCGTTGGAAGGCGGTGCCGTCACCCGCCCGAAACTGCTTGTCATGAAGGACGAACGGGGTCGCCCGAAGACCGGCATCGCGGACGACGAGGAGGGCCTGAGAAAGTTCGCCCGCTCGATGAACAAGAGGTTTGAGGAGGTGCGGCTTTCGACGGCCCCCGCGACCGAGGCGACCACGTTCTACCGCAAAGTGCCGATCATCGGCCGCGAGATCGAGATCGCGGCGTTAAAGTCGGCCGTCCTGACGTTCGACCACATGCTGCGTGGCTCCCCGGACCAGTTTACCCGAGGGCCGGAACTCAAGCGGGTGCGGGAGTTCATCCGGGACGCGGTGCTGACCGAGCGGCCCGACGAGAATACCCTCGGGGAGTTGTCCTTCGGCCTCCAGTACGAAAGGCGGGCGTTGTACGACCGCCTCCGGGATCAGGTCAACGTCCCGAGGACGGAATTTGAACACGTCCTCTTCGCCTCGACCCGAGGGGGCGGGCAGGCTCTGCAAGTCGTCTGGCTGGTGTTCGGGTTCGACCCGTTCGGCTTCCAACTGGGTTCGTGGCCCCACGCCCCGTTCACCTACGCCGTCATCAACCCGGTCCTCCGCGAGGAGGGGTACACCGGGCCGCACCGGCTCCCCGATCTGAGCGAATCGCTCTGCGTCCAGACCGACCGCTGCTCGATGCCCTGGAACATGAAGGAGGGTGACGACCCGCAACCGATCCTCGATGAGGTGTCGCGGGAACGCCACGCCGCCTTCGGGCGAGCGGTGAATTTGGTCGAGATGACGGCCGACCAGACGTTGGTCGGCTTCTTCATGGAGTCCGGCGAGTTGGCGAAGCCGGAGGACAAGACCGTCCGGCAGCAGGTCCGGGCCAGGCTGATCAGGATGTACGGACGGAAGGCAGGCGAACCGGCGTTCCTCGACGCGGTCGATGCCACGCTTGCCCGCCATGAAGCGTCAATGCCGGGCGGGCTGCTCACTCGGGCGGTTAGCGAACTTGGTGACGAAGCCCCCGAGTGGAGCAGTGTACTGGGTTACTACCGACGCTGTTTGACCGACTTGGAATCAAGTTTCGGTCTGCCTGGCGACCCGTTCACGAATTCCAGCGGGTACGTCGTTGACCCCGCCGACCAGCGGCGGTTGGGCCAACTACCGCCGATGGGTGAGTAGGGCCTGTGGTTGTTCCCCGCCCGCGAGGTGCCCCGTGCAACCGGAGCAAACCGACGCCGAGTTCTTCAGCCGATTGGCGGCACGCACAGTCGAGGAACTCGACGGTGCCCTCGCCTGCTACTACCCGGTCGAGGGGAACAACGACCTGCCCGAGGCAATGACCGCGACCTATCTGGCGTTCCAGCTTCGGGACGCCGGGTTCCGGGTGTTCCCGCAGGTCCAGTGTTCCGGCCGGATCGACAACCACCTCGACTTCGCCGCCGGTTCGGTCCCCGGCGAACACCTCCTCCCGGCCCTGCTGTCCGGGTTCGGCCGGCAGTGCCCGCACATCCGAGGTGGGCCAGCGACTGAAGATCACGCTGCTGTGGGGGTGATTCTCACGACAACCGGGTTTCACTGACACGACAGGCACCGCAGGCTGCACAGAATGACGGTTGGTACTGTTCTGGAGGTTCCACCGGGGTACGGCGATGACTGAAGGCGATCTCCGGGCGGTCAAACCGTTCGATACACTGCCGGTGGAGCCGAAAGACGCCGCCGACGACCTGTGCCGCCCCAGCGACCCGAAGTTCCAGGGGACGATCTACGAGGCGGGGGACGTGCCGGTGGTCAAGGACTTGCTGCGTGACCCGCAACTCGTCCCGAGGGGTGCGATCCGTGACGAGTTCGGGGCCGTCCGGGCGATCTTCTGGCAACTGCGGTCGGGCAGAGCGGACTGACCTAACCCCGCCCGCCGCGAGCAACACGACCGTTCCGCCCGCCACGACCAGCCAAACCGAGTTCGCCCTGCAATCCCCCTTTTGATGTTCTGAGCCAACGAACCCGGCCGGCTTGTCCTCACTCAGTCGCAAACTCCCCGCTGGCGAAGACGACGCCGTCCCCGCCGATCACCACCCGCTCGCCCCGGACCTCGACGTACACCGTGCCGCCCCGTGGGGACGCCTGACGGCCGACCATCTCGGCCTTCCCCAGCCGGGCACCCCAGAACGGGGCGAGGAGGCAGTGGGCCGAGCCGGTCACCGGGTCTTCATC
>JANPKP010000361.1:0-4522 GCA_031426095.1 Gemmataceae bacterium
TCATCG
Source organism: Gemmataceae bacterium (assembly GCA_031426095.1). Lineage (GTDB taxonomy): Bacteria > Planctomycetota > Planctomycetia > Gemmatales > Gemmataceae > JANPKP01. Next base: position 7 of record JANPKP010000361.1, read on the forward strand.
TCACCGTGTCACCCCCTCACCTTGTCACCCCGTCATCCGGTAGACTCGCCCCCACCCGCCGCTTATCCTGTCAGTCCGGCCGCCGCCGACGGCCGGGTGTCACCGCCGCCCCGCCACGGATCGCCACCCATGCCGCGCCCCCTCCCCCGCCGCCGGGCCGCCCGCTCGCCGTGGCTCCTGGCCGTCCTCTGTGCCGCCCCCCTCGGCCTCCTCGGGGCCGGGCCGTCGGGGCCGACGCTCCTCGCCGCGAGCGGGTGGGAGCCGTTCAAGTTCCTCACGTCGGACGCCTACGGGTACGGCGAAAAGCTCGGCCTCCTCGGCTCGCTCCTGATCGCCGTCGGCGGCATCGCCTACGCCGCGTTCCTGATGAAGCAGGTGTACGCCGCCGACACCGGGACCGCCCCCATGCGGGCCGTGGCCCTGGCCGTGCGGCAGGGGGCGAACGCCTACCTCCGCCGGCAGTTCACCGTGGTCGGCGTCCTGATCGTGGTCCTCACGGGGGTCATCGCCGCGTCGAAGTGGCCGTGGGGCCTCCCGGCCGGGCACCCGCACCGGGCCGACCTGGAAGCCGTCGCCGTCGGCCGCGGGGTGGCGTTCCTGATGGGGGCGTTATTCTCCGCCCTCGTCGGCTTCACGGGGATGCGGCTGGCCACGGCCGGGAACGTGCGGGTGGCGGCGGCCGCCAAGCGGAGCTTCGGCGAGGCGATGCGGCTGGCGTACCGCACCGGCACCATCACCGGCATGTTCACCTGCGGGCTGGGCCTCCTCGGCGGCACACTCATCCTCCTCGTGTTCGGCGAGCTGGCTTACGAGACGCTCATCGGCTACGGCTTCGGCGGGTCGCTCCTCGCCCTCTTCATGCGGGTCGGCGGCGGCATCTACACGAAGGCCGCGGACGTGGGCGCGGACCTCGTCGGCAAGGTCGAGAAGGACATGGCCGAGGACGACCCGCGGAACGCCGCCACGATCGCCGACAACGTGGGCGACAACGTCGGCGACTGCGCCGGCATGGCGGCCGACGTGTTCGAGAGCTACTCCGTGACGATGGTCGCGGCCGTCATGCTCGGGTACGCCGCCTTCGGGTACAAGGGGATGGTCTTCCCGCTCCTCGTGCAGGCCGTCGGCGTGGTCGGCAGCCTGCTCAGCACGTCGCTCGTCGGCCGCGGCATCACGACCGGGAACGCGGCCGTGGCGATGGGCTCCATCAACCGCGGCTTCTGGCGGAGCGCGGCCCTGAGCACCGCCGGCTTCGTCGCCCTCGGGGCCGTGTACCTCCGGTTCGACGCCGCGTACATCGCCGAGCGGGGCATCGACAAGGGGATGTACCTCGAACTGTACGGCGACGACAAGCTGCGGGGCGAACTCGGGCTCACCGCCGACGGCCCGAAGGTGGCGGCCGACGTGGCCAGGCTGCGGCAGCTCCGCAACGGCAAGGAGCGGAACGCGCCCAACACCCAGCGGCTCGAAGAAACCGTGGACGGCTACCGCGAAGCCGCCCTCGCCGCGTGGCACGCGAAGTCGCACGCCGAACGGGAGGCGCTCGCCGGCCGCGAGGTGGCGGTCGGCCCGCTCGGCGAGCGTGAGCGGCAACGGCTCGCCAACTACGACGTCGACAAGTCGGTCGAGACGCGGCACGAGCTGTCACTGCTCCAACTGGCCCAGGCCCGCTACCACGTCCCCCTCTCGCCGGGGGTGAACCTGTCCGTGGTGTGGGCCTGCTTCGTCGGCATCCTGCTCGCCGTCGCCCTCAACAAGTGCACCGAGTACTGGACGAGCACCGAGTACAGCCCCGTGAAGGAGGTGGTGAAGGCGAGCCGCACCGGGCACGCCACGAACATCATCTCCGGCCTCGCCCTCGGGTACGAAAGCTCCGTCTGGGCGGTCCTGCTCATCTCGGGGGCGATCCTCGCGTCCGTGAGCGTGTGCGGCGACTCGGACCACTTGCTGTTCATGGCCTTCGGCGTCGCCATGTGCGGCATCGGGATGTTGACGCTCACCGGCGACACGATCAGCATGGACGTCTTCGGCCCGATCGCCGACAACGCCAACGGCATCGGCGAGATGGCCTTCAACAAGGCCGTCGGCGGGGCCGAGTTGCCGGCCGACCACCCCGACGCCATGACCCCCGAGGCGAACCGGGCGGCCCGGCAAATCCTGGCCGACCTCGACGCCGTGGGGAACACCACGAAGGCGATCACGAAGGGGGTCGCCATCGGGTCGGCGGTGATCGCGGCGGTGAGCCTGTTCGCCAGCTTCATCGCCGTGCTCGTGACCGGGAGCGAGGAGAAGATCGGCCAGCTCCTGATCGGCGACTTCATCGAGGGGGCGAGCAAGCTCACGGTCGCCGAGCCGCTCGTGTTCATCGGCATGCTGCTCGGCGGGGCGGTGCCGCTCCTGTTCAGCGCCATGACGATCCGGGCCGTCGGCCGGGCGGCGTACCTGATCGTGTACGAGTGCCGCAAGCAGTTCCGCGACCCCGACATCATGAGCGGGGCCAAGATGCCCGACTACGGCCGGGTCGTGAACATCTGCACGGCCACCGCCCAGCGCGAGCTGATCGGCCCGGGGCTCCTGGCCATCGGCACCCCGCTGGTGGTCGGCTTCCTCCTCGGGCCGTTCGCCCTCGGCGGGTTCCTGGCCGGGATGATCCTGAGCGGGCAACTGCTGGCCGTGTTCATGTCGAACGCCGGGGGGGCGTGGGACAACGCCCAGAAGATGATCGAGGACGAGCCGCGGACGCCGTTCGGCGGCAAGGGGAGCGACAAGCACAAGGCGAGCGTGACCGGCGACACGGTCGGCGACCCGCTCAAGGACACCGCGGGGCCGGCCATCAACCCGCTCATCAAGGTGATGAACATGGTGAGCCTGCTGGCCCTGCCGCTGGTCATCCAGCACAACGTGAACGACGGCCACGGCACCCGCCTGGTGGGCGTGCTGGTGGCGGTGATCGCGGTGACGCTGGTGGGCTGGGCGTGGTGGCAGTCGAAGCACGAGACGGCGGCCGTCCGGCTCATGGACGAGGAGATGCAGAAGGACGCCGAGGCCGCCGCGAAGGCGGGGTAACGAGGCCCGCCGCGACGCCCGGATACCCACGACCGGACCACGGAGGCACCATGAAGCGGCTCGCCGCCTTCGCCGTCGGCACGGCCCTCCTGGCCGGGTGCGACGACCCGCCCGCCGGCCCCACGCTTCGGCCGGCCCCGACCCCGGACGGGCCGGTTTCGCCGGCCCCGGCTCCCGCCGCCCCGCCGGTCGCCGGGCCGGCCCCCCCGGGCGTGCCCCTCGCTGCGCCGGCGGGTGCCCTCCGGGCGGACCTGCCGCGGCTGGAGCCGGTGGCCCGGTTCAAGCTCCCCGGCCGGCACGTCCGGGCCTACGAGCGGAGCGTCCAGCTCTCCGCCGACGGCACGCGGGTGGCCCTCGGGAGCGACGCCCCCAAGGACGGGTCGCTCACCCAGGTGTGGCGGCTCGGCCACAAGCCGGCGGTCGTCTTCACGTCCCCCGCGTCCTACGGCGGCGGCGTCTTCGCCCTGTCGCCCGGCGGCACCCGGCTGCTCACCTCCGGCACCTCGGCCCCCGAGGCGTTCGACGTGGACGCCGGCAAGTCGCTGGGCGAGCCGACGAACGCCCGCCGGTTCTCGCACGCCTACTTCCGGGACGACCGCGTCGCCGTCTGGACCCAGCGGAGCCACGACTTCTCCAACCCCCGGAAGCGGACGGTGTACGTCCGGGACGTGGTGGCGAACGCCGACGCCGGGACGTTCGAGGTCGCCGACGACCGCTTCGAGGTCGCCTACCCGGTGCGGGCCGGGGCCGAGCTGTGGCTGTTCCGGACGGGCGACCGGTTCGAGGTCGAGTGCTACGACGTGGCCGCCAAGAAGCTCGCCCGGACCGTCCACCCGGAGCCCGACGCGCCCGGCCAGCCGTTCCGGTCCGCCGGCGTCTGGCAGTCGGTCGCCCCGGACGGGTCGGCGTTCGCGTCGAACGTGACCCGATTCCGGCTCTACGACGGGACGACCGGGAAGGCCGTCGGCGGGCTGCCGGCGGACGTGTACGGGCTGCCCGGGGGGCTCGACCCGGGCGGCGGCCGCTACCTGGCCCGCACGACCGGCAACGCGGCGGCGGGGGGGGCCGTCGGCCCGAACGACCTGGTGCTGCTCGACTGGAAGACCGGCCGGGGGTTGGCCGCCCTCGGCGGGTTCTCGCCGGTCCCGCCCGACCCGCCCTGGAACACCGCCCCCGACCCGCGGGCCGGGGTGTCGGCCGACGGCAAGACGGCCGTCCTCGTCTCTGTGCAGGGCGAGGTGCTGGTGTTCGACCTGTCCGGGGTGAAGTGACGCCGAATCGCGTGAATCCGCTACCCGTCCTCCCCCCCCCGAGGGCGGGGAGACAGGAAATCGGGCCGACGCGATGCGGGATGCCCTGCCACCCCCCCCGCCGCGTGGCCCCTTTAGCCCCCCCCGCGTTTGCCCGCGGCCCCCCCCCCCCAACCGATTGGGGACCCCCCCGGCCCCCCCCC
>JANPKP010000362.1:0-12397 GCA_031426095.1 Gemmataceae bacterium
GACCCGGTGACGCTCACCGGGTCGCCCCCTCGGGGCTACGATCCTTTTCGCGGGGGTGGTTCCAGGGGTTCCGCTCCGCTCCACCCCTGGCTATTAACGGGCACCCCTTCGGGGTTGGAAGTCCGCACGCCGACACACCACTCTGACCGCCAACGCCGGGCTTCGCTCGCCCGCGATCGTCACATCAAAAGCCCGGCCACGGCCGCGTTCAGGAGTGTGGCCAGGAAGCCCACGAACAGGGCCTTCATGCCGAGGCGGGCGAGGTCGCCGCGGCGGCCGGGGGCGATGGCCCCGATGCCGCCGAGCTGGATGCCGACCGACGCGAAGTTGGCGAACCCGGTCAGGGCGTACACGGACAGGATTTGCGACCGCTGCGAGAGGATGCCCTCCCCCGCCTTCTTCCACTCCTTGAGTTGCAGGTACGCGACGTGCTCGTTGGCCGCCAGCTTGATGCCGAGCAGGCTGCCGACCTTGCCCGTCTCGTCCGGGGCCACCCCGAGCAGGAACGCGACCGGGGCGAACACCCACCCGAAGATCATTTCCAGGCTCAGGGCGTCCGGCCACCAGCCGAGGGCGTCGGCCGAAATCCCGGCCCCGACGAGGGCCGGCTTGATGCCGCCGATCATGAAGTTGAACAGGGCGATGAAGGCCAGGAAGCCGATGAGCATGGCGGCCACGTTCAGGGCCAGGGCCAGGCCGTCCTTCACCCCGGTCGCGGCGGCGTCCACGGCGTTCACGTAGGGCGTGGCCACGTGGATGGGGGCGGTCCCGGCCGTCTCCGGCTTGCCGGCCTCGGGGAAGACCAGCTTCGTGAGGTACAGGCTGCACGGGCAGGCCATCACGCACGTGCAGAGGATGGCCGCCGGGTCGGCCCCGTACGAGATGTACACGGCCATCATGCCGCCCGAGATGTGGGCCATGCCGCTGGCCATCATGGTCAGCAGCTCCGACTGCGTCATCCGCGGGACGAACGGCTTGACGATGAGCGGGGCTTCCGTCTGGCCCATGAAGACGTTCGCCGACACGCTCAGCGTCTCGGCCCCGCTGGTGCCCATCAGGTACATCATCACCCGGGCCAGGAAGCGGACGAGGAGTTGGAGCACGCCGAAGTAGTAGAGGACGCTGAAGAAGCTCGACACGAACAGGATCGGGGGGAGGGCGGTGAAGGCGAAGATGAAGGCGTTGTCCTTGCCGAACGCCTCCTCCAGCACCGGCCGCTGGGTGAGCGGTCCGAACACGAACTTGGCCCCCACGTCGGACGCCGCGATCAGGTACTTGATCCCGGCCCCGATGCCGTTGAACACCGCCTGCACCCAGACCGAGTGGATGACCGCCAGCGCCAGGCCGAACTGGAGGAGGATCCCCCAGATCAGGGTCTTGCGGGGGACCGACTGGAGGCTGCGGGAGAAGAACGCGGCGAGGCCGAGGAAGCAGAACACGCCGGCCACCGCCTGCCCGCGGTAGAGGTTGAGCTGGCGGGCCTGCACCTGCTCGGGCGGGGTGCCCTCCGGGAGTTGACCGAACGCGGCGTGGGCGGCGTAGGCGGCCCCGCCCACGAGCAGCACGGCGACCGCGATCAGGGCCCGCCACTTCCACGGGGTCGGCGGGAGGTTCGGTTCCGGGGCGGGGGCGGGGTCGTCGGCGGGGGGCAGTGAGTCGGGCGAGGCAACGATCATGCCACGGGCCTCGGGACGTGATGGGGACGGCGGACGCACGCCGCCGGGGGTTACCCGGCGGTCGGAGAGGGAGGTGAGTGCGGTTCGATCAATCGTATCCGGCCGCGGCCCGCTTTGTAGGGTAGGACAAGGCTTTGCGCAGTCCCACCGCGTGGGGCGTGTGCGTGGCTCGTGGTGGGACGGCGCAAAGCCTTGTCCCACCCTACGCCGCTACACTCACTGCCCCGCCAGCCCCTTCAACAGCGCCTCGTCGTCCCGCGGCAGCGCCCAGGCGTGCAGCACCAGTGTTCCCTTCCACGGGCCGGCGGCCGGCGGCAGCTTCACCACCGCCTGCCAGCCGCCGCCGGGCTTCGGCACGAACCGCCACTCGGTGCCGGGCGGGGCGTCGGCCAGTTCCAGCACCGTCACCCGCTCGCCGTCGGCCGGGAGGATCACGCGGGCGGTCGCCGGGGCCGACGGGGACGCGGCCTTCAGGTCGAGGTCGGCCCCGATCAGGCGGGGGGCTTTCGGCGTGGAGCCGGCGAGGAGCCACGCCTGGTCGGCGGTGGCGGCGTCGAGGGCGAACCGCCGCTGGACGCCGGGCGCGATCCCGCTCTTGAGCGGCCCCGGCGTCTCGGCCACCGAGAGCGTCGCCCCCGTACCGTCCGGGCCGGTGAGGTGGTAGCGGAAGGTGGGGACGCCGTACTTGTCGAGGGCGTACCCGTCGAACGCCACCGCCCGCGGGCCGGGGTAGACCCGCGGCGGCTCCAGCGGCAGCGGCACGCCGAACGCGGGGTTGGTGGCCCGGGCGGCGAAGTCGGGCGGGGCGGCCCCGGCGGGCGAGAGGCCCCACGGGTGGCCGGCGGGGGCGGTCCAGAACTTCGGGCCGAGGAGCTTGGCCGGGTTGCCGCCCCGCTTGTCCCACACCGGGGAGGCGTCGAGGAAGTTGCCGGCCCAGGCGTAGGTGAGCTTGCACTCGTCGGCCGCGAACGCCACCGACACGCCGCCCGGGTAGCCGACGGCGACGGCCCGGTTGCCGCCCTCTTTGAGGAACGTGCGGAGGACTTCCGGCCGCTCCTTGACCGCGAGCGTCAGCCCCTTCGGCGGCTCCATGCCGTCGGGCAGCGGCAGGCCCTGGCCGAGCGACAGGTACGCCCACACGGCCGCCGCCTGGGCGTCGCCCTCGCCCTTCAGGATCGTGGCGAGCGGCGACTTGCCGTCGATGAACGCCTGCGGCATCCGCGTGCCGGGGGCCATCCGCAGCGGCTGGTTGAGCCAGCGGACGTACCAGTCGTACCGCACCCGCTGGTTGATGGTCGAGAGGTCCGGGCCGCGGGTGCCGGTGTTCGGGATGCCGGCGATGTCGTGGCACGAAATGCAGCCCATCCCCGACTTCCCCACGACCGTGCGGCCGGCCGCGATCGTCGGCTTGGTGAGCGGCTCCTTGTGGACGGCGTCGTCGGGCACGGTCCCTTCGAGGGCGGCGAGGGCGGTCGGCAGGTGGCCGACGTTGGCGGGGCCGTACTGCGGCATCCGTAGTTGCATCCACGGGCGGGCGCGCTGGCCCTGCGTCAGCACGCCGGCGAGCCACGACGTACGGGCCTTGTGCCCGACGCCGGTGAGAACGGGCGGCCGCACGTCGTCGGCGTTCTCGCTCTTTTCCATCAGCCGCATCTGCTCGGCGAGTTCGAGCGGGATGCCGCCCTCGCCGTCCCGCTGGTGGCAGTTCAGGCAGTTGAACCGCTTGAGGCTCACGCGGGCGGCGTGGACCGGCGACGTGCTGCCGGCCCCGTCCAGACCCGTCTTGAGGAACGCGGCGACGGCCCCCGACTCGCGGGCGTCGAGCTTGTAGTCGGGGGCCTTGCCGGCGTCGGGCTTCGCGGCGAGGCAGCCCTTGCCGGCGTCGGCCTTGCGCACGTCGGCGAGCGCTGGAAAGGCGGCCGCGGGAGCGAGCGGCTTGCCGCCGTCCTCGACGGCGTGGCAGTTCACGCACCCCTTGCTCACGATCAGTTGCTTCCCCCACGCGGCCCACGACCCGCCGGCCGGCTTGGTGGCGGGGGCGGGCGGCATCTTGGGATCAATCGCGTCGTCGGTGGTGCGGCAGAGGTAGCGGGCGAGGTCGAGGGCGTCCTTCGATTCGAGGACCATGTGCGGCATCCGCCCGGCGGGAGCCGTCTTGAGGGGGTCTTTCAGGTACTCGGCCAGCGTCTCGGGCTTGGTCTTGCTGCCGACCGCGCCGAGCAGGTACTTCGCGGCCGAGCCGGCGGTCGCCCCCACGGCGTAGTAATAATCGTCCGGCTGGAGCGGGGCCTTCTCGTCCTCCTCGTCGTTGCGGGCGGCCTTCTTCGCCTCCGGCAACTGGTGGCAGGCGGCGCAGCCGGTGACGTGGAACAGCACCTTTCCGGCGTCCGTACTCTTGACGTACTCCTTCGAAATGAGCGGCGGCCGCACCGGGTCGAGTGGACCGCCGGCGAGGGCCGTGAGGTACGACACGACGGCGTAGCGCTCGGCCGTGCCGTCGGCGGTGTCGGCGAACAGCTTCGGCATGGTGGTGTGCGGGCGGTGCTTTTTCGGGTCGGCGAGCCAGGCGTCGAGCCACCCGGCGTAGGCCCGCTTCCCGACGGCCGTGAGGTTCGGCCCGGGGCGGTCGACGAGCGTCTTCGCCATCGCGTCGTCCGCGGCCGGCTTGTGGCAGCGGGCACACGCCATCTCCTCGAAGCGCAGCCGGCCGTGCTCGCTCGCGGCGTCGGCGGCGAACGCGGGCGGCCGCTGGGCGGGGAGGTGGCCGAAGAACATGTGCGGCACCGGTTCCATGCGGAAGCCGGGGCCTTCCCACCGGAGTTCGACGCGGGCGGCCGGGCCGGCGGCGCGTCGGAAGGCGGCCTCGAAGGGCTGGATGCCGCCGGCGAGGGTCACGGCCGCCCCCGTCAGGACGTCGGCCCCGCCGACGCGGACGGCCAGCGTGCCGCCCTCGACGGCGGCCGCGAAGGTGTACTTCCCGGCCCGCACGACGTTGATCTGGCCGGCCCACTCGACGCTCGTGGTGCCGCCGAGGCGCGGGTGGGCCGTCTCCTTCTCGCCGAGCGTGACGGCGACCGTCGGTTCGAGCCGCACGACGGCCGCGGTCCCGCCGTCGTGGTACGTGGCGACCAACCCCGGCTTCAGCTCCGAGGGGTCGACGGCGCGGGCGGCGGGGGCGAACGCGAGGAGCAGCGCGGCGGGCAGCGTGTATCGGTGCGTCATCGGACTCGGTGTGCTGGCGGGAGGGAGTGTCGGCGGGCCGTCCCCGATTATCCCGCCCGCGAATCCGGCCGCAAGGGCGAATCGGGATTCGCCACCGGGCCGCGGCGACGCTACAAGTGAGGGGGAGTGTTTCGCCACGCGTCCGGAGGGTTCCCCGTGTTCGACCTGGCGGCGGTGCAGGCGGCCCTCAAGGGCACCGACCTCGACGGCTGGCTCCTGTACGACTTCCGCGGCCTCAACGTGCTCGCCCAGCGGGTCGCCGGGCTGGCCGACCGCAAGCTCTCCCGCCGCTGGTTCTACTACGTCCCCGCCAGCGGCGAACCCCGGAAGCTCGTCCACGCCATCGAGCCGGCGGCGCTCGACCACCTGCCGGGGGGCGACACCACCACCTACCGCCGCTGGCAGGACCTGGAGGCGGGCGTCGGCCGCCTCGTGAGCGGGGCCGGGCGGGTGGCGATGGAGTACTCGCCGCGGAACGCCAACCCGTACATCGGCCGGGTGGACGCCGGGACCGTCGAGCTGGTCCGGTCGTTCGGCGTCGAGGTGGCGTCGTCCGGCGACCTCGTCCAGCGGTTCGAGGCGACGTGGGACGACGACCAGGCGACCACCCACTTCGAGGCCGCCCGCCACTGCCGGGCGGCCTACGACGTGGCCTTCGCGTTCATCGCCGAGCAGATCAAGGTCCGCGGGCACGTCCTCGAAACCGAGGTGCAGGCCCGCATCATGCGGCACTTCGCCGAGCACAAGATGACGACCTACTGCCCGCCCATCGTCGGCGTCGGCCCGCACAGCGGCGACCCGCACTATTCCACTGGCGAGACGGCCCTGCACGACGCCCCGATCCGCCCCGGCGACTTCGTCCTGATCGACCTGTGGGCCAAGCTCGACAAGTCGCGGGCGGTGTACGCCGACTACACCCGCGTGGCGTTCGTGGGGGACACGGTGCCGGCGAAGATCGCGGAGGTGTTCGGCGTGGTGGCGGCCGCCCGGGACGCGGCCATCAAGCGGGTGGAGGACGCCTTCCACGCCGGCGAGCCGCTCACCGGGGCGGCCGTGGACGACGCCTGCCGGGCGGTCGTCGTGGCGGCCGGGTACGGCGACTTCTTCACCCACCGGACCGGCCACAACATCGGCCAGGAGACGCACGGGAACGGGGCCAACATCGACGGCCTCGAAACCCGCGAGGACCGGACGCTGATCCGGCGGACGGGCTTCAGCATCGAGCCGGGCATCTACCTGCCGGAGTTCGGCGCCCGCAGCGAGGTGAACGTCTACATCGACGCCGCGGGGGCCGTCCACGTGACGGGCGGCACCCCCCAGACGGAGGTCGAGCGGATCATCGTGTGACGACCCGCGGCACCACCCTGTCAATGCCCACGGACGGCCGTCCCGGGGCTTTCCGCTTTTGTCGCGCCTGCCAGATCGCATCCCCCACGAAGATCAGCACGGCCGCCCAAACGCAGGCGAAGGCGGCCGCCTTCTCGTCCGTCATCGTCTCGCCCAGCACCACGATGGCGATGACCATCTGGATCGTCGGCGACACGAACTGGAGGAAGCTGACCGCCAACAGCGGCAGCCGGCGGAGCGAGAGCGTGAACGTGAGCAGCGGCACCACGGTGACGACGCAGCTGAACGCGATCAGGGCGTTCAAGCTCCAGTCGGGGCCGAAGTGGTTCCGCCCGCCGGCCGACAGGAACGCGAGGTAGGCGAGCGACGGCGGGAGCAGGAGGAGCGATTCGACCGTCAGCCCCGGCAGGCTCTCGACCGGCACCCGCTTGCGGACCAGCCCGTAGAGCCCGAACGACACGGCCACCGACACGGCCAGCCAGGGGAAGAAGCCGCCGCCGACCGACGGCACGACGACCGCCGCCGCGACCAGCACCAGCGCCGGGTAGTGGGCCGGCCGCAGCTTCTCGCCGAGGACGGCGGTGGCCAGGGCGGCGTTCACCAGCGGCAGCATGAAGTAGCCGAGGCTCGCTTCCGTCACCCGCCCGGTGTCGGTGGCGTAGATGTAGAAGAACCAGTTGATGGCGAGCAGGACGGCCGACAGGAGCATGGTGCCCGCGAGCCGACGGCTGCGGAAGACGCGGGCGATGTCGCCCCACCCGCCGGCGATTGCCGTGAGGACGAGCAGCAGCGGCAGGGCCCAGGCGATGCGGTGGGCGAGGACTTCCCAGGCCGGCACCCCGGCCCGCTTGAGCGCCGCGAAGTAGAGCGGCACCAGCCCCCACCACCCGTACGCGATCAGGCCGTACACCAGCCCCGACCGCACCCGCGTCGCCGAATCGGACACGTCACCCCTCCAATTCGGAATGCGGATTGTGGAAGCCCGAGCGAAAGCCACCCGGCCCCCGCCGCCTTCACTCCGCAATCCGCAATCCGCATTCCGCAATCGACAACTCCCTCGCCAGGAGGCGGTGGAAGTGGTGGCCGCCGTTCTCCCGCTTCACGCTGAAGCGGCCGGTCGTGAACGACCGGCTGCCCAGGCCCCGCTGCACCTGCTCGCACACGGCCACGTCTTCCGCCTGCACCCGGTCGGCGACCGCTACACTTTCCGCGACGAACGCCGGGTCGGTGCCGGCCGCGAAGTAGAAGTCGAACACCACCCGGCAGCGGTCGGGGGCCAGCGGGAGGACGAGGTTCGTGTCCATCACCCCGGCGTAAGCGTTGAGCATGAAGTTCGGGTAGGCCCACCAGTAGGCCGCGAGGTCGCCCGTGCGGGTGCGGCCGGCGTCGCCCTCGGCCGGCTTCAGGGGGCTGCTCTGCAACACCGTCCGCCCGTGCGTCGTCGTCGCGTACCCCGCGTAGTCCAGCACGCCGGCGAGGGCGGGGTGGACGGTGGCGACGTGGTAGCCGCCGTCCAGGTAGTTGTCGACGTAGACCTTCCAGTTGCACGCCACGTCGTACGTCCGGCGGGCGGCCCACGTCAGCCCGGCGAGGGCGTTCCGGCCTTCGACCCACGCCGGCAACGGAGCCAGAGCGGAGGCCAGAGGTTCGCGCGGCTCGCCCAGGTGGACCCACACGAACGGCCCCCACTCGGCCACGCCGCCGAGGGGGACGAGGCCGTGGTCCTCCTTCCGGAAGTCCTTCACGCCGTCCCACTCGGGGGTGCCGCGGAGCCGGCCGGCGAGGTCGTAGGTCCAGCCGTGGTAGCGGCAGCGGAGCTTCGCAACAGTGCCGCACGGGTCGGTCGCCAGGGGGGCCGCCCGGTGCCGGCAGACGTTGAAGAACGCCCGCAGCACGCCGTCGTCGCCGCGGACGACCAGCACCGGCTCGCCGGCCACGTCGGCCGTCAGGAAGCCGCCCGGTTCCGCGACGAGTTCCCGCCGGCCGACCGCCTGCCACGAGCGGCCGAACACCGCCTCGCGCTCGGCCGCGAGCACCTCGGGGGCGGTGTACCACGACGCCGGGATGGTGCGGGCCGCGTCGAGCGGCCCGTCGGGGTCGAACCCGGCCAGGAGGTGATGGATACCGGGCGGCATGGGGTGAGTTTACAAGCAATGGGACGCGGACGACGCGGATCAAGACGCGGGATGAAGAGGATCGGAACGAAATCCGTTGTTTGAAAACAATCTTCCGTTCTGATCCCGGCTTTGATCCGCGTCCTGATCCGCGGCATCCGCGTGCCATCGCTTCGTTCTAAATGGTGACGGCCGAGAAGCCGCCGTCCACGACGACGTTCTGCCCGGTGACGAACGACGACGCCTTCGGGGCGGCGAGCCAGACGACGGCCCCCGCCAGTTCGTGGGCCTCGCCGAAGCGGGCCATCGGGGTGTGGCCGATGATCTGCCCGCCCCGCTCGGTGTACGAGCCGTCGTCCTTGAACAGGAGCTTGCGGTTCTGGTCGGCCGGGAAGAAGCCGGGGCTGATGGCGTTGACCCGCACCCCCTTCGTGGCCCACTCGCGGGCCAGGAAGAGCGTCAGGTTTAGGACCGCCGCCTTCGCCGCCGAGTACGCCACCACGCGGGAGAGGGGGATCATCCCCGACATCGACGCGATGTTGATGATGCTGCCTTTCTTGGCCGCCACCATCGTCTCGCCCCACACCTGCGACGGCAGCAGCACGCCGCCGACGAGGTTGAGGTCGAAGACGTTCTGCCACGCGACGAGGGGGAGCTTGCAGAAGTCGGCCCCGGGCGGCAGCGTGGCGTCCGGCCGGTTGCCGCCGGCCGCGTTCACCAGCACCGTCGCCGGCCCCCACTTGGCCGCGATGGCGTCCCGAGCGGCCGTCAGCGAGTCGCGGTCCACGGCGTCGGCGGCCTGGAAGAGGGCCGTGCCGCCGGCCGCCTCGATGGCCTTGACGCGCTCGGCCCCGCGCTCGGCGCTGCGGCCGACGACGGCCACCTTCGCCCCGGCCGCCGCGAGGGCGTCGGCCATCCCGCCGCCGAGGGCCCCGGTGCCGCCGATCACGACGGCGACTTCGCGGGAGAGGTCGAAGAGGTCGCTGGGCATGGGGAAACTCGCGGGGAAGAGGAATGAACCACAGAGTCACAGAGAACACCGAGGGCGGAAACACGAGACGAGGCCCAAACCCAATTCTTCGTTCTCTCGGTGCTTGGCTCGGCTCCGTGTCCTCTGTGACTCTGTGGTTAATTGTTTTGGAGGAGCAAGGGCTTCAGGTGCCGGTCGTACAGGTTACCCGTCACGTTGCGGCTGATGCTCGCCTCGCACGCCTTCAGCATCGCGAAATAGCGGTCGCCCATCTGGGCCGCGACCTTGAAGCCGACGTGCAGGAGTTGCCGCAGGTGGGGGTTGAACGCGGGGTTCGCCGGGTCGTGCCGCAGGGCCGAAACGTACTCCTCGGACGACCACCCGGCCACCGCTTCGGCCGTCGGCAGCTTGCCCGCGTCGATGTCGATCACGGTGGCGTAGGGGGCGCAGAGGTCGTCCTTCTTCTGGAGCGCCTTGGCGTAAATCTCCTTCGCCAGGGCCAGCCCGTCGCCGCCGGCTTCCGCGAGGCCGATCACCTCTTCGAGCCACGTCGTGCCGGCCGTCTTCAGGTGCAGGCCGGCCCCCGTGTCGCGGACCGCCCGGCGGATCGGGGCGTATAGCGAGAACTTGTCGCTCCCCGAGTGGACGCTCAGTTTCAGGTTCGCCGGCAGGCCGAACGCCTTCACGGCGTAGGCGATCACGGCGAGGTCGTCGCGGAACTCCCGCTCGAACCGGGTCACGTCGCCGACGTAATCGACGCCCTTGTTGAAGCGGCCGGTGAACTTCGGGGCGATCGTCTGCACCGGGATGCCTTCCGCGGCGATGGCGGCCAGGATCACCAGCAGTTCCGGCGGCGTCTGCGGGCTGTCCGTCTCGTCCATCGACACTTCGGTGATGAAGTTGCCGGCCCCCTTCGCGGCGGCGACCTTGCGGTAGATCGCCCCCGCGTCCTGCACCGCTTTCAGGTACTTCCCGGCCACCCGCTCCACGTCGGCCCGCGTGGTCGTGAACGGCTCCGCGACGCCGTCGATCGTGAGCGTGCCCACGAGCGCGGGGTAGCGGTCCACGAACGCCGTCAGCGATGCCGGGTCGGCCGGGTGGCCGATGGAGTCGGCCACGTCGAGGGTGTAGAAGTCGCTGGCGGCGAGGAAGCGGTCGACGGTGTCGAGGCGGATGTGGTCGGCGTCGACGTGGTAGGTCTTGGCCCAGCCGAGTTCCTTCACCGCCGCGTCGGCCGCCGCCCGCACGCCGATGGGGTCGGACCCGACGATGGTGTGTTCGCGGTTCGACTTGTTCCACACCGGCACCACGTCCGCCCCGCCCTCGGCGGCGAGCTGGAAGGCCCGCAGTTGGGCCTTCGCCTGGTGGGCGAAGCGGTCGCCGACGCCGACGGAATACTTGGCGAGCGTGAGCATGGCCGCGGCGGGCCTCCGGGGGAGAACGGGAGCGTGTCCCGCTGTTCTACTTCCCGCCCGCCGGCCGGCCCGAGCGTTACCGCCTTTTACCGCTTTTTCGACGTGCCGTTTCCCCATCCTCCAACCCGGGAGCGGGTTGCGATTCCCATCCCAAATTTTGCGGTAACGCGGGAGCGTCGCCCAATTCCACCGCGAATGCCCGCTCCGGGCTTGCGTCAGCTCTCGCCCGGCCCCCGTTCCACGCGGTAGAAGTATTCGATCAATGCCGCCGTGCTGACCGCCCCGAACGTGTGCCAGAGCCAGTGGCTGCCCATCGGCAGGTAGACGCCGGCCCGCACGTCCACGAGGCGGAAGAACCACGCCACCGCGAAGCTCACCAGTCCCACCGCCACCCAGCCGACGTCGCGGAAGCGGGTCCGCAGGAGCGTCACGAACAGCGGCACGATCACCACCACGGCCAGGGCCGCGTAGTTGGCGTTCACGGCTAGCGTGTGCGGGTCGCCGCCGAGCCGGCGGACGAACGGCAGCGGCTCGATCACCCGGAACAGGAGGGCGGTAAACGCCCCGTACCCGGCCAGCGCCCCCAGGAGATACCACCACCCGTTGCGGTGCCACAGCTTCACCGCGAGGTAGACCGCGCCGGCCACGCCGAGGAGGCTGATCGGAACCACGTCCATGAGGAAGAAGGCCCGCGACGTGCGGAGGGCGTGGTACAGGGTGCCGCCCACGCCGCCGACGAGCAGGACGCCCAGGCACGCCGACAGGAACGGGAAGCGGCCGTACCGCCCCTTCAACCGCCACGCCCAGACGACGACGATGGCGACGAACAGGGCGGCCGTCGCCGTGTTGTACGGCTCGGCCGGGAGCGGGGCGTTCGGGCCGTAGGGGTCGGGCGGGGTTTCCGTGTACCGCGGGCCGAAGTCGGGCATCCGCTGGCCGAGCGGCGGCGGGTTCACGAACCCGTAGTCGGGTTCGGCCACTTGGGTATGCGATTCGGCCGGCATGTGTGGCCCTTCCTGGCGGCGTAAATGGCGGTGCGAGTGCATATTAGGCCGCCCGCCCGGGCCGGTGAACCACCCCGGGCGGGCGGAAGTTGCGCGACCTGGGAAAACCGCGATAAGGTTTCTTGACGACACCGGGCGGTTCTCTAAGTTGCCGCTACCTCGGGCCGGCTTCGGGTGCCGGCCGGGGGTTTCGGCCCCGGGTTTCGGGCCGGCGAACAGACCTGAACCACGAATGCCGGGCCGGGGCGACGTTCCCCCACCGGCGGCGGCGTTCGGATTGGATTTCGGAGCGGCGGTCGCCGATAAGGCTCGGGACTTTTGGACCGCCGACCGCACACCCCCCGTAGAAGAGGACACCCCGCATGCCCGGTCGCTCCCTGCTGACCCCGCCGGGCCTGGCCACGGCCGAGGACCTGTCGCCGTGGTCGGCCCTCCCCCTCCCGCCCGCCCCCCGGGCCGCCGACGAGGAAGAAGAACTCGACGACGAGGACGATGACGACGACGACCTCGACGACGACGATGACGACGACGACCTCGACGACGACGACCTCGACGACGACCTCGAAGACGACGACCTGGACGACGAGGACGACGACCTGGACGACGAAGAGTTCGACGACGATGACGATCTCGACGACGATGACGAGGA
>JANPKP010000363.1:0-2243 GCA_031426095.1 Gemmataceae bacterium
CTCCAAGGAATTACAGGGATTTAGATGCGTGGGCCCTGCACCCGGCAGTACGCCTGCGTGATTCGACCGATGCAATCCCGTTAGGCTCTGTTTTAGAACTCGGGAATAGTTGATATGAGTGGTGCACGGACACGGAGGTCTGTGCGATGGGAAAGCGACACGAGGTCAGCGAGGAGGAATGGGCCATCCTCGACACGGTGATTCCGAAATCGACCGCCCGGACCGGTCGTCCGGCCCGCGACCGCCGCACGATGCTCAACGGGGTGATGTGGATCCTCAGCACCGGAGCCCAATGGCGGGATTTGCCCGAGCGGTTCGGCCCGTGGGAAACCGTTTACGGCACATTCGCCAAGTGGCGGGCCTCGGGCGTCTTCGACGCGATCGTGAAGGCCTTGCACCTGCGTCTGGATCGGGAGGGCAAGCTCGACTGGGACTTGTGGTGCATCGACGGCACGTCGGTCCGGGGTTCCCGGTCGGCGGCGGGCGCGTCAAAAAAAGCCGGAAGACGCACCCCGACGAACCCTCGGATCACGCGTTGGGCCGTTCCCGCGGGGGGTTCGGCAGCAAGTTCCACCTACTTGTCGACGGACACGGCACGCCGCTCGAAGTCGAAGTGACAGCGGGTCAGGTGCACGATTCGCAGCGGTTGGAACCGATGCTGACGAAGGTGCGGGTGCGGCAGAAACGGGGCCGGCCCAAGAGCCGGCCGAAGCACTTGGCGGGGGACAAGGGCTACAGCAGCGGGGCGATCCGGGAGTTCCTGAAGGGACGCGGCATCGAGGCGGTGATCCCGCACCGGGAGAACGAAACGGCGCGTCACGATCCCGCCGTGACGTTCGACACGGCGACCTACAAACGCCGCAGCATCGTGGAGCAGACGATCGGTTGGTTGAAGGAGTGCCGACGAATCGGAACCCGATTCGAGAAACTGGCCATCAACTTCCTGGCCATGGTGAAACTCGCGATGATCAAGCGGACACTCCGTTTACTGTTCTAAAACAGGGCCTAGAGCCTGTTATGGACTTATGGCTAATGTCCCCTTCTCCGTGGCCGCCGGTTTTCGCAGGAGGATGCGGAGGAAGTCGTCGGAGACGGTTTGGAGGTTGTGGGCCCAGGCGTGCATCGCGGCGTAAGCGGCGAGGGATTTCTTGCTCACGCCGCGGAAGGGGCGGAGGAAATTGCGGAGTCCGGTCCAGAATCCTTCGATGGTATTGTTGTGGACTTCGTTGACGCCGTCGCCGTCGAGGTCCTTGGCCCAGACGCGTTTGCCCGGCGTGTGACAGACCGTCACGTGGGTCCGGTCGTTGGCGGCGACGCGGGAGTAGCCGGACCATTCGTCGGTGTTCACGGTGCTCTTCGGGGCGGTCGTGTCGGCGACGAACGCGGTCAGCGAGGGGCCGTCGGCCGAGCGGCCGACGCGGAGCCGGACCTGACCGGAGTCACGCCCGACCATGCCGAACACGGGTGGCCGGTCGTTGTCCCAATTGCCGTGGCCGCGGACCTTGTTCGCGCGGCGGCGGGGCGGGTCGGCGGGGTCGCGGTGCGGGACGCCTTTTTTCCCCCGCATTTTGATACATTTCGTCGGACTCGGTCACGGCGTCGGGCAGGGGCGTCGTCGGCAAGGCGAGCAGGGCCTGCCGCTGGACGCGCTGGCGGAACCGGTGTAGGGCCTGGCGTCCGAGGCCGAGTTCGCGGGCGAGTTTCGCGGCGGGCACGCCCTGGGCGAAGCCGCGGAGCAGGAGCATGATGGTCGAGGGCCGCTTGTCGGTCCCGTCGAGCACGGTGCCGGTGAAGGCGTTGAAGACGCGGCCGCACCCGCGCCGGGCGGCCTTCGGATCGCAGCGCAGTTGTAGCACCGGCGCCCGCGCGCGGTCGTGAACCCGGAACGCCGCGGCCGACTGGCACCGCGGGCAGCACAGCCCCCGGGGATGAAGAAGCGAGACGAGTTTGTCGTAACAGGCCTGTTCGTCCATCAGGCCCGAAAGCGGAAAGTCCATGGCCGTCGTCCGAGACCGAAAGACGACGGAATACCCGATCGCGAAACCGGGCGCAAGGGCAAGTCAGGGGTTGGGGGACATGAGCCTAAGTTTTTCCTTCCTGGCACTTTCTCGTCTTACTCGGTCGATGGCCCTTGCGCATTTTTGCCGTTTTTCCAGAATCCTGCGATGGACGTGAATGCCGAAGTCGAGGCAATCGCTGCCGGGCTGGTGACGGCCTCCCGGCGGGACATCAGCCCGGCAGCG
>JANPKP010000364.1:0-23159 GCA_031426095.1 Gemmataceae bacterium
GGCGTCCGACCTGGTGGCGCTCGTCCACGGGAGCAAGCCGACGACCCCGCCGGACGTGCCGGTGGGCAAGGGGCACCTGCCGATGGGGTAAGTGTTGTTGAAGGTCAGGACGTGGCTGTGATCGGGGCCAGGATTTCCAGCACTTCGACGACCGGGTGGTCGCCGGTGTAGATCACCCCTAGGCGGCCGAAGGTCGTGGTCTCGCCGGGGCAGTCGAACCACTCGGCCATCGTCTCGCTCAGGGTCACGCGCAGGAACGCGGTCGGCTCGATGCGGCGGAGCATGTCGTTTTCGATCAGCACGCGGCCGAGCGGCGTCCGCCCTTCGAGGATGGCGACGCGGACCGGCTGCGGGCAGGCCGACAGGTCGATCCGCACCAGCCCGAACTGCACCACCGTGCCGCGCCGCCGCAACCCGAGCAGGATTTTGCGGGCGTACACGTCGCCGGCCTGATGGGATTCGAGAACGGTCACGTCCACAGGTTCGCCGTAGAATCCTTCCACCGTGACCGTCATGTGGTGGGTGTGAACGAGCAACCGGTGGTACGGCTGGGGCACGTCGCCGGCCGGCACGACTTCCGCGAACGGCTTGTCCGCGGCCTCGGGGAAGAGGGGGTTAAGGGCGTCGAAGTCGGGCGGCGCGATGGCGGCCACGGCGGTCCCTCGGGACTCGGGCGGGCGAGGGCGGGGGCGGGGGCGGGGGCGGGGGATGCCGCGAGCGGGCGGCCGGCTTACAGCACGGCTACCTGCCCAACTCGACGAACTGCGTGACCCCCGGAGGCTTCGGCAGGTCCGCCTTCTCCAGCACCGTGTCCACGAGGTAGTAGAGCAGTTCGCGGAGCCCGGTCGGCTCCACGGCGTCGGCCAGCGCCTCGGCCTTCGCCCGGAACTTGTCCACCAGCTTGTCCGTCTTCTCGAACACCTTCGCCGCGAAGTAGATGTCCCGCACCTTGCCGATCAACGCCTCGTCGTCGGCCCCGGCCGACCGGGAGCGATGGACGAGGCGGAGGAGGGCGTCCCGCTGGGCCGGGGCGCTGCCTTCGAGGGCGAGGGCGAGCAGGAGCGTCGGCCGGGCGGCGAGCACGTCCTGGCCGGCGACGAGCTTGTTGTCCCCGTCGCCGGTCCAGTCCTTGATGTCGTTAAGGATTTGGAACGCGACCCCGACGTTGCGGCTGAAGTCGGCGATCAACTTCTCGTGGGGCTCGGCCGGGCCGGCGAGGCGGACACCGGCGTACAGGGCGGCCTCGAACGCCGGGCTGGTCTTGAGGGCATAGATCTTGAGGGCGTCGAGCGTGGTCAGGGCCTTGTCGGCGGCGTCCCGCCAGAGCAGTTCGGCCCCCTGGCCTTCTGACAGCTTCATGTGGGCGTCGGCCAGCTTGTCCAGCACGTCGGCCGCCACGTCGGCCCCGAGGGCCTTGCGGTCCCGGCTCACGAGCCGGTAGCCGAGGCCGATCAGGTAGTCGCCCACGTTGATCGCTACCCCGGTCCCGTGGACGCGGTGGAGCGTCTCCTGCCCGTAGCGGTAGGCGTCGTCGTCCTCGATGTCGTCGTGGACCAGGCTCGCCTTGTGAAACGTCTCGATGGCCACGGCCGCCCGCTTCACCTCGTCGGACAACTCCCATCCCGTTTCGGAGAGCGTGGCGGGTGCCCCCTTGAGGGCGTCGTAAGCCGCAAGGGTGATGAACGGCCGGGAACGCTTGCCGCCCCGCGAGAGAAAGTCGTAAGCGACTTCCTCGTGCCGCACGAGCGGGTCGGCGGCCGAACCCGAGCCCCGCCGGGCCCGCGGCACCAGCCGCGACAGCTCCGGCTCCTCGAACAGGGCGTTCGCGGCCCGCATGAGGTGCAAGTAAGTCTTGGTCTTCGTTTCGGGTGGAGGGGTTTGCAGGCCGATCGACTCGAACACCCAGTCGTTGTCCACCGAGGTGCTTTTGCAGTTCGAGGACAGCAGTGGCGTGGCGACACACGGGATACCGGCCAGGAGCACCTTGTCGAACGCTTTCTCCAGCACGTTCAGGCAGGCTACGCCCACGATGGCGTCCACGTGCCCGGAGACGATGATCTTGAGGACGATCGGCGTCCCCTCGCTCACCAGCACCTTGTACCCGAGTTCCTCGGCCTTGCCGCGGAAGTCGCCGACGTGGCAGGCACCGCACTTCTTGCAGTCGAGGCCCAACTCGTCGTACTCGGCCGGGCACCCCTCGGCGTTCTTCAGGCAGTGGGGCAGGAGCAGGAGTCGGCGGTGGAACGGGACGGCGGCCACCTGCTCCCGCCAGAACTCGTTGGAGAGCATCACCATCGTGAAGCCGAGGTACTCCGGCCCGAGCCCGAGCGACCGCAGGACGCCTTCCGACAGCTCTTTGGAGACTTCCCGCGTCAACGACTGCGCCTTGTCCAGACCGCGGCAGGCGGCCACGGCCGCGGCCCGCACCCGGTCCCGCAGGTCGCGGGTCTCGGGGATGGCCTTGAACGCGGCGGTGTTGAGCTTGGGCGGCTTCGTGGGGGCGGTTTCGACGGCGGGCGTCACAGGCAGGCCCTTGCGGGAAGGGTGAGCGGGGTGGGCGAGGTTCAGTTTCGCACATCGACCGGGGATGGCAACCGCAAAGCGGCCGCCCGCTAAAGCCCCCCGGCGAGTACCGCCCGCCCCCGTGTGTCTTACGGGCAAAACGCGATTCCGCCACGCCCCCCTTGCGTCCGACCCCCCGGCGTGGTTTTCTACACACTCCCGCCCGCCGCCCGTTCCCGCCCTCCGGAGTTCTCTCATCATGCTTCGACGCCTCTCCGCCGTCGCCCTTCTGCTCACGCCCCTCGCGGCCTTCGGGGCCGACCCCGTTCCCGACCCCTACGACCAGTCGAAGGTGCCGCTCGAAGTCGAGCCGCCGGCCGACTTCAAGGGGAAGGTGGTCCTCATCGTCGCCGGCAGCAAGAGCCACGGCCCGGGCGACCACGAGTTCTTCGCCGGGTCGGTCATCCTCTCGAACCTCCTCAAGCAGACCCCCGGCGTCTGGCCGATCCTGGCCCGCGACGGCTGGCCGAAGAACGAAAGGTTGCTGGAGCGGGCCGATTCGCTCGTCTTTTACATGGACGGCCGCGGCGGGCACCCGGTCGTGAAGGGGAACCACATGGCCCTCCTCCAGAAGCAGATCGACCGCGGGGCCGGGTGGGTGAACCTCCACTACGCCGTCGACTACGAGCCCCAGGCCGGGCAGACGGTCCTCGGGTGGATGGGCGGCTTCTACGACCCCCGCACGTCGATTAACCCGCACTGGGACGCCGTGATCCGGACCCTGCCGAAGCACCCGGTCAGCAACGGCGTGAAGCCCTTCACCCTGCGGGACGAGTGGTATTACAACATGCACTGGGCCGGCGACGTGACCGACGTGAAGGACGCCAAGGGCGTGACGCCTATCCTCCAGGCGGTGCCGCCGGACGACACCCGCAAAACGGCCGACGCCAAGAAGTACCCGGGCCGGCTGGAAACGTTGGCGTGGGCCTACGAGCGGCCGAGCGGCGGCCGCGGGTTCGGCTTCACCGGCGGCCACTTCCACCGCAACTGGGCCGACGAGGACTTCCGCCGGGTGGTGGTGAACGCCATCCTCTGGACGGCCAAGGTGGAGGTGCCGGAGGGCGGGGCGAAGGTCGATTTCGACCCGGCCGACCTGAACAAGAACCTCGACCGCAAGGGCAAGGGCGAGTTCAAGCCGATCACGCCGCCGACACCCGCCAAGAAGTGAACCGTGGCCGATTTTTACCGCTTTTCGCGTGTTGGGAGTTCCCGAAAACCTTGTGTTTGTGATGGTTCTGTCTCCCGCTCCCGGCTCGGCTGGGAAAGCGGGAGAACGGGTCGTTTCAGTCCGTGCTTGAAGTCTGTTCCGCCCCGGCCTCAGCCCGCACGGCTCGGCCGAGGGCGGCGACGGTGAAGATGAGCGGGTAGAGTTTCTCGAAGTACCACAGCTTGGCGAAGTAGAAGCCGATGGGGCTCGGCTCGCGGAACCGGCCGCTTTCGACCGCCTCCACCAGCCACGTTACGCCCCGTTGCACCGCCCCGGCTGCGTCCGACGGGGCGAGGTCGAGCAGCACTTCCACCGCGAGGGCGGTTTCCTCCACCGACGACGGGCAGTCAGTCGCCCCGCCCCAGCCGCCGTCCGCGTTCTGGACGGCGAGCAGGAACGCGACCCCGCGTTGACACTCGGGCGACTCCATAATCTCAGGATTGAAAGTCGCGGCAAAGTCCCGATACGCCGCTAGCACGCGGGCCGTGCCGTACACGGGATTGATGTCGTCCGGGGCGTGCTGGTTGCCAAACCAGAGCGGGAGCCATGAGCCGTCCGAACGCTGTTCACGGGTAAGGTAAGAAAATGCACGTTTCGAGATGGTGAACGTTCCGTTGCTAACGTGTCCCGAGTTCCAGATTGCTCGAATCGCATGTGCAGTAAGGTCAGCGCCACTCCGATCAAACGGCAGCGTTCCCCACCCGCGACAGAAAGTGGGAAACCCTCCATCGCGGTTCTGCAAGCCGCACATCCAATCGGAGCCTTTAAACTCCCTCTTCAAATGACTATCGGGAAGGTCTGCGGGTCGAAGAGCGTAGAGCGCCAGCAACGCCCCCGGGGTGTCGTCGCAATCTGGCACGCCGCCCGCCAAGTCGGTCCACGCCCAGCCACCAGGGGCGGCCCCGGTGTACGGGTGCCGCTCCGTGTACTGTTGCTTCAGGAGCCACGCCAGGATCGCGTCCTTCGAGTCGAGGGCGTCGAGGTCGTCAGCGGCGGCGAGGGCGTTCACGCTCAGGGTCGTCACCCACGTCGCCAGGTTCGTGTCGATCGGCCAACTGCCGTCCGGGCGGACGGAGTTCACCACGAACCGCACCCCCTCGTCGATCACCGCCTTCTCGGCGGCCGACCGTCGGCGGCGGATCGAGGCGAGCGCCATCACCACGAAACTCGTCAGAGGGGTGGCTTCCAGGTAGCCGCCGGTGGTCGGCTGGATGCGGCGGAGAACCTTCAAGGTCCGCCCGCGTGCCACCCGCCGCACGGCCGTTCGTAGGAGGTTCGAGGACGGCCGGTGGGCGTGGACGCACTGGCCGATGGCGATGAGGGCCGGGAGGGCATAGCTGACGACGGGCATCCGGGCGAAACGGTACCACGACTGCGGCAGCACGGCCAACTCGAACGGCAGCCGCGGCACCTCGCCCCACCGCACCAGACCGGCGAGGGCGCACGTCATCAGGATCGGCACCGAGAAGGTGTGGTCCTTCCCGTACCGCTTGCGGACCGCGTCGGCCCGCCGCTCGCCCGACCCGCCGGCCACCGTCGTCAGGTATTCCTCGGCCCGGCCCACCGCGTCGGGGTATTCCTTCGCCGCCCCCGTGAGCGCGAACGCCGCCCGGCAGAGCATGCTCGTGGAGATGTTCGACACGCTCTTGGTGGTGTCGCCCCAGCCGCCATCGGGGTTCTGGTGTTCCGCCAGCCAGCGGACCCCGCCGGCGATCAGTTCGGGATGCTCGAACGGGTTGACGACGTGAAGGGCCATGACCGCCGTGGCGGTCGAGAGGGCCGACGTGGACAACTCCCCGACCCAGTGCCCGGCCGGCACCCGTTCGGCGAGCAGGGCGTCGCGGGCGGTGAGGTACGCGGCACGGAGGCGGTCGGGTGTCGTCATCAGTGCCGCGTGTTACGAGTCGTTGGGCGGGTACTTGAACAGGTCCGGCCAGTTGACCGACCCCCTGATGTCGTTGAGGTGGGCGCTCATGATGGAATGGACGAGGTAGCCGGTCCGATCTTGAAACTCGGCGAGCCGCGCCATGCTCTTCTTCTTGGTCCGGGTCGGAACCTCGTCGTTCACCGACGACAACGTTCCGAGTTCGATGTCCCCCGTCATGGCGACCCCGCGGAACACGGTCACGATGTCGCTCGCGGAGTGCTTCGGCCCTTTGACGAGCCAGACGGGCTCGTCAGCGAGACCCAGGAGGCGGTCGCCCCGGACGTAAGAGGGGGTGATGAACTTCGCGTCCGGGAAGGCTTCGACCAAAGCGTCCCAGGTTTCGGGATCGAGATGGTCTTCGTGGTCGTGCGAGGCCGTGACGAAGCGGAGCGTCGCCCCGGCACGATCGAGGGCCGCCTTCACGGTTTTGACCGGCACCCCCGGAGGCACCTCCAGCAAAAGCGCCTCCCCGTCGTGGACGAGCAGCCAGCTTCCGACATCGTCCTCAGCGCCGTCGGGGAACGCGCCGAGGAGGTGCCACCCGTCGAACTTCGGAAAGCTGTCGAGAGCGAGGGGGTTGGGGGCGGTGTCTCCCGAGACCTGGCAATCTAGGCCGGATGTCCGAATCCAATCCTCGATTTCCCGCTTCACTTCCTCGTGCGGGATGCCGCGGCCGGCGTCGATCTCGTCAAATCCAGTGCTGACCTTTGCCAGAACGTAGACGCGGTACAAAACGTCGAACCACGAGCAGTCGTCAGGGAGTCTCTGAAGCGACTCGATGGCTTGACACTTCGGCGAGCCCATCTGCACGGCCTCCGCTTTCACAACCCCAAAGCATCGAGGTCGTCCATCAGCTTGTCGAGGTCGTCTTTCGGCCCCGCTGGCACATCCGCCTGCCGCTTCGCCAGCCCGACTGCGGCCCCCACGGCGGTACGGCCGTCGGCCACCAGTTCGCGGTCTCGCTCGGCCACGGCGGCCGCGAGCGGGTCGGCCGGCTCGCCGCCGAAGAGGCGGCTCAGGTCGATCTTCAAGCCGCCGACCGCCCCCGTGTCGGCCCCGGCGATGGCCGGCGACTTGTACTCGGGGAACATGATCGCCGACTGCGGGCAGACGCGGCTGCACGCCGGGCAGCCCTTCTTGCAGTTGTCCTGGCTCTCCACCAGGATGCGTTCAAGGGCGTCCACGCCGTACACGCCGAACAGGCAGAAGTCGAGGCATTCGAGGCAGTTCGTGCAGCGGTCGTAGTCGATGACCGGGTACCAGCGGCGGCCCGCCGGGGCGAGCAGTTGCTCCGGCGTGAACGCGGCGAGGGCGGCGGGCACGGCCGGCTCCGGGGCGCGGACCGAGAGGCCGAGTTGCACGATGGCCGGGTTGTTCGCCGCCTTCGCCCGGGCCTTCTCGTCGCGCCGGTCCCGGCACTCGGCCGCAATGCGGCGGACCTCCTGTACGAACACGTCGGGCTTGTTCGCGTCCCGCAGGTCGAGGGTGTAGATGTGTCGGTCGGGCAACTCGCCGGCCGGGCCGATGGCCGCCGGCTTGTCGCCGTCGGTCGGGGTGTCGTCGGTGTCCTCGTCGTCGTCCGCCGGCTTGAGGAGCGTTTCCCCGAAGAGGCCCTTGATGCCGTCGCGGTCGAGCAGCCAGAACGCGGCCCGCGGGTAGAGCCAGCTCAAGACGACCATGTCGCCGGCGACGCCTTCGAGGAAGAGCCGGCCGGTGTGCCCGGGGCCGAGGTCGTACAAGTTGGGGACGACCGACACCTCGACGCCCGGCTCCATGATGAGGGCGGCGACGACGCTCTCTTCGAGCCCCCGCTTGGCCGGGTGTTTGCCCGGGGCTTGCGACAACACGACGGTGAGGCGGCGGCTCATGCGGGACTCGTCGGGCGGGGTGGGCGGTGCGGGGGCGGATACTGCCAGTGAACCGAACCGCGGCGGTTTGTCAAGCGGCCGCGGCGGCGGTCAGTCGTCGTCCCCGGCCGCGTTGATCTGCCCCTTCAGGATGCGCTGGGTGTTGTCCCACCCGGCCGCGAGGTGGGCGTAGTAGGCGTCCACGTCGAGCGTGTCGGAGGCGTCGCCGGTCATTTCGAAGAGCCACCCCGCGCAGTACCCGTCGGCGTTGATCGCGGACGGGTCGGCGAGGACTTCCGGGTTGAAGGCGGTGACGGTGCCGGCGAGCGGCGCGTAGAGTTCGGACTGGGCCTTCGATGTCTCGATGTAGCCGATCTTCGCCTTGAGCGGCACCGGGGCCCCGGCGTCCACGGCCCATTCGAGGAAGTAAACGTCTTGCATGAGCCGGAGGGCGTAGGCGGTGAACCCGAAGCGGTGGGTGCCGGCCGCGCCGGGCCGGCACCACATGTGGTTCTTGCAGTACCGCAGGTCGGCGGGCAGCACGGCCGGGTGCTTGCCCATGTGGAAGGTCAGCGGCTCGGGCATGGGCCGGGGGTCTCAGGTGTAACGGTCGCTGACGTACTTGGCGTCGAACAGCACCGTCAGGTGCCGGTCGATCTGGATGAGGCCGTCCGGCGAGCAGTCGATGCTCTCGCCGTTCACCGCGAGCCAGCCTTCTTCCTGGAGCTTGGCGAACGCCGCCCGGAACTCGTCGCGGATGTCCACGCCGTACTTGTCGCGGAAGTACGGCACGTCCAGGTGGCCGGTCTTGAGGAGCAGCACCACCTCGCGGATGAGGCGGTCCCGCGGCGTCGTCGGGAAGGCCCGGCCGAGCGGCAGGTCGCCCTTGTCGAGAGCCGCGATGTACTGCTCCCAGGTGTCGAGGTTTTGGAGGTGGACGCCGTTGACGTGGCCGAACGAGGCGACCCCGGTCCCGAGCATGTCGGCCCCCCGCCACAGGGCCTCGCGGTAGACGAACTTGGTGTTCGCCTTGTCCTTCACCACCGTCGTGGCGCTCGACACCGCGTAGCCCGCCTTCTGGAACTCGTCGAAGGCGTACCGCACCCACGCCCGCTTGGTCGGCCAGTCGGCCACCCCGACGCCCGGCTCGTCGTTGCCGATCACCTTGAGTTCGCGGGAGAAGACCGTGTTGTACGGCAGCTCCATCTGATAGACCGTCACGCAGTCCGGGGCGATCTGGATCGTCTTCTCGACGCACCGCTTCCAGTTGTCCCAGTCCTCGCCGACCATGCCGGCGATGAGGTCGATGTTGATCTGTGGGAAGCCCAGCTCGCGGGCCCAGCCGTAGGCCCGGTAGATTTCCTCTTCGAGGTGGGCCCGGCCGTTGTACTGGAGGATCTCCGGCTTGAAGTTCTCGACGCCGAGGCTCAGGCGGGTGACGCCCATCGCCCGGAGCGTTTCGAGCTTGTGCCTCTGGAGCGTCCCCGGCTCGCACTCGAACGTCACCTCGCGGGCCTGGTCCCACGGCATGATTCCCTTGAGCCGGGTCATCAGCCGTTCGAGTTGGGTGGCGCTCAGGTACGACGGGGTACCGCCGCCGAAGTAGACGTAGTCGAGCGGCCGGCCGCCGATGCAGGGCTGCCTGGCGAGCAACTCCACTTCCTTGACGAGGGCGTCGAGGTAGACCTCGATCTCCTTGGCGTTCTTGTCGGTGTAGACGCGGAAGTAGCAGAACTTGCACCGCTTGCGGCAGAACGGGATGTGCAGGTATAGCCCGAGCGGCGTGCCCGGCGTCGGCGGCGACGCCAGCACCTTCACGGCGTCGGGGACGTAGCTGTTCTTCCAGAACGAGAACGGCGGGTAGTTGGCGATGAAGTAGTTCCCTAAGCCCGTCTTCTCTTGCTCAAGTTGTTGCTGCGTTTGCACTTAGGGAAACTCCAAAACTGAGCTTGGCACAGAACCGGCACGGTATTAGACTACTCTCAGCCGGTGGGAAACTATTTCATCCTACCACCGGGCAAGGAGTCGAACAATGGCACGGCGTTCTGAACCGTGGTTCCGGGTCGAGCGGGATTGCTGGTATGTCTGGCACGACGGCAAACAGGTCAAGCTCGCCGCCACCGAGGAGGAGGCGTTCGAGAAGTGGCACGACCTGATGGCCCTCTCCCGTGTAACTACCGCCGGGGACAAAAACCCTTTCTCGGCGGTGGCCGAGCAGTTCTTGGACTGGATCAGCCGCAACAAGACCGCCAAGACCTATAAGACTTACCGCCCGCACTTGCAGGCGGTCATTGACGTTCACGGCGATGTCCTGCTCCGTGACCTGAAGGCCGTCCACATCGACAACGTGATGAAGCAGCACCCCAAGTGGGGCAAAAGCACCCAGCGTGGCGTCATGGTCTGCGTCCTGACATGCCTGAATTGGGCCGTCCGGCAGGGGATCGCCAGCAAGAACCCGCTTACCGACAAGCTCGACATTCCGCCCATCGTCAGCCGGGGCCGTGACAGCGTGATCCCGCCAGCGGACTACGAGGCGATGACCGCCCACGCCAACGAGCCGTTGAGGGACTTCCTGACCGCCTGCCGCAACAGCGGAACCCGCCCGCATATGGTCGCCGCCGTCACCGCCAAGCACTTCCACGAAGCTCCGGTCCCGTCGTGGGTGTTCGAGGAACACAAGACGATGGAGAGCGGCGGGCCGCTGGTCGTTCTGCTGAACCCGACGCTCCTCGCCTTGACGAAGAAGCTGGTGGCCTTGCGGCCCGAAGGCCCGCTGTTCTTGAACAACAAGGGCAACCCGTGGACGGACACGGCCATCGGCAAGGCGATGGCCGGTTTACGGCAGAAACTCAAGAAGAAGGGCATCAAGTTGTCCAGCACGGGCATCATGTACGGCTTCCGTCACACCTTCGCCACCGAGATGTTGAAGAAGGGCGTGCCGGAAACCCACGTCGCCGGGATGCTGGGCCATCGGTCCACGGCGATGTTGTCGAAGCACTACAGCCACTTGTCTTCCGAGATCGAGACGTTCGCCGGTCACTTGAAGCACATCATGGCGTTGCCCTGCGAGGCCGCAAGTGTCGGTAGCCCACCGGCGGTGGGGTCAGTCGTTCCGAACGTGGACGAGACGACGGGGAAGCCGCTGGAAGGGTCGGCGGCTTGATCTGCGGGTTGGACAACAACGACGTGGGGAACCCCTGTTGGACGACCGGCGGGGGCGTCTCGTTGCTGTTGCGAGTGATGTAGTTCTCAACGCCGTCAGAGTAGAGCCTGATGGCTTTTCCAGTGCGGAAGCCCGTCAGTTCTTTTCTGGCAAACAGGTCGTAAATATGCCTACGAGTACAACGAAGCTGCTCCGCAACCTCTTGCGGAAGAAGGATTTTGCGGTCCATCGAACATGATCCAACTCATCATCTGCTCTGGCCTATGGAGCTTATTTGGCGTGTGACGGATGCCGTCTGTTCACCGCCCCATCAAGGGAGGCGTCGTCTCGGCCATCGGGTCGTCAACGGGGTCAAGTCTAACATCGACGCCGAGTTCGATCAACAACACATCCTGCACAAAATACCCGAACCACCGCTTTCGGTGAGAAAGCGATTTTCACCCCTGATTTCCATCTGGCAGAGTGCAGTGATAACGCAGCCCGGCCAACAGCGGGCTGCGTTATTGCAACCTCAGAGACACCCTATTTAGCAGGGTTCTGGTCGGCGGCACGCCCGCCCCCGGCGAGAGCGGCCTCAACCTTCTCGATGGTGCGACTCAGGCGAGCGACGGCTTGGGTAAACTTGAGCAGGATCATGTCGAATTCCATCTTCATGTCAGCGAAGAACGGCATCCCCCGCCAGTCGGAGATCAGTTTGAGTTTCGCATCTTCCAAGTGGGCGTAGAACCCGTACAGGAACGTCTCAAACAAGAACCTCCGGGTAGTCGGGCCGTTGCCGAGGTCGAACCCCGTGGAGGTTGGGGCATCGAGGAAATCGTTCAACTCCGACCGCCACCGGGCATATTCGTCCTTGATCTGCTGGTCGATGGTCAAGGAGTTGACGAGGGTGGCGGTCTTCCTGATCGAGATGCGGTCGTTGTCTTGGCAGAATAACCGGATCGTCAGGACCGAGGAGCGGATTTCGTCTTCGGTCGGCCCCGTCCGCTGGGGCGTCAAATTTTCGCACACCCGACCTTTGATGGTCGTGCTGAGTGATCCACTCTTGGCGATGGACTGAACGAAGATCGAGTCTTCCAGTTCTTTCGCCTTCTCCCGAAAGAGTTCAAGTGCGGTCATGTCGGCGGACATGATGTAGTTGTCTCCCTCCAGAAAGCCGTACTCCGACCAGGGCCGGTGTTCACGACTTGTGCTTCTGCCCGGTGTACGGATCGGTGCGGACGACCGCCCCGGTCGTAGTCCCGGTGTAGGTGTCCCTCGTCAGGATGCGTAGCATGGCTTCCCCGAAAGACCGTTCTTCGGCATAGCTGAAGCCATCGTCACGGAGTTGCTTCAGAAACTCCAGCGGTTGCGGCATCGGCCCCTTCTCGGAAAGGTAAAGGCAAGTGCCGTCCTTGTGCTGGATGACGTAGCGGTACTCGGTCATGGATTGCTTCTCCTCGGAGCCGAATGTGGGTCGTGGTCACTCGACCGTCGCCTTCGGCTGTCCTTTGAAAGTGGCGTCTTCGTAGAACTCGATCTTGTAGATCACGGCCATCGGGAAGGTGTTGTAATCCGGGTTGCCATATCGAATTCGACAGTGGATGCGGGCAAAGAACTCGCTGTCCCGAAGGTCGAGGAGTTTGTTGCCCATGTCGTCCGAGACGACGAAGTTGATCTCGTCCTTCCGCAACCCGAAGTTGGCCGAGAAAATCTGCTTCTTCTGGCACTGGAAGGCGACGGTGTAACACTTCGCCGCTTTGTCCCTTTTCATGTTTCCGAAGCGACTTCCGAAAACGCCATCGAAGTAGTAGTGGCCGTAGATGTGCTTCTCCGGGTACTCCACGATCCGCTTGAATTCGTCTGTGCCGTTTTGGAGGACCGCCTGCCGCTCCTTCTCCTGTCGTTGCCGTTCCCTCTCCAACTTGGCGTCGGTATCCAATTTGGCGACTTGCTGCAAGGACGCTTTAGAGTTCTTTTTCAATCGGTCGTAGAAGGCGTTCGCCATCGAGGACTGGTAGTCGCCACTCTCGATAAAGACCTTCGTTTCCTCCCCTTCCTTCTCCACCTTCGTCTTGTAGGTGTCACTGAAGCCGGGAGACATCTGCTCCAACTTCGACTTCTTGACGATCACAATCGGGTTGGCGGTGAAACTGCCGCTTTCGCCCGCAAATTCCCGTCGATCATAATCGCTCAACGAGAGAAGGAGTGACATCGCCTTGTCATCAGACAGGGTGATCTGAGCGTGTTCCAGCAACCGCTTCGCTTCTGCTTGGTTAGAAGCGGTTGGACGTAAAAGGTGCTGGTTCAGAAGCTCGACGCCTTTCCTCACGTTGGCTTCTGCCGTGCCGCCAGCAGACGAAAGGCTGTCGGTCAGAAGCTTCTTGGCTTCCTCAAACGCCTGACCCTGCTTCTGTTGCTCCTCGCCTCGCCGTCGTTCCTCAGCGAGCCTCAATTCCCGCTGGCGTTCGTCAGGGGACGGCCCGCCAGCCGTGGGGGAGCCAGTCCGATCTTTAAGGTCTGGCTTTCCTGACCCACCCATCTGTGTTGCGATGACGACGACCAACCCGACGACCAACAACGTCCCGCCGACTCCAGCCCCAATGAGCAAGAGGGGCGACCGCTGCTTGGCGGGTGAGGTCACGGTGTACTCGGCGTCAACCACGTCCGAGGGGTCGTTGCGACGAACCGGGACGGGGCGATCATCTTCATCTTGGTCGGCGTCCACCGGTGGTCTGCGGACCAGCGGGGCCGGGGATTTGGGGCGTGGCTGGGCAGGTTCCGCCTCATCGTCGCCGTCCTGCGGCTGCATCCACGACGGGAGTGTCGTCTTGGTGGCCGTGGGCTTCGGTGGTGCGGCGTCCAGCAACCCCTTCACCTTGTTGGCAGTGATCCACCTGCCCTCGGCCCCTTTCCTGATCTCCGTCGTCGGTTCGATCAGGCCAAACACCGCAAGCTCTTTGAGCTTCTGAGCCGTCACCGGCCCCTTTTCCTGTCCCGTGGAAGTCCGGTAGTACCACTCGGCGGTCATGTCCTTCACTCCATGTCCGGGGTGTTGGGCGTCGAGGACGGGTGTGGTCGGACTCGAACGGGTGATCGTCGCTCACCAACTGCCGGGAGCAGTCGCACCGCTTCAAGAACGACGATTGTACTCGATGGTTGGATGGCTCACAACGGGGTTGTTTCGGGTCCAACGGGGTCGCTGTCTTGAAGCCGCTTCCGCCCGATGTTGACGCACCCCTCATCAGTATCGGACCCGCAGTAACGACGGCCAGCAGTGCGGCAAACAACAGCCGCCCCGAAGCTGCCCCCGAAGAAGTCCACCACCATGTCCCCCGGCTGGGTCAGATGCTCAACAAGGTATCGGAGTTCATCGGGGTTCTGCTCCCACGGGTGGAACTTCTTCTTCCACGTCGTCCGGGCGTAGTTCAGGGCGTCCCGGATGCGGAGATTGCCGGTCTTCCCGTTGGAGTACAGGAATAGCGGCCTCCACCCGTTCATGACGTGCAGCGGGATGACCAGCGGGGCCGGGTCGCCCCGGAACAGGGCGACAGTCCACTGGTAGGAAAGATGCTGGCAGAGAGCAGCGACCACTTGCGGCAGGAACATGAGCGGTGGGAACGCCACCAGCAGTCCGCCGGACATGAGTAAGCGGCTGCTGAGTGCGGCCACGTCCGGCCACAGGTCGAGGGCGTCTTTGCCCCACGGCGGATCGGCCACGACGAGCCGGGCCGTGCCGGGTTTGACGTGCTTCTCCAACTGGCGGAAGTCGCCGTGATGGAGCCGCACATCGTCGGGGCCGGGGGCGTCATACCCCGCCGCCAACTCCGCTTCTTGGAGATGCCGCAGTTCAAGGTAAATGCGGTTGAGCCGAGCGTTCTTCCCGCCCTTGTCCATCTGTTCCTTGAGCGAGCCGTAGCGGGTGGGATTTTCGACGGCGGCTTTGGTGATGGCCTCGATCTTGTCGAGTGACCGCCCGCTCAAGCCGACGTGCCGGGCGATGATGTCTCTGGTTTTTCCCGGCGGTCGGTCGGGGCAACTTTCCCCCTCTGACGCCCACCGCTTCTTCAACCCACCCCGCCGTCGCTCCGCTGCGTCGGCCTCCACCCGTGGCCGTAGTTCACGGGCGATGGCGGCGATCTCCGACAGCGTGAAATCCTTGCGGGCTACGTTCTCGATGAACTCGCCCTCGATGATCCGCTCGATGTCCAGCAGCCGCACCGGGAGCGTTTTCCACCCCAACGTCTTGCAGGCGGTCAGGCGGCGGAACCCGGCGACGAGTCGCAGGTCCGGGGTGACGACGACGGGGTGCAGCAGGCCGAGTTCCTTGATGCTCACGGCCAGCCCGTCGATGTCGCCCACGTCCTTGCGGAACCGCTGGCCCACGGTGATGTCCCCGACCGGCACGGTCTTGATCTTCATGTTCGGCCCACGGTGGTTTCGGTTCCAACCATCGTAGCGTTTCGTGCAGGCCGACGCTACGATCAAATCGAACCCACCCCGGAGGAACACGACCATGAAGCACGCCATCTACATCAACCGCTGGGCCGACCTGTTCCACGTCATGCTGGCCGAACTGGACGACGACACGCACCGGGTCTTTCGGAGCCGGTTCTGCAAGTCGCTCGATGAAGCTCGGCGGCTGGTGGCCGTGTGGCAGAACAACCACATCGTTCCCGACGAGGACGTGCGGGACAACAGCGGCATCGACCTTGACGTGCTACTCGCCCACATGGAAATCGACTTTGACGACGTGGGGGTGAACGAAGTCGCCGGGGTCGTCCACTGAGCCGGTTAGCCGAGCGGGGGTCGGGGCTTGTGCGGCCCCAACTTCGGGATCAACTTGTTCGGCACGATCTCGGCCACACTCCGCACGGTGGGCGGGAACAGCTTGAGCGGCTTCACCGGCTTGGCGTGGAGCCGCTTCCTGTGGGCGTTGGTTGTTGGGAACGGGTTGATACTCGACAAGCCTTTTCGTGGTCGTCGGTCGGGAAGCAACACGCCCTCTTGCATCGCCAAAAACTCTCTGAACGTCATCATGTCGTAGTTCTCCTCGTCGTGGTTGTTGATCTTCTCATGGGCCTCTTGGCAGCGGACGCCACCGCCGACTTCGCACCGGCCCGAAGGCTTCAGCAAATTGCACAGAACGGCCCGTTGCGGCCCGAAGACGGCACGGGCGAGACATCAACCACATGAGCGGCCAGAACGCCGCCACGGGCCTCGTAGGGGCTTGCACGGCGGTCGTGGCGGCAGGCGTCTCGTTGTGGGTGATCGGCGGCTCGTCCGGTACTGTCGCCTTCGGGAACCATTCCTCGATCTGCTCCCGCCACAACGTCGCCTTGCTCTTGGAAAGGAACCCTCTCGACCGCCAGTTCAGGCGGCACGTCTTGCCGTTCCAGTCGTCCGGCGGCGGCAACACGCCCCGGCGATCCCGCAAGTTCTTGGTGACGTAGCGGGCGTGGGCGGTGGCGTCGTTCACCCTGTCGCAGTACACCTTCACCGGGCGGTTCTGGCAGCACGCCGCCCACCAGCCCCGCACCATGTCCTTCATCTTCCACACCGACCAGTTGAGGGCGGTGATGACCGTCAGGTGGCCGTGCGGTTGGCCGTGCTTGTCGAATTCCAACCGGATGTCGTACTCGATGACGACGCCGTTCGCCTTGCGGAAGTCACGGACCTTCTGCACGAAGGGCTTCAAGTACGAGGCCATCAGCACGTC
Organism: Gemmataceae bacterium; assembly: GCA_031426095.1. GTDB lineage: Bacteria > Planctomycetota > Planctomycetia > Gemmatales > Gemmataceae > JANPKP01. The sequence continues at coordinate 16,402 of JANPKP010000364.1, forward strand.
GGGCGTGTGTTCGTCGTCCTCGATCTTTAACGTGAAACAGTAGTCGGGAGGCCGGTCCTTGAACGATTTCGACAGGATGGCCGACTCCTTCTCGGCGTGCTTGCGACGACAGGCCGGACACGGACAACGTGGCGACCGACACGGGATGGGTCTGCCGTCCTTGCCGAACCTCTTGAAGCAGCACGCCCGGTAGGTTTCTCGGAGAGATACGAGGGCGTCTTCGATAGATACTGTTGTGGTCGCCGTCACCGATCACCTTCCAGACGCCGCCGGTTGCCGCCGGTGGCGTCTGCTTTTTCATGGGTTGTTCTTCTCCGGGCGGTGGTTCGGGTTCATTTTCTTTCCGAAGTCCGTTCCCGCTTTGTTGCTCTTACCTGTGGATCGCAAGTCCCGGTGCATCGCATGATGCGTCTGACGGTCTACGGCCATCAGGTTGTCGAGCCGCCAGTTGCCCCGGTCAAGGTCGATGTGATGAACCTCATGTCCCATCGGGACTGGCCCGTTCTCCTGCTCCCAAACCAGCCGGTGTAGCAGGAACGCTTTGCCGTAACCTTCATCGTTGGTCGTGATGCACGCATAGCCCTTCTGGTTCCGCCAGACGGGGTAGGTCTTGCCCTTGTAATTGAACTGATCCATCGTCACCTTCCTTCGCTGTGAAATAGTTTTGAAGCCGCCGGATGTCGGCTTCGTCGTACAAGCGGTGGTTGCCCACCCGCTGCGGCTCCCCGACGTGGCCCGCCCGGTGTGCGTACTTGATCCGGTAGAACCGCACACCCAGCCGGGCGGCGACTTCGCTTATCGTTAAGTAGTCTTTGAACATGGAAGCTCCTGTCGGGGGTCGAACTCTGCCGACACCCTATGTAAGCGTGACCGTGCGATTTTTCTTCGACGGGGAACAAAATCGTTCTGGACGGGTCCGGCGACGGCGGCGGGCGGTATCAAGAACGGGTCAAGCCCCGCCGTCGAGAAACGTCCAGCGGACTACCACAACACCCCTACAACGATACGTTTTCCCCTTGATTTCAAGTGTTTCCGTAGTGAACGGGTGCGATACACCTGTGGGCGATATTAACGGGGCGTGATGTGCTGAGAGCGTGGTGGCGACCGAGTTCATAACGGCGTTATGAACAAGAACAGGGTGGTCATGGAGTCTGTGAGCGGGGCGGGGGTGGTACTTCTGTCAGGTTTTTCGGTCTGAGACGTGTTCGACTTAATTCTGTAACAAGGTCGTCGTTGGGATCACGGCCTGCATCGGGTCCAGCCCACGGAGCCGCCGATATAGTGCCGGGAGGGTGGCACGGAACTGGCACTGGAAGGCACGGAATTCGGTGCTTTTCATTCCCTCCATTCCACCAGTGCCAAGTTGTAAAGTGCTATCTGCAAAGGGTTACGGAAAAATCACGTCTTCGTCCGACTGACGATGAAGTAGTTGCCCAGGCCGGTCTTTTCCTGGTCGGCGGCGACGGTCATGGCGTATCTCGAAAGCGGTCGGTCGAGCAGTTACTTCGACCCCAGGCAGTAGACGGTCCCCTTGTCGGTCCCGACCACGAGGCAGTCCGGGCCGACGGCGGCCGACCCGCTCACGGCGCTGTCGAGGGCGAGTTCCTGGACCTTCGCCCCGGTCTTCAGGTCGAGGACGTAGAACTCACCGCCGGAGGACAGGCAGCCGACGTAAACCCGGTTGCCGACGATGACGGGCGACGGGTCGACCTGCCCCTCGGTGGCGAAGTTCCACACTTCCTTGCCCGTGGCCCGGTCGATGGCGTAAACCTTCTTGTCGCGGCTGCCGGCCACCACGAGCGAGTCGGTGACGGCGGCCGAGGCGTAGAACGGCTGCTGCCGCTTGGCCGCCTCGAACTCCCACGCCTTCTTCTTGTCCTTCCAGTTCACCCCGACGAGTTGGTTGCTCATCGTGCCGACGAACGCCAGGTCGCCGACGACCGCGGCCGTCGCCCCCGCCTGCCCGCCGAGGTCGACGGTGCCGGTGTCCTTGCCGGTGGCCGCGTCCACGACGTGCAGGACGCTGTCGCACCCGGCCACGAAGGTGAGGTTGGCGGTCACGGCGGCGGTGCCATTGACCGGCCCGTCGGTCTTGAGTTCCCACACCTTCTTGCCGTCCGGCCCGAGGCAGTAGAGGGAGGTGTCGTGCGAGCCGATGAGGACGTTCGCCCCGTGGAAATTGGCCCCGGCGTGGATTTCCCCCTCGGTGTCGAACTGCCACGCCTTCGCCCCGGTTGCGGCGTCGACGCAATAGAAGTGCCCGTCGAGGTCGCCGACGTACACCTTGCCGTCGCGGACGGCCGGCGACGCCTTAAAGTGCCCGAGCTTGGTCTTCCACTTTTGCTTGCCGGTGGCGAGGTCGAGGGCGTACAAGTGCTTGTCCATCGACGCGACGTAGACCACCCCGCCGGCGACCGCGGGGGCCCCTTCGACCGTGTCGCCCGTCTTGAACGTCCACCGCTCGTCGAGCTTGTCCGGCAGCTTGGCCTGCCCGACGCCGGTCATGAGCGAGTCGCCGCGGAACACCGGCCAGTCGGCGGCGGGGGCGGGCGAGGCGAGAAGGGCGGCGGCGACAACCGCGACGGCCGACCGGGTCATGGCGGAACTCGGGGGTAGGGTTACCACGCGGCCTGATAGATGCGGAGGATGTCGGCGTCGGTCACGGGGCGGGGGTTGAAGCGGGCCGTCCACTGCTGGTTCGCTTCCTCGGCCAGCAATGGGAGGATACCGTCGCTCACCCCCACCTCTTTCAGCGTCTTCGGCAGGCCGGCGGCGTCGAGCATCCGCGTGAGGCGGGCGGCCAGTACGTCGGCGGCCGGCTGGCCGTTCGTTAGGCCCGCTTCCCCCACGAGGTCGGCGTACAGGGCACCGGCGGCCGGGGCGTTGAAGCGGACGACGTGCGGCAGCATCAGCCCGATGGCGACCCCGTGCGTGACGCCGTAGTGGGCCGTCAGCGGGTTCGCGCAGCTGTGGCAGACGCCGAGCATGGCGTACTCGATCGCCATGCCCGCGAGGTGGGCCCCGACCTGCATCGCCGAGCGGGCCGCGAGGTTGGCCGGCACGTCGAGCGACGCCTCGAAGTTCGGCTCCAGGTGGCGGAAGGCGGCGAGGGCGCACATGGCCGAGACGGGGTTGCGGCGGGTGCAGACGTAGGCTTCGACCGCGTGGGCGACGGCGTCCAGGCCGGTGACGGCGGCCACACCGCGGGGCTGTGAGAGCGTCACTTCGGGGTCGAGGATCGACACGCGGAAGGCGGCCTTCTTGTCGCCGCAGGCCATCTTCAGGTGCGAGCTCTCGTCCGTGATGAGGGCGTAACTCTGGGCCTCGCTGCCGGTCCCGGTGGTGGTCGGCACTCCGATGGACGGGAGCATCGGCTTGGTGGCCCGGTTGTGCCCCTTGTAGTCGGCCATTTTCCCGCCGTTGGTCAGCAGGAAGTTCACCCCCTTGGCGCAGTCCATCGAGGAGCCGCCGCCGACGGCCACGATCAGGTCGACGGCGTGGTCGCGGGCGAAGGCCACCCCGACGTTCACCTGCCGCTCGGTCGGGTTCTCCTTCACGCCGTCGAACGTGAACGGCGTGACCCCCGCCTTGCGGAGAGACTCGGCCGCCCGCTGGGGGTGGCCCGCGCCCCACAGCCCGGGGTCGGTGACGAGCAGGGCCCGGGTGCCGCCGAGCGAGCGGGCGAACTCCCCGAGCCGGGCCAGCCCGCCGGCCTCGGACACCACCCGCCCGAGCGGCTGGAGGTCAAACCCCGGCGGCGGCCCGGTCGGCCCGCTGGAGCGCCCGCTGCCGGTAGAGGTGGGTGAAGAGGTTCCCTTCATGCGGCTGGTCCCAGGTCAAACGGTTCGTGGGCACGGGTCCGAGGTTCAGCCGCTCGATGTTCGGGCAGGCGAGCAGGTCGGCGATGAACGCGGGGTCGTCGGTCAGCCCCGTGGCCGCCAGGGTGTACCCGATCCGCTTGAGCACGTCGGACTGCGGGTATTCTATCACCGCCGCGTAAGGGAACAGGAATTCCTTGTTCGCCAGCGGGTGGTCCGGCGAGTCGCACAGGACGACCGTGGGCAGGAGCCACGCCACCCGACCGTCCTTGACGAGCCGGGGGGTGCCGCGAACCTCCTGCGTCACGTCCACCGCCCCGCCGGCCTTGATCCCCTCGTCCACCATCGCGTTGATCGCCTCGGCGACGGCCGGGTTGGCGAACGCGCTGACCTCGCACGCCGGGTCGTCCCACGGCCGGGCCTTCGCCGTCGCCAGCCGCTTCGCCAGCCCGTAGGCGATCTCCTTGGCGTGCCGCGGCGTCCACACGCCCGAGGCATTCACGCACGCCCGCCCGCCGTTGGCCGCGATCCCCTCGACCATCACGTCGAGGTGCTTCTCCCAGTTGTCGACCTGATCCTCGCCGAGGATGAACTTCGAGTACCCGGTGCCGTGGATTTCGACCCGGTGGTCGTTCTTGTACGGGGCCATCGTCTTGTCGTCGCCGAAGGCCATGCTCCGCCCGCAAAGGCGGAGGATGTCGGCCGCCCCAGCGTGGTCGGTCGGCAGAAAGGCCATGACGCTCGCGGGGATGCCGGCCTTGATGAACGCCTGGAGGACGCGGAACGGCGTCCACGGCTCCTCCCGCCCCGGCTTGAGCAGGAGCGGCACCTTGAACGCAAGCGCCGGCACCCAGAGCGAGTGCACGCCGGGCGAGTTCGACGGGAGGACGGCCCCGAACACGTCGGTGGTGGGGTAGAACGCCTGCGTCCGCCCGCCGCGTGTGGTGTACCCCTTGTCGAGGGCGTCGAGGTCGAGCCCGCGGGTGAGCCCGCCGATGACCTCTTCGATGTTGGCGAGGACGTACTGGACCTTGCGGGCGTTCCGGTCGCAGAACACCTGCGGCGACCCGGTGGTGGCCGACAGGTTCTTGACGTACTCGGCGAACGTCAGTTCCGCGTCGCCGCAGGGGAGGGCGGCGTTGAGGAAGTAGTCTGCCGCCTGCTTGTACATGCCGATGAGGTCGCGGACCGGGATGGCCGCGAGCTGCTTGTGGGCCCGCTCGACGCCCGAGATGTCGCGGGCGATCATACTCCCGGTCACCTGGCTCACCTCGGCCACCGGCTCGCCGGTGACGTGGTGGACGAGGGTGGCCTTCTCAAGGCTGGTGTACGGCTTGCCGAACCGGAGGGCGGGGATGCGGATCATGGGTGGGTTTCCTACTTTCGCTTGCGGGCGTGTTTCTTGAGGAGTTCAGCCGCCCACTCGGCGTCGGCACGGTGTAACGGGTACTCGGGTGGGGCTTCGTAATCGATGCCGAGTGCGGCACGACTGTCGTCGTAGACGCGATCGAGGCATTGGCGGAGGTCGAGCGGGCAGTTCGGGTGTCCTTGGATCGGAACCGGTAAGGTCGGGAGCGTGTCGCGAACACCGACGGCCCAAAGTTCGATTTGCGGGAACGCCTCAGCCCGACAAAGCGTCATGAGGTAATCGCACGGCGGGTGGTGGGGGCGGCCGGTCGGGACTCGGTCGCCGGCCCTCAGGAGGTCGATCTCCAGCAGATCGACCGATCCGAGGTATTCCCGCCTCTTCCGCAGATACTCGTTGCGGTGTTCGCCGGCTTCCTTGTTCGACGGACTCAAGAGCTCGATGGCCGCCAACACTCGCCGGCCGGGTCCGGTCACGATTACATGGCGAACCCGCCGACGACTCGCTTGGGGAAGGCGTCCCGAGCCGTCGGGGCCGTGGTCGGCCTGACCGCCGTCGCGTTGCCAGAGTGGGTCCCACGATCGGGTACAAACGAATCGGGCTTGACACGTGACGCCCGCTCCTCGGATTCATCCTGGACCCAAACGTACTCGTCGATCTGAGCACGATAGCCGTCCGGGAGGAAGCGGTTCAATTCGGCCTGGACGGCGACCACGTAGGCTTGATGGAAGCCGCCCCAGCCGGCCTCGGTTTCCAGGTACGGGTCCATCCCCGGGAACGGCGACGGCATCTCGGCCCCCCTGGGTCAGTACACGCCGACCACGGTGCCGCCGGCCAACTCGGCGAACGGGCGGACGCCGCTCACCCCGTCCCACGGGTACTTGTCGAACGGCGGCTCCCGCTCGCCCTCGTCCCGCTCCGGGAAGCGCGGCACGAAGAACTCCTTCGTAAACGTGCTCAGGAGCACCCGCCCGGTCCCGCCGTAGGGCACCACCTGGTTGTAGTCCTTCGGATCGACGACCTCGATCACGGCCCGCGGCTGGGGGGCGTAGTAGCTGATCTTGTACCCCTCCTCCGCGCTCACCGGCTTCGAACAGGCGAGGCCCATCAGCGTGTTCCCGTAGGTCGGCGTCATGTAGACTTCGCCGCCGTCGAGCATCTCCTCGACCGCCTCGCGGGTGAATTGCGGGGTGAACTCGGTGCCGCCCGAGAAGATGCCGATGAGGCCGGCGCTCTTAATCGACCGCAGCCCGCCGGCCGGCACCGGCTTCTTCAACTCCCGGTACTTGTCCTCCAGTTTCCCGGCCCGCAGCGCCTCGTCGAGGGCGGCCAGGAGCTTCGGGGTGGTGAACATGCACTTGATGTCGTGACCGCCGGCCAGGACGGTGATCGCCTGGTCGATGCAGTGGTCCTTGTAGGCGTTCGCCTCGGCCATCTTGCGGGCCTTCAGGCACTTCACCACGTACCGCGGGTCGAGGTCGATGGCGAAGCAGATGCCGCCGCGGTACTGGGCCAAGTGCTCGATCGCCAGCCGCAGACGGCGGGGGCCGCTCGGCCCGAGCATGAGCCAGTTC
>JANPKP010000365.1:0-11486 GCA_031426095.1 Gemmataceae bacterium
GGGGGGGGCCACCCCTCTTCCACCCCCCCTTTTTCCGCCCCGCCCCCCGGGTCCCAATTTGGGTCCCGGGGGCGGCGCCGCGAAACGGCGTTGACCGTGTCTACCACGACCACCCGGCCCCGAAGTTGACCCCCTGGGCGAAGAAGTCGCTCGTCCGCATCATCGGCGTCGGTCGCGGCGTGCCCGGTAGGAAGGTCGCCCCCGGGGTGAGCGGGAAGTTCGGGATGCGGGCCACGTCCAGGCCGGGGTCGATCGCGTCGCCCGGCCGCAGCACGCTGCTCAGGTACATGAAGTTGTACCCCACGAAGACCCGGAAGTGCGGGGTGACGTGGTAGCCGACGTTCACGCCCACCTCGGGCAGGACGGCGAACTTGTTCTGGTGGTACTGACCGATGTTCGCCCCCGGCACGGCCAGCAGCCCGCCCGGGAACTGCCCGGTCGCCCCGTTGGCGAAGGTGAGGGTCTGGGCCCCGGCGATGTCGGCCGACTGGCGGACGGTGCCGAGGGCGACCGTCGTCCGGCCGTTGACGAACCAGCGGTTCCGCCGAATCTCGCCGGTGAGGCCGAACTGGCCGCCATAGAAGTCGTTGGTGGTGCGGAAGCGGTCGGTCACGGTCCCGCTCACCACGCCCGGCAGGCCGATCGACACCCCGGCCGGGGAGGTCCGGCTGAACGTCTCGCTGACGGCCAGCCGCTCGTCGAAGTGGAGGTACCGGAAGCCGGCCAGGGCGTCGAGGCGGGCGCACGCGTCGCCGGCCAGGAAGCGGCGGTAGTTGGCCTCCGCCCCCCACATCGAGTTCTTGAGGTCGGCGTTCACCGCGCCGGTGGAGAACCCGGGCGAGGCGACTGTCTCGCCGAACGGGATGCCGGCGTTGAGGTTGACGAACGGGCGGGTGAGCGTCCCGGACGCGACCGTCGCCGAGTCGGCCGAGCTGCCGAGGAAGAAGTACCGGAAATCGACCCCCCGCCGCTGGTCGTCGTTGAACCACCAGCCGGCCCCGAACCGGGCCCCGCTGTGGAACAAGTCGCCGGCCCGCCCGCCGCCGAGGATGGTCGAAGTGCCGGGCGCGCCCAGGAAGGCGTCGGACCCGGGTACGGTCGTAGTGGTGGCCAGCGGCGGCAGATTCGTACTCTTCGTCCACCACATGAGGTACTCGCCCGTCACCCACCAGCGGGGGTTGCGGCCGGGGTCGCCGACGAGCGCCCGCCCGAGGAGCCCGCGGCGGTACCATTCGCCGTCGAACAGCCCGCCGGAGACCTGCCCGGGCGGCAAACAGCCGTCGCCGAAGGCAGGGCTGTCGAGCTGGGGGAACGGCACCCCGCCGTCCGGACCGACGGGCGAGACCACCACGGCCGTGCCGAGAGGCACCGGCGCGCCCATCGCCACCCCGGGGCCGGCCGGGAGTTTCACCCCGTTACCGTCCCGCGTCTCGGTCACGCGCGGCCCGCCGGGCGTGCCGAGGGGCTGGGGCGTGGGGAAGCCCTGGGCCGTCCCGGTCGGAAAGACGACGCTGGGGCCGGTCGTGGGGACGGTCGCCGCCGTTCCCATCCCCCCCATCCCCATCGGGTAGCCGTCGAACGGGTAGGGTGATGACGTGCCTGGCAGGACGGGCACACCCCCGGTGGTGAACGGCATCATCTGGCCCGGACTGGGGACGACGCCCGACGGGCTGGGGTACTGGCGCGAGGTGGACGCGGACTCGCCCGAGCGGGAGAAGAGGCCGGCGGGAGTCACTCCCGGGTCGGGCAACGCCCGGAGCGGCGGGGCGGCGGGCGTGTCCGCCACCATGATGGGGCGGCCGAAGGTCACGGCGCGGCCCGTGGCCTGCTGGGCGACAACCGGCCGGGCCGCGACGCCGAGGGCGATGCCGAGCCCGCTCAACACGATACGCCGCATGTTCCTGTCCTCCTGACGGGCCACGCACGTCCGCCGGGGGACGCGGGGGCGGGTCCGGGCGTTCCTGGCCCGATCCTTCCCACCTTATGTCGGCCAAACCCCCGCACCTCCCGCACCCCAATCCGCCCGCCGGCCCCTTCCCCGCGATGGCCGCCCGCCCAACCGATCCCTTCCCCCGGAAACGCCGGCACGACCTATCTCCCCCTGCGCGCCGCGGGCGTTGGGATAAAAACGACAGTATCCCGGGGGCAGCGGGCCTGGCGGGAAATGCTGGAGCGGCGGGCCTGGCGCAACCGAAAGAAGCTGCGGAACCCGCATGGTTGCGGGCCGACACGCGAAGGAGACGCCATGCCGACCCGCCGTTCCCGCTGGACCCGGGTGGTCCCGACCGTCACCCTAACGGCCATGCCGTTTACCGTTTTCTGCCACCCGGCGGCCGCCTTCTTCCCGCCGGTGAACGCCTCGACCCCGCCGGTCACGATCGTCGACCCGCCATCCGTCCCGCCGCCGGTGATCGTGGTGCCGCCGGTGTCGCCGCCGCCGTTCGTGGTGGTGCCGCCGGTGTCGCCACCGCCCATCACGGTACCGCCGACCTCGCCGCCGATGTGTGCCACCCCCGAACCGTCCACGCTGGTGGCCGGGCTGATGGGGCTGGCGACCGCCGCGGGGTACGCCGCCCGCCGCAAGAAGGGGCCGGACGAGGGCAAGTGACGGGTCACGCCGGCGGCGCGACCCGGAAGCGGGGCAGCGTGTCGCCGGCGGCTTTCAAGTCGCGGACCACGTCGATGGCCCGGCGGAACGGGAAGCGGCCGAGGAGGTCGGTGAGCCGCCCGGCGGTGCGGCCGATGCCGACGTACGTCCGCCACCGGGCGAGGCGCCTCAACGGCAACCGCGGCTGCCCGGGGTCGAACTCCCACGGGTGGAAGTAGAGCATGCCGACCGCCGGCGGGGTCGAGCGGGCGATCTGCCGCAGGCCCGCCCTCATCACCCACGGCGGGAAGAGGCGGAAATATCCGCCGCCGGCCACCGGCAGATTTTCCCCGAGTACGCGGTACGTCGCCGGAGGCAGTTCGAGAATTTCTCGCCGCCCGCCGACCGCCCAGAATGGCCCCCGCGGGGCGTCGGGGATGCCGTAACGGTCGTGCCGGACGGGGAAGATCGACGAGTCGTATTCGAACCCGCAGTCGGCCAGCACATCGACCGCCCACCCGGTCTCGCGGACAACGCTGAACGTCGGAGCCCGGAAGCCGTAAACGGATTCACCCGTTACCCCTTCCAGAGCATCCTTGCTCGCCCGCAGGTCGTCGCGGAAGGCGTCCGGGGTGAAGTGGTGGACGCGGCGGTGGTCCCAACTGTGCGACGCGACCTCGTGCCCCGCGGCGTGGATGTCGAGGACGAGACCGGGGTGCGATTTGGCGATCTCCCCCACAACGTAAAAGGTGGCCCGCACGCCTGCCGCCGCGAGCTGGGCGAGCAGCCCGCGGGTGGCGTGTTCCATGCGCACGCCATACTCGGCCTTCAGCGCGGGCGACACCTCGACACCGACGGCGGCCTCGATGCGGTGGTGTTCCTCCACGTCGAAGCTGGCGATCGTCGCGGGCGTAAGGGCGGCGGGCTCGGACATGCGGGACGAAACCCGGAATCGAGGGGAGAATGGTCGATACACGCGGGTAGTGTAGAGGCAGGGCTGCAGAACGGTGAGAAAGGGTGGGACGGAATTCACGCGGGCGCGAAGGCGCTAACGTGGGTGAACACCCGGTTAGCGCAAAGGCTAAGTCCGGTTAACGGTTGATATGGACACAGCCCGCGGGTGCGGGTAAGGTGCCTCCGATTCCGAAGCCTAGAACGCATTTCGGCCTGGTGCCGGGCGTCCGGTCCGGAATCTCGGCATCATCCCTGCACTGGTCATTGGTGCGTTCGCGGCGAACTTTGGTTGTCGGCGGATGTGCGTCCGACCAGACAAGGCCGTCGGGTCGATCGCCGAGTACCGCAGTGGGTCGTCCGGCGTGGGGTCGGGCGGCGTCAATATCGAGGAGTTTCCCGTCATGGTCTTCAGCACACTCCGCCGTGCCCCCGCGGCTTTCCTCGCGGCCGCCGCCCTGCTGGCGAGCGCCGGGCGGTCCGACGCCGCCATCGTCGTCTCGATCTCGGAGATCGGCGGCGGCAGCCTGGCCGTCAGCCAGACTGGCAACACATACACTGCCTCGTCTGGCAGCTTCAGCAACATCACCCTCACGGTGAACAGCAACAGCGCCACGACCGCCGTCACGGGGTCGCTCTCGACCACGTACAACATCACCACCGCCGGCAACCTCGACCTGTCGACCATGCCCGGGCTGACGATCAGCGTCCTCGACGACGCCTTCAAGTCGCCGGGCGGCGGCAGCGGGTCGCTCACGAACTCGGTCGGGGCCTCCACCGGCATCGCCCAGAACGACGGGGCGCTCGGGTTCAACCAGGTCATCGCCAGCACCAGCGTGGCCGGCACCACGACCCCTAACGCCACCGCCATCGCCGACGCCACCCCGAGTGCCGCCTTCACGACCGCGACCGTCACCCCGCTGCCGGGTAACTACTCGATCCAGCAATTGATCGAGATCAAGGCCATCCCGGCGACGGGCTCGACCGACGCCATCGCCGACAGCCAGACGTTCTCGGGCACCATCGGCTCGACGCTCCGCACGAACCCCGTCCCGGCCCCGGCCAGCGTGGTCCTCGCGGCCCTCGCCCTACCGGTGTTCGGACTCCGCCGCGTCATCCGACGCAAGGAAACGGTCTGACTTCTTCGCGGGTCGTGTCGGTCGTAACGATCGTGTGATACATTAGGCGGGGGCGACGGGTGTCGCCCCCGCCTTCGTTTTTTTGCTCCGCCTCTCCGCCCGCGAAAGGGGTCGCTCGTGCGCCGCGTCCTGCACTGGAAGCGCCTGCTCGTCGTCGCCGTGGCCGTCCTGGTCCTGGGCGGCAGTACCGTCGCCCTCAACGGCTACCAAGTGAAGCGGAAGGCCGGCACCATCCGCGACCGGGCCGTCCAGGCCGAGGAGGCGGCGGCCGGCGACCCGGCCAAGCGGGACGAGGCGGCCGAGTTGTATGAAGATTACCTCCGCTTCCGCCCGAAGGACGAGGAGGCCGGCGGCCGGTACGTCCGCCTGCTCCTCGACCTGGCGGAGGCCCGCCCCGACGCCGGCCGCTGGCAGAAGGCGGACGAGGAGACGGTCAAGTTCCTCAACAAGTTCCCCAACCACCCGGACGAGCGTCGGCGGCTGGTCGATCTGTACCTCCGCGGGCGGCGGTGGACGGCGGCCCGCGACCAGGTGAAGGTGCTCTTCGACAAGGGCCTGGCCGACGACCCCGAACTGCTCGAACGGGCGGCCACCGTGGAGGCGGCCGACGGCAAGCCGGAAAAGGCGGGCGAGTACCTCAAGCGGGCCATAGACGCGACCCGCGACCCGGCCCGAGCGGTCAAGAGTTACGCCCGGATGCTCGACCTCCTCCGGGCCCAGAACAAGCACGCCGACGCCCTCGTGTACGTCGTCGCCCTCGGCAAGCCCCCGTTCGACGCCCTGCCCGAGGCCCGCGTCGCCGCCGCCCGGTACTTCCTCCTCCACGGCGACATCGAGCCGGCCCGCGAGGAGGTCGCCAAGGCCCGCCTGCTTCCCGGCGGGGCCGACAACCTCGAAGTCCTCCTCGCCTCGGCCGAGTGCGAGGCGGTCGAGCGGAAGGGGAACCTCGACGCCGCCCGCACCTACCTCGAACGGGCCTTCGCCCTCTACCCGAAGGAGGTCCGCGTCGGCCTGCACCTGGCCGACGTGCTTCCCCGCCAGGGCAAGGGGGCCGAGGCCGTGGCCGCCCTCCGCAGGACGGCGGACCTCCTCGGCGAGGTGAACGACGACTTCTTCGTCGTCGTGGACCGGCTCCTCGACCTGAACGACATCCCGGGGGCGTCCGGGCTGATCGACCGCATCGCCAAGGACCCCACGTTGAAGATGACGAACGCCTACTTCCGGGGGCGGCTGCGGCTCCTCCAGGGCGACTGGCCGGGGGCCCGGGCCGACCTCGAACTCTGCTTGCCGAACCTGGAGGTGGCCCCGGTCTACCACGCCAAGGCGGCCGCCGCACTCGGCCGGTGCTACGAGCTGTCCCACAACCCGGACAAGATGCTCGAGTACCACCAGATGGCGCTCAAGGACGCCCCCAACTACTACCCGGCCCTCGTCGGCGAGGCCGAGGCCCTGGTCAAGCTCGGCCGCGTGCCCGAGGCCACCCGCCGCTACCGGGCGCTCGTCCCCCAGAGCAAGGCCCTTCGCCCGATCCTGGTTCGTTACGACCTCCTCGAACAGTTGGGCCGGCCGCCCCGGAACCGGAACTGGGACCAGTTCAACGACGACCTCGGCCCGCCCCCGCTGACGACGGAAATGCTCGTGCTGAAGTACGAGGCCCTCGCCGTCCAGCCGGGCAAGGAGGAGGAGGCCCGGGCCACCCTCAAGGCGGCCGAGGAGCAGGACCCCAAGAGTCCGCTGGTGGCGATGGCCAAGCTCCGGGGCGGCGGCACCGTTCGGCCCGACGAGGCCATGGCCGCCGTGGCCGCCGCCGCCGCCGTGGTCGGTGATACGGTGGACCTGCGGCTCGTGAAGGCCAGCATCCTGACCGCCCGGCCGGGCCGCAAGTCAGTGGACGACCTCGTCCAACTGGGGGTCCGGGAGGACGACAAGTTCCCGCCCGCCGACCAGTACCGCCTCTGGTACGGGCTCGGGGAAGCCGCGGCCCGCCTGGCGAGCGCCCCGGGGACCGACCCGGCGTTCAAGGCGGCCGCCGTCACCCTGTTCCAGAAGGCCGCCGTCGCAGAGCCGCTCGACCTCGTCGTCCGGGCCGTCCTCGTCGACCTCGGGCTGGCCCAGGACCGCCCGGACGTGGTGGACGCCGCCCTGGCCGACATCGCCCGGATCGAGGGGCCGAACGGCCCGATCTCGAACCTCGGGCAGGTCGCCGTCCGCCTCAAGTCGTTCAAGCCGGGCGACGCCGAGACGCTCAAGGACCTGCGGGCGAAGGCCGAGGCCGCCCGGGCCGTCCGCCCGGCCTGGAGCCGGGCCCACCTGGCCGTCGCCCAGATCGACGAACTCGAAGGGCTGCCGGCCGCCGCCGTCAAGAGCTACCTCAAGGCCCTGGAACTCGGCGACCGGCAGGACAAGGTGATCCGCAAAACGGTCGACCTGCTCCGCGACGCCCGCCAGTTCCAGGAGGCGGCCAACCTGCTCGACCGGCTCAACACCGAGATGCGGCTGCCGGACGACCTCCAACGGTTCCGGGCCATCATGAGCCTCGTCACGTCCGGCACCCCGCGGCAGGAGGCGGCCGACATCAACAAGTACGCCCCGGTCGACTCGCCCGACTTCCGCCTGCAACTCCTCCGCGGGTCGCTCCTGGCCGCCATCCGCCGGGACGACGGGGCCGAGGCCGCCTTCCGGGCGGCGGTGAGCAAGAACGACACCAGCCCGGACACCTGGACGGCCCTCGTCGGCCACCTCGCCCGGGTTGACAAGCTGGCCGATGCCGGGCGGGCGGTGGCCGAGGCCGAGCGGAAGCTGCGGACGACCCCCATGAAACTCGACGTGGTGCTGGCCCTGGCCGGCATGGCCGAAGCGGTCGGTGACCTCAAGGGGGCCGACGCCCGCTTCCGGGAGGCGGTGGCCCTGGCCCCGGCCGACGTGCCGGCCAACCGCCAGCTCGTCTACTTCCTCCAGCGGACCGGGCGGGGGGCCGACGCCGACGCGGTCCTCGAAGCGCTCGGCCGGAGCCCGGCCCAGGACCTCTCCCGCTGGGCCCGCCGGCACCAAGCCCTGACCCTGATGGGCCGGCCGGACCCCCACACCCACCTCGACAAGGCTCGCCGGCTCGTGGGGCAGAACCTCGCCGCCGCCCCCGACGACCTGGAGGACCGGAAGGCCCTGGCCGCCGTCCGCACCGTCGACCCGGCCACCCGCGCGGAGGGGATGGACGCCCTCCGCGAGTACGCGGGCAAGGGCGACCTCACGCCGGACGAACTGTTCCTCCTCGGCCGGCTCTACTTCGACCAGGGGCAGTTCGAGTACGCCCGCAACTTCATGGAGATGGCCGTCGTCCCCGGCCCGAGCGTGTCGCTCGACCACCTCGCCGGGCTCGTCCGCCTCTACCTGGCAATGGGCCGCGGGGGCGAGGCCCGGCAGACGGCCGAGCGGCTGCGGGCGGTCGCCCCGCGGAGCTGGGAGGCGACCCGGGAGTGGGCCCGCGTCCAGCACTTCCTCAAGAACGACGACGAGGCCAAGAAGCTGATCCTCGCCTTCCCCGGGGCCGACACCCCGGCGGTCATCGCCTCCCGGTCCGGCCCGCTCCTCGACGAGATCGGGGCCGACGCCGAGGCCAAGACGCTGTACGAGAAGTACATGGCCGAATCGAAGACGCCGGGGGCCCACCTGCCGCTGGCCGTCTTCTACATCACCCACAAGCAGCCCGAACTGGCCATCGAGTTGGCCCGCAAGCATGAGGCCGGGACGCCGGTGGCGACGACGGCCAGCGTCCTCATCGGGGCGGCCCGGAAAAAGCTCCCGGGGCCGGACGGGGTCGCCGCCATCGAGAGCTGGCTCTCCGCCAAGATGGCCGAGTACAAGGACCGGCCGGACATCTACCCGCACCTGGTCGGCTCGCTGGCCGAGTTGCGGGACGCCCAGGGGCGGAGTGCGGAGGCCGTGGCCGAGTACGAGAAGGCCCTGCGGCTGGCCCCGAACGACGTGACGACGAACAACCTCTGCATGCTGCTGTCGCTCCAAGACCCGAAGCGGGCGCCCGAGGCGAAGGAGCGGATGGACAAGATGATCGCCGTCCGCGGCCCGGCCCCGGCGCTCCTCGACACTCGGGCCCTGGCCTACCTCGTGATGGGCGGCAAGTCCGAGGAAGCGGTCAAGGACCTTAAGCTCGCCCTCGCCCAGCAGGAGCGTGCCGTCTACTACTTCCACCTGGCGTGGGCCTACGACCAACTCCGCAACCGTCGCGAGTTCGAGGCGGCCCTCGCCGCGGCCCGACGGCTGGGCATCGAGCCCGATCAGGTCCACCCGAAAGAGATGGAGCAGTACCGGCGGTACTTCGGCGGTAACTAAGCGAACCCGAGGCCGTATCCGCTCGTAGTCGCACGACCAAGCCCGCCCGCGGCCGCGGGCGGGCTTGGTCAGCACAAGGATGCTTTCTCCCACTTTTAATGCGGGATGTGGGAGCGGTGGGCGGATGTAGTTTCCCCGCCGGCAGATGTGGCCGAAGCGATGCGCAAAAAGCGATAAAAAACGGTAACGCCCGTCCCCATTCACAGCCCTTCCGCCCGGCTCCAGTCGAGCGTTCGCCGCAGGCCGTCTTCGAAGTCCACCGTCGGCTCGTACCCTAGGTCGCGGCGGGCGCGGTCGATCTTAGCTCGGGAGAAGCGCACGTCGCCGACGCGGGCGGGGCCGTGGGCGGGGGTGAGGTCGGTACCGAGGACGCGGTTCAAGGCCCGCACCAGTTGCACCACCGACACGCAGCGGCCGGTGCCAACGTTGTAGACATTGCCCGACGCGCCGGGGGCGTCGGCCGCCTTCGCCACCGCCTGGACGGCGTCCGCCACGTAGACGAAGTCGCGGGACTGGCCGCCGTCGCCGTGGACGGTGGGCACCCGGCCGGCGGCGAGCAGGCCGGCGAAGATGGCGATGACGCCCGAGTAGGGGCTGTCGGCCCGCTGCCGGGGGCCGAAGACGTTGAAGAACCGCAGCCGCACCGTTTCGAGTCCGTAGCTGGCCGCGAACGCCTGGAGGTAGAGTTCGCCCGTGAGTTTCGCGGCGGCATACGGCGAGAGCGCGCACAGCGGCGTCTCTTCCCCCTGGCCTTCGGGGTCGGACGCCGTGCCGTAGGCGCTGGCACTGGCGGCGTACACTACCCGGCGGACGCCGTGCACGCGCGCCGCTTCCAGCACGTGCAGCGTGCCCGTGCCGCAGACGGCGTGGCAGCCGAGTGGGTCTTCGAGGCTCTTGGCGACGGACGCCATCGCCCCGAGGTGGAACACGACCCGGCAGCCCTCGACCGCCCGGGCGACGGCTGCCGGGTCGGTCAGCGAGCCGCGGACCACTTCGGGGGCGGGGTTGGCGTGGGCCAAGTTCTCGGCCCGCCCGGTGCTGAAGTCGTCGAACACCCGGACCCGCTTGCCGGTCGCCGTGAGGGCGTCCACGAGGTGGGAGCCGATGAACCCTGCCCCGCCCGTCACCAGGCACAATTCGGACATCCGACGCCCCCGCAAGAGTGAACACGCCCGGCCGGCGAACCCGCCCCAGGCCCGACCCGCCGAGGGACATTACCCCCTGCCGTCGTTCCTGGAGCGTAGTACGCCGGCCGGGCGGTTTCGAGCGATGGCCGAAAATAGACTCCGCTGGCCGGTAGTCGGTCAGGGCGTGAACTTCGGCGGGATCGGGGCCGGCAGCGGCGTCGGGGCGGGCACCGGGGCCGGGATGACGGTTGACGGGACGACCTTCGGGGTGACCTTCGGCGGCACCACCGGCGGCGGGGCGGTGTCCGTGGTCGGGGTCTTCTTTGGCTCGGGCATCGGCGGCGGGAGCGGGTCCACCTTGGGAGTGGCGACCGGCCCAACGGGGGCCAGAGGCGGCACCACCGGCCGGGGGGCGTCGGTCAGCCCGACCCCCTGGTACGGGTGGCTGCAAACGTCTTCCCACCGGTTCCACTTCGTCTGGAAGTACCCGAAGCACGCCCCCGGACAGAGGAACGGGACGTGCTCGGTCCGGTGGCCGTGGAACACGCCACCGACTTTGGACATGCCGTGCCCCTTGGTCCCCCCGCCGTGGCAGGTCGGACAGTCGGACTTGGCGGCCGCCTCGCAAGTGGGACAGTTCGCGGCCGGGTCGGCGACTGCGACGGCGGGGGCCGGTGGGGGCGTGGCGTCCGCCGCGGCGGCGAGGCCGGACGTGCCGCCTACTAGGGCGAGGGACGCCAGCCCACGCTTAAGGCTGGCCGCGATGAGGGTTCCGAGGGTCATCACCCGACTCCTTGTCTGCGGGAAAGAACTCGTCGTCCGTGACGGTGTGAAGAACCCCCGGGCGGGCCGGGTTTAGCGGCGGAAGCCGCCGCCGTTGACGGTACCGATGCCCGATACGCCGGCCCCCAACCCGCCGCCCCCGAGGCCGCCACCGTACCCGACCCCGCCGGCTGGCAGCGACGGCGTGCGGGACATGACGGCCCCGCCGCCCCCGAACCCGCCCCCCCCGCCGCCGTAGCGGGAGGTGGGGTACCAGTGGCCGAGCGAGTTGTAAACTGCCCCCCGGCCGGTCAGCGGCAGGTTCGGGTTGATGGCGTTGCTCACCGCGGCCTGGAGGTTGGAGAGGTTCTGGTTCGTAGCGTTGAGCTGCTGGGCGAGTTGGTTCGCCATCTGGGCCTGCTGGGCGTACTGGATCTGCGGCCGCACCGACCCGTAGTAGGCCCCGACCGCCCCGCCGGAACCGTAGAGCAGGCCGTAGTTCGAGAAGCCCGGCCGCGGGGGCACGGCCGGCTGGGCGGTGGCGGCCTGGAAGGCCCCCGTGCCGAGGACGGC
>JANPKP010000366.1:0-8077 GCA_031426095.1 Gemmataceae bacterium
CTAAGAACCGCGTCGGCGATCAGTCCTTGATCCAGTACCGGACGATGCAATAGAGCGCCTGGAAGCCGTCCTTCAGGCCGATCTTCTTCCCCTCCTCGTAGGTCCGGCCCGAGTAGCTGATCGGCACCTCGAACACCCGCAGTGCCGGCTGGCCCTTGCGGCGGCGGGCGATCTTGGCCGTCACCTCCGGCTCGAACCCGAAGCGGTCCGACTTCAGGTCCAGCCCCTGGATGAACTCCCGGCGGAAGACCTTGTAGCAGGTCTCCATATCGGTCAGGTTGAGGTTCGTGAAGAAGTTCGATAGGAGGGTCAACACCTTGTTGCCGACCGAGTGCCAGTAGTAGAGGACGCGGTGGCTCTCGCCGATGAAGCGGGAGCCGATGACCACGTCGGCCCGGCCTTCGAGGATCGGCTGGATGAGCTTCGGGAACTCGGCCGGGTCGTACTCCCAGTCGGCGTCCTGGACGATCACCAGGTCGCCGGTGCAGTGTTTGAAGCCCTCGCGGAGGGCCGCCCCCTTGCCCATGTTCTTGGGCTGGTGGAACACCCGGACGTTGTCGTACTCGGCCTCCAACTGCTTCAGCACGGCGGGGGTGCCGTCGGTCGAGAAGTCGTTGACGAGGACGAGTTCCTTGGGGATCGGTACCGCCTGGACGCGGCGGACGAGTTCGCCCAGCCACCGCTCCTCGTTGTACACCGGGATGACGACCGACAGCTTAAACCCCGGCGGGATCGGGAAGATGCCGATCTGGCGGCAGGCCCCCTCGCCGAGCAGCTTGTGGAGCACCTCGATGCGGTACTCGGGGTCGGCGGCGACGCGGTCGAGGAGGTCGCTCATGTCGGGGTCGGCCGTCTGGGAACGGGCGGGGAAGGGGACGGTGCTCATCGGTCCGGGTGCTCCGCACGGTCGGTCGGGGGCCGGGCCGCGTCCGTACGGCCGCCGGTGTGTGGGGGCAATTATGGGCCATCGTTCCGCCCGCGGCAACCCGAACCGCCCGGCCCCCCGGCCCCGCCCCCGCCCCGCCGGAACCCGGCTTGAAAGCGTTCGCCGGGCCGCGTACAGACAGCGGACCTTTCGCCACCCACCCCCGCCGCGGGCGGCCCCCTCCCCGGGCGGCCCGCCCCCAGGAGTACGGGCATGAACAGCCGCCCCGCCGCCCCGGCCCCCGTCCCGCTGTGCGACATCCAGCTCCAGTACCGCGGCCTCAAGGACGAGATCGACGCGGCCGTCCTCCGGGTGCTGGCGTCCGGGCAGGTCGTCCTCGGGCCGGAAGTCGCGGCCTTCGAGAAGGAGGCGGCCGCGTACTGCGGGGCGGCCTACGGCGTCGGCTGCGGGTCGGGCACCGACGCCCTCGTCCTCTCCCTCCACGCCCTCGGCGTCGGCCCCGGCGACGAGGTCATCGTCCCGCCGTTCACCTTCTTCGCCACCGCCAGCGCCGTCAGCCGGGTCGGGGCCGTGCCCGTGTTCGCGGACATCGACCCGGTGACGTTCAACCTCGACCCGGCCGAAGTCGAGCGGCGGATCACGCCCCGTACGAAGGCCGTCATCCCGGTCCACCTGTACGGCCAGTGCGCCGACATGGAGCCGCTCTGGCGGCTCGCCGAGGAACGCGGCTTGTTGGTGGTGGAGGACGCGGCCCAGTCGTTCGGGTCCGAGTACCAGGGGAAGCGGTGCGGCACCCTGGGGGCGGTCAGCGCCTTCAGCTTCTACCCGACGAAGAACCTCGGCAGCCTCGGCGACGCCGGGCTGGTGACGACCAACGACCCCGAGTGGGCAAAGCGGCTCCAGGCCCTCCGCGTCCACGGCTCGGAGGTCAAGTACTACCACAAGTACGTCGGCTACAACATGCGGCTCGACGCCATCCACGCGGCCATCCTGCGGGTGAAGCTCCCGCACATCGACCGCTGGCTCAAGCTCCGCGAACTGGCCGCCGGGCGGTACGACTCCCTCCTGGCCGACAGCGGGCTGGTCGGGTTCGTCCAGCGGCCGGTGGCCAAGCCGGGGCGGCGGCACGTGTTCAACCAGTACGTCGTCCGCGTGCCGGCGACGCACCGCGACCCGCTGGTGGCCCACCTGAAGGCGAGCGGGGTGAGCTGCGAGGTGTATTACCCCCTGTGCCTGCACCAGCAGGAGTGCTTCCGCGACCTCGGCTACCGGGCCGGCGACTTCCCGGCGAGCGAGGAGGCGGCCCGCACGGTGCTCGCCCTGCCGATCTTCCCCGAGATCACGGCCGACCAGCAGGCCCGGGTGATCGAGGCGTGTTCGTCGTACCTCGGCCAGTCGGTCCGGCGGGCGGCGTGAGTGATGGGGATGGAACAATGCGAAAGCCCACCCGTCGCGACGGGTGGGCTTTTTTCGTGGATCGTTCGGTCGAACCACGTCGGAACAGAAACGAAAAAGGGCACCGGTCATGCCCGGTGCCCATTGTGTGCTTTTTCCCCGTCGACTGCTCAGGCCGCCTTCCGCGCCCGCCGCCAGCGGGCGACCCCCGTCACGGCCAAGCCGACGAGGCCGGCGACCATCGTCGACGGCTCCGGGGTCGTGTTCAGCACCGGCACCGGGTCGGGCACGATCACCGGCGGCGGTGTCACCACCGGCGTCGTGGCGGGCGGGGTGCCGTCGGTCGGTGGCGACTGGGTGTTGCCGACCGGGACCGCGGTCGTCGTCGTCGTCATCAAGGTCGGCACCGGCGGCACCCCGCTGCCGGGCATGTTGCGCCAGTAAAAGGCGTTCGCCGGGCCGGCGGCGGCCAGGACCGCCGCCACGCCCGCCGCCCACACCCGCCCACGCGGACCGCCCTTCGTCACTCGATAGCTCATCACGTCTTCACCCTCCGTCGGAATGCCGGACCTGACGGCGGGCGTATCCCAAACCCCCACAGCCCTGTCAACCGCGACTCGGTCCGTGGGGGGGGGGGAACCGTTACCCGTTTTTACCGCTTTTTGCGTGTTGTGACGCGCGCATCCCGCCACCCCTATAACGTTTGCGACTTCCGCTCCCAATTCGGCGGTAACGCGGGAGCGTACTCCCATTCCCGCCCGCCCCGCTTGACTACGCCCGAATCGTGGCGGCCTGGGAACTTTGTGACCGCCGGGCGTCGGGAAACGGTCGTGCTGTTTCGAGAAACCTTGCGGGTCGTGCCGGCCGGCGGCCGAAAGGATACGGGGGACGCGGCCCGGGCCGCGACAGCCGCACCGCATTGGTGGGGGACGTGCCGATATGAACCGCGCGAGGGCGAAGGCCGCCGGCCTGGGGCTGGCTCTGTTCGGCTCGTGGGCGTCCGCCGCCGACTTCAAGCCGGCCGGCGGGGTGCCGCCCACCTACCCGCGACCGGCGTGGCAGCCGCCGCCGCCGGCCGTGCTGCCGGCCGCCGGGCGGGTCACGTACACGCCGCCGCCCGACCGGCCGCCGGAGTTCCTCCCGCGGTCGTTCCTTAACGCCGTCAACGACCCGCTGCCGCCGCCCGCCTTGAGCGACATGGTGCCCGTCGCCAAAGCACCCGCGAAGGCGGCCACGCCGTCGCCGGTTCCGGTTCCAGTTCCCGTTCCGGTTCCGACCCCTGTGGTGGCGAAGGCCCCGCCGGTCGCGACGCCGCCTGTGACCCCCGTCGTCGGTATGCCGCTCCCCGCCGCCTGGAATCCGGCGGCCCCGCCGGCCCTCGACACCGTGTGGACCGTCGTCGAGACGCCCGTCTTCGGGGAACCGGAGAAGGGCCCCACGCCGGCCCCCGCGGAGGTGAAGACGGAAGCGACCCCGGGCACGCCAGCCTCTCCCGCGGCCGGGCCCCGCGTGCCCACGACGATCGCCGACGGGCCGTTCATCATCGAGGTGCCGGCCGCGCCCAACGTCGTGGCGCAACTCCCCGAGAAGATGCCCGCCCCGCCGGCCGCGACGCCCGTGCCGACCGCCCCGCCGCTCCCCTCGCTCGTACCGACGCCGGCCCCCGTGCCAACGCCGGTCCCCGAAACGACGGTGGTACCGAAGGGAATGACGCCCGCCCCGACGCCGGGCGTTCCCACGCCCATGCCGCCGGCCGTGCCGACACCGATGCCGCCGGCCGGGAAGGACGTGCCGCTCGCGCCGCCGGAGGCCCCGGCCGTCCCGAAGAAGGTGCCGCCCGAGGGGGCCAAGCTGCCGCCGCCGAAGGTCGATCCCGCGACGAACCCGACCCCGGCCCCGGCCGCCCTGGCCTCGCCCAAGCCCGCCCCGGAGCCGGAAATCCCGCCGGCCCCGCCGTCCGTCCTGGCCGGCCCCCCGGGCGGCGACACCCCGTACCACCACGGGACGTTCGGCTCCAAGCCGATCCGCCTCTCCCGCGACTACCCGCCGCTCGTCGACCTCATGGGCTGGGGGAACGGCCGCCGGCAGACCGAGGACGGGACCGCCTTCGACCGCGTCTTCTTCCAGGCCGAGTACCTGCTCTGGGACGTGACCGCCGGGCGGATCCCCGCGCTGGCTACCACGGCCACCGACGGCGGGTTCGGGTTCATCGGCGACCCGGCCACCCGGCCGCTCCTCGGCCCCGGCGGGTACGGCCCCGGCATCCAGAGCGGGTTCCGCTTCCGCGCCGGAATGTGGCTCGGGGACGAGGGCACCTGCGGCCTCGACGGCAGCGTGTTCGTCCTCGGCCGGCGGTCGCGGTCGACGGCCTTCGACTCGGCCCAGTTCCCGACCATCACCCGCCCCATCTTCGCCCCGAACCCCGGCATCAACGGCGAGTTCGGCGAGGTCGTGGCCGCACCGAACTTCTCGACCGGCCGGCTGACGATCGACAACGGCAGCAAGCTGTGGGGGGCCGACGCCAACTACCGGCAGATGATCTGCCGCACGTGCGACAAGCAGACGTGGTGGTTCGCCGGCTTCCGCTTCCTGAGTTTGAGCGAGAGCCTGTCCATGACCGAGAACATCGTTGCCATCGCCAACCCGCCCGACGTCGTCGGCACCCGGGCCGATGTGCAGGACAGCTTCGTGACCCGCAATCGCTTCTACGGCGGGCAACTCGGCGGCGTGTACACGCAGCGGTGGGGCCGGTTCGACCTGACCGCCCGCGGCTCGGTGGCCCTCGGGGCCACCCACCAGGAACTCACCATCGACGGCTTCCAGTCGCGGTTACGCCCGGGGATGACGACGCCCGACATCTTCCGCGGCGGCTTGCTGGCGACGCCGACGAACATCGGCTCGTACACCCGCGACCGGTTCGGCGTGGTGCCCGAATTGACGCTCAACGGCGGCTACTGGGTGACGCCCGCGTTGAAGCTGTACGCCGGATACAACGTCCTGTTCTGGTCGAACGTCCTGCGGCCGGGCGACCAGATCGACCGGGTGGTGGACGTGACCACGGTGCCGAACCCGCCGATGAACGTGGCCTCCTCCGGCATGGCCCGCCCGCGGCCGACGTTCGTCGAGTCGGCCCTGTGGGCCCACGGGATTCAACTCGGGGCCGAATGGCGGTGGTGATGGTGGGGTTGTTGGGACGCGGAAGAATACACGGACGAAAAGGATCTGCCAGCAGGAGAGTGGAGACAGCAGTCGGTCCTGTGGCCCCAGCTTCCGAGCCGGGGCCACAAGATTCTCGGACTTCCAAACGCTGTGTTCGCCCCGTTCCGCTTCACACTGCGTCCTGATCCGCGTTATCCGCGTGCCATCTCCGAATTGACGGTACGCGGTGTGCATATCAATCCCCCTCAACTCCCGGCCCGTCGGCCGCGGGGGCTTGAGCCGTTTCCGCTGACGGCGCAAGTTACACCCCTTTCCACCGTTGGTCGGGTGCGGCCGCCGCCGCCGCCACACTCCCAAGGACGACCGCCATGCCACGCCGCCTCGCCCGATGGGCCCCCGCCGGTGGGCTCGCCGCACTCTGCGGGCTGCTCGTCGGCCTCTCCCCCGGCCCCGCCGCCTCCCAGGACGCCCGGCCGGCCGACCCGAACGCCCCCGAGGTGCTGGCCCGCGGGCCGATCCACGAGGCGTATGCCGCGACCATCGATCAGCCGGCGGCCGCCGCCCCGCTCGTCAACAAGGCCCCGCCCGAGGCCATCGAGGAACTCCCCCCGGACCAGAAGCCGGAAGGCGAGAACGTCCAGTGGATCGCCGGGTACTGGCAGTTCGACGACGAGCGGAAGGACTTCATCTGGGTGAGCGGGTTCTGGCGGGCGCCGCCGCCGAACCGGGTCTGGGTGCCCGGCGGCTGGCAGCAGGTGGCGGAGAACGGGTGGCAGTGGTCGCACGGCTTTTGGCAGGAACTCGTGGTTGCCGACCCCGGCCAGCCGCAACAGGTGATGAACCAGATCGAGTACCTGCCGCCGCCGCCCGAAAGCCTCGAAGCCGGCCCGGCCGTGCCCGCCCCGGACGAGACCTCGGTGTACGTGCCCGGGACGTGGGTGTACCGGACCAAGTACCTGTGGCGGCCGGGAACCTGGATCGCTTACCGCCCGAACTGGATTTGGACCGCCGCCCACTACCGCTGGACGCCGGCCGGGTGCGTCTTCGTGGACGGCTACTGGGACTACCCGCTGGCCAGCCGCGGGTTGCTGTTCGCCCCGGTCTATTTCCCGCAGCCCATCTACACGCAGCCGGCCTACGTGTACACGCCGACCGTGTGCGTGTCCGAGCCGAGCCTGTACGGGTCGCTATTCGTCCGCAGCGGGTACGGGAGCTACTACTACGGCGACTACTTCACCCCCCAGTACGCCCAGGCCGGGTACTACGGGTGGAACGGGTACGGGGTCGGCGGCGGCCCCGGGGTGGCCATCAACATCAACATCGGCGGGGGCGGCGGCCGCCGCGGGTTCTTCTACGACCCGTTGTGGAGCTACTACCGCACCAGCAACCGCGGCAACCCGGGCTGGAGCCGGGGCGTCAACAGCCTCTACGCCGGCCGGTACGAGGGGACCATCGTCCGCCCGCCCCGCACGTTCGCGCAGCAGAACACCGTGGTGAACAACATCACAAACAACACCACCACGATCGTGAACAAGAGCGTCACGAACACCGACATCCGCAACAACTCGGTCGTCAATAACATCAACAACGTGACGATGCTGACGAGCATCCAGGACGTGCGGCGGACGGCCCCGGTCGCCGCCGGCGGGGCGACCGCAGCGACGGCCGGGCAGACGCAGCCGTTGAAGCTGGCCGCCGTGAACCAGCAGGCCCGCACCCAGGAGCGGGAGGCGGCCCGGGAGACCCGCCAGTACGCGGCCGAGCGGTCGAAGGCCGAGGCCCGGATCGTGAAGCAGGGCGGCCCGCCGACGAAGCCGACGGACGCCCCCAGGACGGCCCGGGTGGCCGTGCCGCAGCCGATCGTGGCTCGCGCCCAGGCCCGCACGAACGCCCCGGACGCGGCCATACCCCCGCCGAACCCGATTCGCGCCAACCCGGCCGCGAAGGTGGACCCCACGCCGGGCGGCCCGGATGTCGATCCGCGGACGCCGCCGGCCGCGAAGGTCGACCCCACGCCGGGCGGGCCGCGGACCGACCCCCGCACCCCGCCGGCCGCCAAGGTGGATCCGACCCCCGGCGGCCCGAAGGTGGACCCCCGCACGCCGCCGACGCCGAAGATCGACCCCGTCGACCCGCGGCCGACGCCGAAGGGCGACCCCCGCAACCCGGTGAACCCGAAGGTGGACCCGACGCCCAAGGTGGACCCGACGCCCAAGGTGGACCCCCGACCCACACCGAAGGGCGACCCCACGCCGAAGATCGACCCCCGACCCACGCCGCCGGCCGCGAAGGTCGATCCTACGCCGGGCGGACCGCGGGTTCCGCCGACGCCGCGGATCGACCCGCCGACGCCCAAGGTCGATCCGCGGCCGATGCCCCCGACCCCCCCGCGGGTCGTCCCGCCGGTCACGCCGCCTGCCCCCCCGCCGACGCCCCGCGTCGAGCCGAAGGCGTTCCAGCCGCCGGTCGCCCCGACCCCGCCTGCGCCGAAGGCGGCCCCGCCGGTGACGCCGCCCGCGCCTCCCCCGGCCCCGCGGGTGAACGTCCCCACGCCCGCGCCGATGCCGCCGGCCCCACGGCCGACGCCGCCCGCTCCGACCTTCACGCCCCCGCCGGCCCCGAAGGCGGCCCCGCCCG
>JANPKP010000367.1:0-10218 GCA_031426095.1 Gemmataceae bacterium
TACCGCGGGATGAAGTACAAGGGGATGATCTGCGACCGCTGCGGCGTGAAGGTGACGCACAGCCGCGTCCGCCGCAAGCGGATGGGGCACATCGAGCTGGCCGCCCCGGTCGTCCACATCTGGTTCTTCAAGGCCATGCCGTCCCGCCTCGGGACGCTCCTGGACATGAAGACGACCAGCCTCGAAAAGATCATCTACTTCCAGGACTACGTCGTCACCGACCCCGGCACCACCCCGCTCAAGGAGCGGCAACTGCTGACCGAGGACGAGTTCAAGACCTACCGCCAGGAGCACGGCGACGGTTTCGAAGTCGACATGGGCGCGGAGGCCATCAAGAAGCTGCTCGAGAAGCTCGACCTCGTCAAGCTCTCGAACGAGCTGCGGGAGAGGCTCGACAAGGAGATGCTCCGCGGCGAGAAGGCGAGCAAGCAGCGGCTCAAGGAACTCGTCAAGCGGCTCAAGACGGTGGAGGCCCTCCGCGACTCGTCCAACAAGGCCGAGTGGATGGTCCTCGACTGCATCCCGGTCATCCCGCCGGACCTGGGGCCGCTGGTGCTCCTGGAGAGCGGCAACTTCGCCACGAGCGACCTCAACGACCTGTACCGCCGCATCATCAACCGCAACAACCGGCTCAAGAAGCTCGTCGACCTCAACGCCCCGGAAGTCATCATCCGCAACGAGAAGCGGATGCTCCAACAGAGCGTCGACGCCCTGTTCGACAACAACCGATGCAAGCGGCCGGTGCTCGGCTCCAGCAACCGCCCGCTGAAGTCGCTCACCGACATGATCAAGGGCAAGCAGGGCCGGTTCCGGGAGAACCTGCTCGGCAAGCGGGTCGACTACTCGGCCCGGTCGGTCATCGTGGTCGGGCCGGAACTCAAGCTCCACCAGTGCGGGCTGCCGAAGAAGATCGCGCTCGAGCTGTTCCAGCCGTTCATCATCCGCCGGCTCAAGGAGCTGGGCCACGCCGACACGATCAAGTCGGCGAAGAAGATGCTGGAGCGGAAGGACGACCAGGTCTGGGACATCCTCGAAGAGGTGACGAAGACGCACCCGGTGCTGCTCAACCGGGCCCCGACGCTTCACCGGATGGGCATCCAGGCGTTCGAGCCGGTGCTCATCGAGGGGAACGCCATCCGCCTGCACCCGCTCGTGTGCAAGGGGTTCAACGCCGACTTCGACGGCGACCAGCGGGCCGTCCACCTGCCGCTCTCGATCGAGGCGCAGGTCGAGGCCACGGTGCTGATGATGTCCACGAACAACATCTTCAGCCCGGCCAACGGCAACCCGATCATCACGCCGTCGCAGGACATCGTGATG
This sequence comes from Gemmataceae bacterium, assembly GCA_031426095.1. Lineage (GTDB taxonomy): Bacteria > Planctomycetota > Planctomycetia > Gemmatales > Gemmataceae > JANPKP01. The sequence continues at coordinate 1,321 of JANPKP010000367.1, forward strand.
GGGTGCTACTACCTGACGGCCAACCGCGGCGAGGAGGGGGAGAAGGTCGAGGACGGCGACGGCATGGCCTTCCACAGCCCCGCCGAGCTGTTCCGGGCGTTCGCCGAGGGCAAGCTCGGGATGCACGCCAAGATCAAGGTGCGGCTGCCGATCGAGAAGAAGGTCATCAGCGAGGTCCGGGACGAGCTCGGGGCGGCACGGGCCGAGGAGCTGCCGCGGAAGCCCAACGGGCTCGTCAGCACCACCGTCGGGCGGGTCATCTTCAACGACATCCTGCACCACAAGATGGCGTTCTACGACCTCGCCCTGTCCAGCAAGTACCTGAGCCGGATCATCGCCGACTGCTACCAGGTGCTCGGCCGGCGGGCGACGATCACGCTCCTCGACAAGATGAAGGAGACGGGGTTCCGGCAGGCCACCCGGTCGGGCCTGAGCTTCGCGGCCAGCGACCTGCGGACGCCGGACAACAAGGAGGCGGTGCTCAAGGAGAAGGACAAGGAGGTCGACAAGGTCCGCAAGCAGTTCGACCGCGGCATCATCACGGAGAAGGAGCGGTACAACAAGGTCATCGACTACTGGATGGAGGCCCGCGACCTCATCACGAAGAAGCTGATGACGGAGCTGGCCAACGACCGCCGGCCGGACGGGAACACCGGGAAGGTGCAGCCGTACCTCAACCCGATCTACCTGATGGCCCACTCCGGTGCCCGCGGCGGCATCGAGCAGATTCGGCAGCTCGCCGGCATGCGGGGGCTGATGGCCAAGCCGAGCGGGGCCATCATCGAGACGCCGATCAAGTCCAACTTCCGCGAGGGGCTGACGGTGCTGGAGTACTTCTCCAGCACCCACGGGGCCCGCAAGGGGTTGGCCGACACGGCCCTCAAGACGGCCGACTCGGGGTACCTGACCCGCAAGCTGGCCGACGTGGCCCAGAACGTCGTCATCACCATGTACGACTGCGGCACCCGCATGGGGGTGACGAAGGGGATCATGTACAAGGGCGACGAGGTCGATCGCGGGCTGGCCGACTCGATCCGCGGGCGGGTCAGCCGCATCACGATCGAACACCCGACCAGCGGGGAGCCGATCGTGGCCGAGAACGAGATGATCACCCCGGCCAAGGCGAAGGAGCTGGAGAAGCTCGGGCTGGACAAGATCACCGTCCGCAGCCCGATGACCTGCCAGGCTTCCCTCGGCGTCTGCCGGCTCTGCTACGGGATGGACCTGGCCACCGGGGCGCTGGTCGAGGACGGCATGGCGGTGGGCATCATCGCCGCCCAGTCGATCGGCGAGCCGGGCACGCAGCTGACGATGCGGACCTTCCACATCGGCGGGGCGAGCAACCGGGCCACGGTGGACAGCGAGTTCAAGGCCAAGAAGGGCGGGTTCGTGGCCTACGAGCGGATCACGACGGTGACGAACGAGACGGGCCAGTCGATCGCCCTCTGCCGGACCGGCGAGCTGACCGTACTGCGGACCCGCGGCGGGGCGGTCGTCGAGCGGTACCCGGTGCCCAACGGGGCCGAGCTGTTCGTGACCGACGGGCAGGAGGTGGCCGGCGGCACCCCGCTCGTGAAGTGGGACCCGCACGCCATCCCGATCATCTGCGAGGAGGGCGGCAAGGTCCGGTACGAGGACATCAAGGAGGGCGAGACGCTCCGCAAGGACCGCGACCAGGCGACCGGCATCGAGCGGTTCACCATCATGGAGCACAAGGGCGATTTGCACCCGCAAATCCTCGTGGAGAACGACCGCGGGCAGGTGCTCCGCGCGTACTTCATCCCCGAGCGGGCCAACATCATGGTCCCGGCCGGCACGAAGGTCGCGCCGGGCACGTTGCTGGCCAAGACGCCGCGTGAGGTCGCCCAGACGCAGGACATCACGGGCGGTCTGCCGCGGGTGACGGAATTGTTCGAGGCCCGGCGGCCGCGGAACCCGGCCGTCATGGCCGAGATCGACGGCAAGGTGCGGCTCGACCCGACCCGGAAGCGGGGCAAGCGGATCATCTGGGTGCAACCGGAGGACGCCGAGACGGGCAAGCCGCTGGGCGAGGAGAAGGAGCACCAGGTGCCGGCCAGCGCCCACATCCGGGTCCATACCGGGGAGTACGTCAAGAGCGGTGAGCCGCTGGTGTTCGGCCCGCTTGTGCCGCACGACATCCTCCGGGTGTCGGGCATCGAGGCCGTGCAGGACTACCTCGTCCACGAGGTCCAGCAGGTGTACCGCTCGCAGCGGGTGGACATCGACGACAAACACATCGAGGTGATCGTCGCCCAGATGCTCCGCAAGGTGAAGGTGACGAAGACCGGCGACACCGGCCTGCTGCCCGGGGCGGTGATGGACAAGTTCTCGTTCCGGGAGGTAAACCGCCGGCTGATCGAGGAGTGCGTGAAGGTGGTGGAGCCGGCCGACACGCCGCTGGTGGCCGGGCGGGTGGTGAGCCGGGAGGCGTTCGACGAAGAGCGGGCCAACCTCCAGGCGGCCGGCAAGCGGAAGCTGCCGACGAACGAGGTGCCCGGGCAGGCGGATTCCGAGGTCCAGTTGCTCGGCATCACGAAGGCGTCGGTCCAGTCGGACAGCTTCATCAGTGCGGCGTCGTTCCAGGAGACGACGAAGGTGCTGACGGAGGCGGCCCTGGGGAGCAAGGTCGACTACCTCGTGGGCCTCAAGGAGAACGTGATCCTGGGGCACCTGATCCCGGCCGGGACGGGGTTCAAGAGCCACCACGAGTCGGAGGTGAAGATCAACGTCAACGCCGCCGACATCGGGCACGGCCACGACCACGCCCACGGCCACGGCCACCCGGGCGAGGAGGCGGTGGCCGAGGTGGCGGTCGCCCCGGCCCAGTGACGAGCAATCGGAGGACACGCCCGGACGGAACCGGGCGTGTCAAGGAATGCGGGCGGAATGCGGGATCGCTCCCGCGTTACCGCTGAATGTGGGAGCGGTTTCCCGATCTCGTTGTGCGGGCGGATGATCGGGGAGATGCAATCGCGTTTTGGCGGTATAATCCGGTAGCGGTCGATGCGGTAGAGTTTCGCCCCGGAACCGCCCGGGGCCACTTTTGCGAAAAGCCCCTGTCCGCGCCGGGGCGGGCGGATATGGTATTCTTTCCGGTTACGGCGGGCCGACGCCCGGCGACCGACGCGAGACGAGGTCCGGAATGCCGACGATCAACCAGCTCATCCGCAGCCCGCGGGTGCCGCAGCGCTCGAAGCCGAAGCACCCGGCCATGCAGGGCTGCCCGCAGAAGCGCGGGGTCTGCACGGTCGTCAAGACGATGACCCCGAAGAAGCCGAACTCGGCGCTGCGGAAGGTGGCCCGCGTGCGGCTTTCCAACAGCATCGAGGTGACGGCGTACATCGGCGGCGAGGGGCACAACCTCCAAGAGCACTCGATCGTGCTGGTCCGCGGCGGCCGCGTCCGCGACCTGCCGGGCGTGCGGTACCACATCGTCCGCGGCGTCCTCGACTGCCAGGGCGTGAGCGACCGCAAGCAGGCCCGGTCGAAGTACGGGGCGAAGAAGGAAGGCAAGTAATCCAGAGTCGCAGGTCGTCAAGTCGCAAGTCGCAAGTCTCGGACTGCGTTGCGGGTTGTTGTGACTTGTGACTTGTGACCTGAAGACTTGGGATTTAACACCGATGGCCAGTAAGAAGCGGACCGCCAGCATCGACTCGCTCGTGCCCGACATCCGGTACGGGTCGGTGCTGGCGAGCAAGTTCATCAACTGCCTGATGCACGACGGCAAGAAGGCGACGGCCACCCGCGTCTTCTACGACGCCATGGACCAGATCAAGAAGCGGATGCCGGACGCCGACCCGATCGAGGTCTTCACGGCCGCGATCGAGAACGTCAAGCCGCCGGTCGAGGTCCGCTCCCGCCGGGTCGGCGGGGCCAACTACCAGGTGCCGATGCAGGTCAAGCGGGAGCGGCAGCAGTCGCTCTCCCTGCGGTGGATCCTCGGCGCGACCCGCGGCAAGAGCGGCCGGCCGATGTACCTGCGGCTGGCCGAGGAGTTCATGGCCGCCTTCCGCCGCGAGGGCGAGGCGATGGCCAAGCGGGAGCAGACGATCAAGATGGCCGAGGCGAACAAGGCGTTCAGCCACTTCGCCTGGTAAATCGAGGGGTCAGGGGTCAGGGGTCAGGGGTCAGAGGAGACACAGGTCTTCTCCGGCCGCTGGCCCCTGGTCTTTTGATCTGGCTCCCGTCCCCTGTCCCCTGACCCCTGGCGAGTCATGGCCAAATCTTCCCCCGCGGGTGCCGACCTGTCCCGCGTCCGCAACATCGGCGTCATCGCCCACATCGACGCCGGGAAGACGACCACCACCGAACACCTCCTCTATTACGCCGGGGTCAAGCACAAGCTCGGCGGGGTGGACGAGGGGACGACCGACACCGACTACGACCCCGAGGAGCAGCAGCGGGGAATCACCATCTACTCGGCGTGCGTCCCGTTCGAGTGGCGGGGGCACACCGTCAACCTGATCGACACCCCCGGGCACGTCGACTTCACGGCCGAGGTCGAACGCAGTCTGCGGGTGCTTGACGGGGCGGTGGTGGTGTTCGACGGGCAGAAGGGGGTCGAGGCGCAGTCCGAGACGGTGTGGCGGCAGGCGAACAAGTACGGCGTCCCCCGGCTGGTGTTCGTGAACAAGATGGACGTGGTCGGGGCTAACTTCGCGGCCGCCCTGGAGAGCGTCCGGCTCCGGCTGACGCCCGATTACGGCGTCCACGGTCGGCCGGTGCCGGTGGTCATCCCCATCGGGTCGGGGTCGCCGAAGGACAGCGCAACGCCCTTTACCGGCGTCATCGACATCATCGAACAGAAGGCCCACTACTTCGACGCCGGCGACTACGGGCGGACGGTGCGGACGGAAGCCGTGCCGGAGGAGATGGCCGACACCGTTGCCACGTATCGGGAGACCTTGTTCGACGTACTGACGCAGCACGACGACAAGGACATGATCACGTCGGCCGTGCTGGAGGGGCAGGAGCCGGACCCGGCGAAGGTCCGCCAACTCGTCCGCGAGCAGACGTTGTCGCGGGCCATTTACCCCGTCCTGAGCGGGTCGGGGCGTGAGCACATCGGGATTCAACCGCTCCTGGACGCGGTCACGTATTACCTGCCGTGCCCGCTCGACCGGCCGGCGGTGGCGGGGACGAACCCCAAGACCAAGAAGGAGGAGCGGCGGAAGCCCGACCCGAAGGAGCCGTTCTGCGGGCTCGTGTTCAAGGCCGCGTGGCACCCGAACGGGCACCGCTTCTTCGTGCGGGTTTACTCGGGCGTTATGAAGCCGAACTCGCGGGCGTACAACCCGGGCAAGGACGCGAAGGAGAACATCGCCAAGCTGTTCCACGTCCACGCCGACCCGAACCGCGGGCTGGAGGAGGTCGAGTCGGCCCCGGCCGGCGACATCGTGGCCGTCATCGGGCTCAAGGACTCTGCCACCGGCGACACCCTGTGCGACACCCAGCACCCGATCCTGCTCGAAACGATTTCGTTCGCGGAAGCGGTGGTCAGCCAGTCGATCGAGCCCGACTCGGGGGCGGACAAGGACAAGCTCGGGAACGCCCTGGACATGCTCGAACTCGAAGACCCGACGTTCAAAGTGAAGGCCGACAAGGACACCGGGCAGACCCTCATGAGCGGCATGGGCACGCTCCACCTGGAGGTCAAGCGGCACCGGCTGGAGCGGGACTTCCGGCTCAAGGTGCGGGTCGGCAAGCCGCGGGTGAGCTACCGGGAGATGCTCAAATCGCCGCGGGCCGGGGTGGTCGGCGAGTGCGACCGGCTCGGCGACAAGCCGGCGTTCGCCCGGGTGACGATCGACTTCAACAACGCCGTGTCGGACAAGCCGCTTCTGGCGTGGAACGGGATCGACGGCGAGAACCCGACCCCGTCCGCGTTCCTCGAGGCGGCCGTTCATGCGATCTCCGACGCCCTGACGACGGGCGAACTCGGCTACCCGATGCTCCACGTCCAGGCCCGCATCACGGACGCCCGGTTCGACCCCCAGCTTTCGAGCGAGGAGGCGTTCGTGGCCGCCGCCGTGGACGCCTGCCGGGCGGCGACGCGGGACAACATCCAGCTCCTCGAACCGATCATGCGGGTGACGGTGACGGTCCCCACGGCCCCCAAAGAGTTCCTCGGCCGGGTTCTCGGCGACCTTCAGAGCCGGCGGGGCCAGATCGACGACCAGGAAATGGATGCGAGCGGGAGTACTGTAGAAATCCGCGCCCGGGTGCCGCTGGCCAAGCTGTTCGACTACGCGGACGCCGTGCGGAGCATCAGCCAGGGGCGGGCGGCGTCGGCGATGGAGCCGCACAGCTATGAGCCGGCCCCGGACGAGGTCTTGCGGCAGATGCTCGGGGAGTGAAGCGGGGCACGGCCCGGGGCGTTGCACAAGATTCGCCCCCGCTTTCCCGGTTCCGGCGGCTTGCGGGCGGCCCCGGGGTGGGCTAGCATTGGGACATCGGCCTGAACAAGTCGTTTCCTAGCCGGTCGGCGTCGCCCAGACCCCGCCCCTCCCGCGAGCGTTCCCGGGGTTTCTCATGGCCCGGCGGCGTGCCTTCACCCTGATCGAACTGCTGGTGGTCGTCGCCATCATCGCCGTCCTCGTCGGGCTGCTCCTACCCGCCGTGCAGAAGGTGCGGGAGGCCGCCACCCGCCTCCGCTGCAAGAACAACCTGAAACAGATCGGGCTCGCCCTCCACCACTTCCACGACGCCCGGGATCGCTTCCCGGCCGGGCACCTGGTGCCGAAGTACTCGTTCTCGTCGGAGAACACCGAGAGCGGGTACAAGGCCGAACCGGCCCCCGGCGGGTACACGCTCGACCCGTCGAACTCCTTCTACCTGATGCCGAACGACGGGCCGTACTGGAGCTGGATGTTTCGGGTCGCCCCGTACCTCGAACTCAACACCGTGTTCGAGCAGGCCGATATGCGGCCGACAGTGGACGCCTGGCCCTGGTGGCAGTACGTCAAGGGGGCCGCGAGGACGCCGGAGAACACGCTCAACGGGCTGCCGGCGAAGGTGTTCCAGTGCCCGACCGACGGCCGCTCGCACCTGATCACCGACTCCGAGGGGGGGAACAAGGTGGCCCTGACGGCGTTCCTGGGGGTGAGCGGGAAGAACCAGTTTTCGGAGGCCGGCGGGCAGGACGGGATGCTGTACGTGAACTCCTCCGTCAAGATCGCCGGGGTGCGGGACGGGACGAGCAACACGGTCATGGTGGGGGAGCGGCCGCCTTCGAACGACCTGGTGTTCGGGTGGTGGGTGGCCGGGGCCGGGGACGGGCCGCACTTCGGGGCGACGGACGTGGTCCTCGGCGTCCGCGAGCGGCCCGTGACCCCGGCGGCCGACCCCGACTTCTTCCGCCCCGGCACGCTGGACGACCCGGACAACGTCCACCGCTACCACTTCTGGAGCGTCCACCCCGGCGGCAGCCACTTCCTGTTCGCCGACGGGTCGGTCCGGCACCTGCCGTACGACGCGGCCGCCCAACTCGTCGGCCCCGGGGTAACGCTGATGGAAGCCCTGGCGTCCCGCGACGGTGGCGAGGCCGTCACCCCGCCCTGAGGCCGTCGGGAGCCGCCGCAATGGGCCGGGTGTTCGCCCTCGGTTTGCTTCTCAGCACCGTCGTGCCGCCGGCCGGGTGCGGCCCGCCGGCCGGGCCGACGGCGCAGGCCGAGTTGGTAGTGCCGCACATCCCGCCCGTCCGCAAAGGCGACCCCGCCCGCGGGCACGTGCCCCCCAAACCGCCCTCGAAGGCGGCCAAGTTTCCGTGACCGCTCCCGGATTCTCCCGCTTTTAAACGGTGGGTTTGGCCGCTTCTCGTGGCCTGCCAATGATTTACCCACTCCCGCTCCCAGAGGGGGTGGTAAAGCGGGAGAGGCGGCTTTTCCGCCGGCCGTGGTTTGACTTTCCGCGAGCCGTTGTGTCCCCTCACGCCGGCCGCTCGCACGCGATCAAATAGCCGTAAGCCCGCACGCCGGGGAGCCACCACGCCGCCCGCAACCGGCCGCCCGCCGACAGGCCGAGCGGCAGCACCTTCGTCTCCCGGAAGCCGGCCGCGGCGAGGAGTCGGACGGCCTCCCGCCGGGCGAAGTGGTGGAGGGTGAGGGCGGCCCCGCCGTAGGCTTGGGGGCGGGTGAGGTCGCCGGCGTCGGGGTCGCCGAGGGCCGCCCGCACGCCGGCCCGCACGGCCCACAGGCGGGCCCCACGGCCGAGCAGGTGGAAGCGGCGGTTGTGGACGTGCAGGACGAACCGCCCGCCCGGCCGCAGGAGGCGGAAGGCGTTCGCCACCACCGCCGCCCGGTTCGCCGCCCCGCGGACCATGCCGAGGGTGCTGAAGAGGCACGCCGCGTAGTCGAACGGGCCGGCGGGCAGGGCGGCCGCGTCCACGAGGTTCGCCTTCACGAACGTGGCGGAACCCCTCCCCAACCCCTCCCCTGTGAAGGGAGGGGCTTCAAAATCTTCCTCCCCCTCCCTTCCCAGGGGAGGGGGTTGGGGGGAGAGGTTCCGCGCGTTCTCGCCCGCCCTCGCCAGCATTTCGTCCGACAGATCGACGCCGACGCAGTCGTACCCCTTCGCCGCGAAGTGGGCCGCCAGCCGGCCGGTGCCGCAGCCCAGATCGACGAGCCGGCCGGGCGTCGGGAACGCGGCCTCGCAGAACGCCACGTCGGCCGCCGCGAGCGGGGACGCGGCCATCTGGGCCTCGTCCCCGCCGACCATCTCGCCGCTGTGCAGGTAGTCCCACAGGCCGCGGTCCACGCCTGGCGGGAGTTGCCAGTCGGGGATTGTCATTCGCGGGTAGCCCCCGGGTGCGGTGGCGGCGTATCCTTACCAACCCGACGCGCGAGCGTGGGCATGACTCTTCGCCCTCGCTCGCGCGTC
>JANPKP010000368.1:0-4737 GCA_031426095.1 Gemmataceae bacterium
CCGAACCCGCCGCCGCACGCCGTTCCCACTTTCCGGTTGCCCGGCTGAAGTCCCCGGGTTACACTCTCCGATACGTGCGACTGCCCGCCGCCCGCCCGCCGGTCCTTCCCGCCAGGTTTCTTCCCGCCGCTCCCACACACCTCGGGGACACGCCATGCTCACCTTCCTGGGCAACCGCCAGCGCTACTGCGACGGCGTCAGCCGCCGCAACTTCCTCTCCGTCGGCGCGTTTGGGGCCGGGCTGACGCTCGCCGACGTCTTGCGGGCCAAGGCCGGTGCCGCCGCCGCGGGCCAACCCGCCGCCCTGCCGCGGACCGCCCCGAAGGCGGCCATCATGGTCTACCTCCCGGGCGGCCCGAGCCACATCGACACCTACGACCTCAAGCCCGACGCCCCGGCCGAGTTCCGCGGCGAGTTCAACCCGATCAACACGAACGTCCCCGGCGTCCAGCTCTGCGAACACTTCCCGATGCAGGCCCGGATGATGGACAAGCTCTCCGTCGTCCGGTCCGTGGTGGCCCACGACGAGCACAGCGACTCCTACGTGATGACCGGCTTCACGGAGCGGGAGAACAAGACGGCCGGCCACCCGTCGATCGGCTCCGTGGTGTCCAAGGTGCGGAGCGGGATGGCCAACGACGTGCCGCCGTTCGTGAGCCTGCGGGGCAGCAGCCTGGGCACCGAGCCGGGCTACCTCGGGGTGGCCCACCGGCCGTTCACGCCGGACGGCCCCGGCCTCCAGAACCTCCGCCCGTCGGCCGGGCTGGCCACCGCGATGGACGACCGCAAAGCCCTCCTCGGCCGGTTCGACACCGTCCGCCGGGAGATCGACGCCACCGGGGCGATGAAGGGGATGGACGCCTTCACCGGCCGGGCGTTCGACATGATCGCGTCGGGGAACGTCCGCAAGGCCCTCGACCTGAAGAACGAAGACCCCCGCACCCGCGACCGCTACAAGGGCGTCGAAGGGTTCCTGACGGCCCGCCGGCTGGTAGAGGCGGGCGTCGGCTGTGTGACCCTGAGCTACGGCGGGTGGGACACCCACAGCGGCAACTTCAAGACGCTCAAGAAGCAGCTCCCCGAACTCGACCGCGGCATCGCCAACCTGATCCAGGACCTGCACGACCGGGGCCTGGCCGACGACGTGGTGACGGTGGTGTGGGGCGAGTTCGGCCGCTCCCCGAAGATCAACAAGGACGACGCCGGCCGCGACCACTGGTCGCCGGTGATGAGCGCCCTGGTGGCCGGCGGCGGACTGAAGATGGGCCAGGCCATCGGCGCGAGTTCGGCCCGCGGCGAGTACCCGAAGGACCGCCCTTACAAGGTGCCGCACGTCCTCAGCACGGTCTACCAGGCCATCGGCATCGACCCGGCGACGACCTTCCCGAACGGCAGCGGCCGGCCGATGTACGTGCTCGACGAGCGGGCCCGCGTCGAGGAGCTGATCTGACGCGGGGCGGCGGGTGATAATGACCTGAAACGACAAAGCCCACCCGTTGCAACGGGTGGGCTTTTGGTTTTCCGTGGGGTAGCCCGATGACCACCGCCTTCACCATCGGCTACGGCGGCCGCCCGCCGACCGCGTTCGTCTCGCTGTTGACGGGCCACGGCGTCCGCACGGTCGTGGACGTTCGCCTGCGGCCGGACCGGGCGAGCCTGGGGAGTTACTGCAAGGCGAAGGACGCGGGGAAGGGAATCGAAGGACTGTTGGCCACGGCCGGGGTGGGGTACGTGTCGCTGCCGGAACTCGGCAACCTGTTCCTCGGCTATCCCGACTCGCTGGAGAGGTACGCCGCGTTCCTGCCGCTCGCCGGGCCGGCCCTGTTCGACCGCATCGACGCGATCCCCGGGCCGATCTGCCTGATGTGTGCGGAGAAAAAGGTGACCGAGTGCCACCGGCGGGACGTGGCCGAGTACCTGACGCGCTCGCGGGGGTGGGCGTTCACGCACATCGAATAGCGGCTCACACCTTCAAGCCGACCGCCCGCATGAGGGCCAGCCCGTTGCCGTGGGGGACGACGCCGGGCCGCATCGTGTAGTCGAACTGCAACTCGCCGCCCGCGAACCCGTCCGAGAAGTGAACGTTCACCGCCCGCCCGCCGAAGCGGTCGGTAACGGCCGTCAGGGCCAGGTCGTGCGTCGTCACGAAGCCGACCGCCCCGGCGTCGAGCAGCGCCCGCAGCACGGCCTCGGCCCCGGCCACGCGGTCCTGGGAGTTGGTGCCCGAGAACAGTTCGTCGAGCAGGAACAGCAGCGGCGGGTCGGCCTTCGCGGCGAGGTCGAAGAGCGCCCGCACCTTCGCCACCTCGGCGAAGAAGCGCGAGCGGCCGGCCCGGAGCGAGTCTTCGACCCGCATCGTGGCCCCGACCGCGACGGGGGTGAGCGTGAGCCACTCGGCCCGCACCACGCCGCCGGCGAGGGCCAGCACCGCGTTCGTGCCGACGGCCCGCAGCAGCGTGCTCTTGCCCGACATGTTGGAGCCGCTGACGACGAACAGCCGGGGGCCGCCGTCGCCGGCGAGCCGCACGTCGTTCCGCACGCAGCGGCCGGCCGGGAGGAGCGGGTGGCCGACCGCGTCGCCGTCGAACCGGGGCGGGCCGGCTTCGACCGTGGGGAACACGTCCGTCGGGTTCTCGAACGCGAACGCGGCCAGCGACGACAAGGCTTCCAACTCGCCGACGGCCCGCAGCCAGTCGCCGACGCGGGGGCCGGAGCGCCGCCGCCACGCCTCGACGTGGAAGGCGTACCGCACCGGCCACGCCCGCAGGAAAACGATGGGAAGGGCGAAGGCGTTCCGCCGCACGTTGAGCCAGTTGACGAGCGCCCGCAGGTCGCGCACCTGCGCCGCCGGCGTCCGCCCGTCGGCCCGCATCGCCGCTTGAAGGGAAACGAGTTTGGGGGCGGCGAACGGCTCGCGTTCGAGCCGGGCGAGGACCGCTTCGAGCAGCGACAGGTCGCGCTCGGCCGCCTCGACGGGCTCCAACACCCGCCGCGCCCACGCCCACAATGGGCCGGCGACGAGGAGCGTGAGCAGCCCCGAAACGAGCAGCGGCAGCGGCCCGGTGCCGACCGCCAGCCAGCCGACGAGGCCGAAGACGTTCGCCCACCCGAGGGCTTCCACGGCCCAGAATTTCCAGGCCGCGACGGGCTCGACGGGGGCCGCGCCCCAGGCCGCGAGGGCGGCGTAGTCGGCCCCCCGGGGCACGTCGGTGCCGCCGGCCGCGAGCGCTTCCCGCAGGTCGAGCCGGGGGGCGAGGTCGGCCACGGCGGCCTGCCGGGCGGTCACCTCGGCCGGCGTCGCGGGGGCCGAGAGCCACGCCGCGAGGGTGTCCTCTCCGGCCTTCGTGCGGGCCGTGCAGAGCCGCTGGAAGAGCGACCCGGGGCCGAACAGGTCGAGGTCGGCGGCGTAGGGGTGGGCGTCGTCTTCGAACCGCGAGCCGTCGTCGTTCGGGCCGGCCTTGCCGTCGAGCCGGTCGAGCCCGTGGGCGTAGTACCGGGCCGCCCGCTCGGCGTGGACCCGCCGCCCGCGGGTCGCCTCGTAGTTCGCCACGAGCAGCACGAACCCGGCGACGGGAAGTAGCAACACATACGGGGTGACGAGCCCGAACCCGAGAACGGCGGCCGCGACGAGCAGCCCGCCGAGGAAGGCGGCGAGGCGGTACGCGCTCAGCCGGTCGAGCCGGGCGGCGAGGGCGGCGGCGGCCGCCCGCCGGGCCGCGAGGCGGTCGGCGTACACGGCACGCGGGTCGGCGGGGGCGGTGGGTCCGGTCACGACTTCTGCGTCCGGTACGATTCGAGCGCCCGCTTCATCCCCTCGTCGAACAGCACGCGCGGCGTGTACCCGAGTTGGGTGCGGGCCTTGGCGATGGAGAAGTCGAGGTTGAGGCCGGCGAACTTGAGCTGGGCCTGGGTGATCCGCGGCGGGGTCGGGCGGTTCTCGCGGCGGAACTTCCCCTCCCGCCAGTTCGCCAGCACCCGGGCCAGCCACACCGGCACCGGCGGGAAGCCCCGCGGCCGCGGCAGCCCGAGGCCGTCCGCGACCGTCTCGAAGAACCGCCGCTTGCTCACGAACTCGCCGTCGGTGACGTTGAACACCTCGCCGACGGCCGCCGGGTGGTCGGCGGCCAGCAGCACGGCGTCGGCGATGTTCCCCACGTAAGTCGTGTTCAGGGCGTACCGGCCGCGGGCGATGTAGACCACGCTCCGCTCCTTCAGGCGGTCGGCCAGCCGCGGCAGCACGTTCCGGTCCCGCGGGCCGTACACGAATCCGGGCCGCAGGATCGTCACCGGCACCTGATACTTCCGGTGGTATTCGAGGGCCAGCCGCTCGGCCTCCACCTTCGACTGCGTGTACCCGTCGATGTGCTTGTCGGGCAGCGGCTCGGCCTCGTCGGTGGCGTGGTGGTGGCGGGCCGCGTACACCCCGAGCGAGCTGACGAGGACGAACCGCTTGATCGGCCGCCCCTTCACCGCGTCGAGCAGCGTCCGCAGGCCCTCGACGTTCACCTTGCGGTACTCCTCGACCGGCCCCCAGTCGCCGACCTTCGCGGCGCTGTGGACCACCACGTCGACGCCATCTAAAGCGGCCGGCAGGACCGCGGCGTCGGTGAAGTCGCCGCGGACGAGCGTGACGCCGAGCGTCTCCAGCAGGGCGGTGTCGCTCCCGGCCCGGGCCAGGGCGCGGACGGCGTCGCCCCGGCGGACGAGCGCCTCGGCGACGTGCGACCCGACGAACCC
>JANPKP010000369.1:0-3564 GCA_031426095.1 Gemmataceae bacterium
CTACAAGCCCATTAATTAAAAGGAAATACGGAGATGGTCAGGATCGGTCTCGTCGGTCTCGGCTTTATGGGCATGATTCACTATCTCGCCGCCCGGCGGGTGCGGGGGGCGGCGGTGGCGGCTGTGTGCAGCCGCGACCGGGCCAAACTCGCCGGCGACTGGCGCTCCGTCCGCGGCAACTTCGGGCCGCCCGGGGAACAGATGGACCTCGGCGGCGTGAAGCGGTACGAGTCGCTCGCCGACCGGCTGGCCGACCCGGACATCGACCTCGTTGATGTCTGCAACCCGACGCACTTGCACCCGGAAACGGCTATCGCGGCCTTGAAAGCGGGCAAGCACGTCCTGGTCGAGAAGGCCATCAGCCTCACGGAGGCGGAGGCCGACGCCATGCTCGCGGCGGCGGACACGGCCGGCCGGTTGCTCATGGTCGCCCACGTCCTGCCGTTCGTCCCCGAATTCCGCTTCGCCGCCGAAGGCGTCCGCGGCGGCACCCACGGCAAGCTCCTCGCGGCCCACTTCAAGCGGGTCATCTCCCGGCCCGACTGGTCGGCCGACATCGCCGACGCGGCCAAGACGGGCGGCCCGGCGGTCGACCTCCACGTCCACGACGCCCACTTCGTCGGCCTCGTGTGCGGGGTGCCGCAAGCGGTGTTCGCCACCGGCACCGTCGAGGGGGACGCGGTCTCGTACCTCACCACGTCGTACCTGTACGGCCCCGGCGGCCCGGCCGTCACCTGTTCGAGCGGGGCCCTGGCGATGCCCGGCCGGCCGTTCGTCCACGGCTTCGAAATCTACCTCGAACGGGCCACCCTCCTGTTCGACTCGGGCGGCACTCCCCTCACCGTCCTGACGGCCGACGGCAAGATCGAAAAGCCCGCCCTCACCGGAGGCGACGACCCGGTGACGGCTTTCGCGGACGAACTTCAGGCGGCGGTGGACGGCGTGACGGCTGGACGCGCACCCGACCTTCTGAGTGGAAAACTGGCCCGCGATGCACTCGTCATGTGTCACCGGGAGTGCGAGTCGGTGAAGACGGGGCGGGAGGTGGTGGTGTAATCTTGTGCAACTCTCGGGGCGTTGCCCCGCTTCGCCAGCTTCCGCGACCGGAACACCCGCCCCCGCCCGCCAGCCGAACCGCCGCGGTAATCTGCAACGGTTGTCGCGGCCGTGTCAATCCTGCCGAAAGGAGTAGGGGTGGGGTTTCGCCGCGTCGTGCGGGTGGGGAGGGGCCGCGATGATTACCGAACGTGGGTTGATGGCGGCGGTCGTGGCCGTTTCGCTCGGCAGCGCAGGCTGCGTCAACTGCTCCCCGGTGGCGTGTCAGAAGCTCTCCATCGCCGCCGGGCCGACGTGCGACACGCCGCAGACGGGCCGGCAGAAGGTGTACGTCTACCTCATGGACGGCCTGCCGGTGCCTTTCACCCGCGGGCTCGACGGTCTGCGGCCCGAGCTCTACGCCCGCGGTTACAGCAAGGTCGCCAGTGGAACCGTGCTCCACTCGGCCTGGATGGCGAAGGAAATGAAACGGACCCACGCCGACGACCCGAATGCCCGCTTCGTTGTGGTCGGGTACGACCACGGGGCGGTTTCGGCGGCCCGGCTCGCTTCCGACGTGGCGGGCGGGGGCGTGCCGGTGGACGCGCTCGTGCTGCTCGACCCGAGCGGCAAAACGGCGACGGCGAGCGGCGTGCGGACGGTCGTGATCCGCTCGGGCCACAAGGCCGATCAGGGGGCGGGTGCGGAATCGGTGGTGCTGCCGGCCACGCACTTCGGCCTGCCGTCCCACGAGGCGACGGTGGCGAAGGTGTGCGAAATCCTCGACGAATCGGCGACGCGGGCCTGGCTCGAACAGCCCCACCCGACGGAGGTGGTCGGCTGGGACTACGAGCACGCACCCGAGCCGCTGGCCAAGCCGCGGGACGTCGTCGCCCCTGCCGAGTGGGGATTTCTGAACGAGCGGCCGTGGGGCGGTTCGACCCCGCTCACGCCGGCCGACGGGGCCGAGGGAAAGCGTCGTCGGCCCGAGACGCACTGAGCCGGGCGGCCACCTACCGATCTTTTCCGGGCCGGCCCCTTGTCCGGCCCGGACGGTCGGTCTAACATATGCCTAGACGGCTTACGCCGTTTCTCGATGGGATCGAGAGCGTCGGGAACCTGAAGCTGAATGGGCGACGGCTTCTTGGTCCACGCTCTCGATCTCTTTTTTTACGCGCCCTCCGCACCTCTTTTTGCCGCCCGCAGCCATGAAGCTCAAGCAGCGGCCGGACGACTTCCAGGTCGAAGAACTGACGGACCTCACGCCGACACCGGTCGGGGAGTTCGGCCTCTACCGCCTCGACAAGTCGGGTTGGACGACGCCCGACGCCCTCGACGTGGTCCGCCTCCACTGGAAGGCCGACCGCGCACGCATGAGCTTCGGCGGGCTCAAGGACCGCCACGCCACCACCAGCCAGTTTTTCACGCTCCACCGCGGCCCGGCCAAGGGGTTGAAGTCGGACGGCGTCGTCGTCACTTACCTCGGCCGGTGTGCCGCCCCGTTCACGTCGGACGACATCCGGGCGAACCGCTTCGCCGTCACCCTCCGCGACCTCGGCCCGCCGGCCGTCGAGCGGGCGGACGCCGCACTCCGCGAGGTGGCCGATGTCGGGGTGCCGAATTATTTCGACGACCAGCGGTTCGGGTCGGTCGGGGCGGGCGGCGAGTTCGTCGGTCGGGAGATGGTGTTCGGCCGCTTCGACCGCGCCCTGTGGCTGGCCCTCGCCGAGCCTTACGAGTTCGACCGGGCCGAGGCGAAGCGGGAAAAGGCCGTCCTGCGGGCGACGTGGAACGACTGGCCGACCGCGGTCGCCCGCCTGCCACACGGCCACGCCCGGACGCTCGCCCAGCACCTCGCCGCGAACCCGTCCGACCTCCGCGGCGCGATCGCCCGCTTGCGGCCGGAACTCCAGGGGCTTTACCTCGCCGCCTACCAGAGCTTCCTCTGGAACCGGATGCTCGGGCTGTGGGTGCAACGCAACGTCCCGCCCGCCGACGTGACACGCATCGACTTGCAACTCGGCCCGGCACCGGTGCCGCGGCGGCTCCCGCCCGAACTCCGTGAGCGGTGGGAGGCGTTGACGTTGCCGCTGCCGTCGGCGCGGATCAAGGCCGACGCCGACGCCGAGTGGTCCGCCCTCGCGGCCGAGGTGCTCGCAACCGAGGGGCTGACGCTCCGCGAGTTGCAAGTGAAGGGGATGCACAAGCCTTTCTTCTCGAAGGGCGACCGGGCGGGCTGCGTGCGGCCGGCCAACCTCCGGCACGCCGCCGCGCCCGACGACTTCCACCCCGGCCGGCACAAGCTCGTCCTCCGCTTCGACCTGCCGAAGGGGAGCTACGCGACGATGCTCGTGAAGCGGGTGACGGCGACTTGCGGGACGGGATGACACCCCGTCCCCCGGCGGAGATGTCGGCTTTGCCCTAAACGTTACCGCATTCTCCCAGCGCGGGGCGCTCGAAATCGCCCCATCCCACGACCCGCCAACCCGATGCGGAAACCGCTCCCAACGGGTGCGGTAACGTGGGAAA
>JANPKP010000370.1:0-4592 GCA_031426095.1 Gemmataceae bacterium
AGAACCAGACCATCCACACGGTCGTCACTAAGCCGGTCGAGCGGTTCGAGATCATCCTCGGGCGGTTCTTCGGGTACGTCGCACTGCTCACCCTCATGCTGGCCGGGCTGACGGCCGTGAGCCTGGCGCTGATCGAGGTGAGCGGGGTCAGCCCGCAGGCGGCCGAGCAGTCGTTCACGGCCCGGGTGCCGATCCGCGGGGCGCTCGACTTCAAGAGCCGGCGGGAGAACTTCGAGGGGACGAACGTCGGCCGCGAGTTCGAGTACCGGAAGTACATCGCCGGCCACCCGCAGTCGCCCCAGCGGGCCATCTGGAACTTCCCGGCGGTCCCGTCGCGGCTGGCGTCGGCGGCCGACGACCGGGTGCCGGTCGAGTTCACGTTCGACATCTTCCGGCTCACGAAGGGGGAGGAGAACCGGGGGGTGGACGTGAGCTTCCGGTTCGTCACCCACCACTGCCCGCAGCGGCGGCCGGAGATCGCCCGGGAGGGCGAGGGGGGCGACTGGCCGTGGGCCGACCCGCAGGCCCGGGAGCGGTACGCGGCGGCCGTGAAGGCGGCCTTCCCGCCGGCCGGCCGGGACCGCCCGGAGACGGCCCGCCCGGGGACCGACGCCTGGGCCCGGGTGAACAAGTTGGCCGAGGAGTTCGGGTACTTCGAGCTGCGGGGCAAGGAGGTCTACAACAACCGGGTGGTGACGCTCGACGTGCCGGCCGGGCTGTTCCGCAACGCCCTCAAGGACGCCCCGCCGGCGGGGGCCCCGCCCTTCCAGGTGTTCGTGAAGTGCGAGAGCCCGGGCCAGATGCTCGGCATGGCCGGCCCCGACCTGTACCTGCTGGAGGCGAACCGGACGTTCGCCCAGAACTACGTCAAGTGGGCCGTCGGCCTCTGGTGCCGCCTCTGCCTCGTGGTCGGGCTGGCGGTCGTCTTCAGCACCTACCTGCCCGGGGTCCTGAGCCTGCTCGGGGCCGGGCTGCTCTACGTCACCGGGTACTTCGGCGACTTCATCCGCGACGTGGCCCTGAACCGGAACGTCGGCGGCGGGGCGTTCGGGGCGTTCAAGAACATCGTGAACGCCGAGCCGGCGACCGCCCCCACGGCGGACGCGGGCGGGACGTCGATCCTGGCCGTCCTCGACAAGCTGATGGCGTGGGGCGTCCGCCGGTTCCAGAACCTGATCCCGGACGTGGAGCAGTTCGGGTGGTCGCACTTCGTGGCCGAGGGGTTCAACGTCAACGCCGAGTACCTGGTGTTGAACGTGCTGCTGATGGCCGGCTACCTGTTGCCGTGGTTCGTCCTCGGGTACTACCTGTTGCGGACCCGCGAGGTCGCGGGGTGAGTGGGGCTTCAAGCCCACCCGTTGCAACGGGTGGGCTTTGCCCGGCCCGTTGCCCGTTCGATTCTGGGGTGACCTCATATGAATCCGTTGCAGCGGGCCGCATGGCGGCGGAAGGCGGCGTACCTGGTGGCGATCGTCGGGCTGTTCACCGTCAGCATGGTCTGGCGGGGCACCCTGGCGGTCGGGTCGCCGGCCCGGGCGGCCGCGCCGACGCCGCTGCACGCGGCCGCCGACTGGGTCGGCCGGGGGACGATCCTGAGCCAGGCCGGGCGGCTCGAACTCCGCGAACTCGACCGCGGCGACCCCGAGCTGGCCGGGTCGGTGGCCCGGCTCGTCCTCGTCGGGTCGCGGGGGGCCGTCACGACCTTCCTTTGGTGGGCGGCGACCGAGAAGCAGAAGCGGGGCGAGTTGGTCGAGTTCGAGAAGCTGGCCCGGACCGTCACCCTCCTCCAGCCGCACTTCACCACCCCCTGGCTCTACCAGAGCTGGAACATCGCCTACAACGTGTCGGTCGACCAGCACCGGCTCGGCGACATGTACTTCTACATCGCCCGCGGCATCGAGCTGCTGGCCGAGGGGGAGCGGCGGAACCGGCGGAACCCGGACATGCGGAAGGAACTCGCCTTCTACTACCAGAACAAGTTCGGCGTCTCGGACAAGGTGCAGACGCTCCGCTGCCTGTTCCAGTTGAGCTGCCTGCCGCCCGACCGGCGGAGCGCGGCCGCCCTCCGCGACCCGACCGGGGCGGTCGACCCGGAGCGGTTCCTGGAGTTCTGCGCGGCCAACCCGCACCTCGCCCGCCGGCTCAAGGAGCGGGTGAACTGCCGGACGCCCGACGACGTGGTCCGGTTCCTGGCCGAGAACGCCTCGGTGCCGAGCCCGTTCAAGACGGCGGCCGGCGAGTTCAAGGACGCCGACCAGCAGTTCCCGGCCCTCCCGCCGCAGGTCGCCGAGCGGCCCGGGGAGTGGCACCCGTCCGAGCCGGCGGCCGAGAACGACTCGGCCTTCCGGGCGGCCCGGGCGTGGTACGCCTACGCGACCGTGCTGGCCCCGCCGAACCCCGAGGACGACGACCACACCCCCGTCCCGAGCCCGACCCCGAAGGCGGCGGGCGACCCGGGGGTCGTCCGCTGGTGGGAGTACGACCCGGTCAAGTACCGGGTGCCGCGGGCCCCGATGCTCATCCTCTTCCGCCAGGGGCCGCCGCGGGCCCAGACGTACCAGGCCGAGTTGGAGGAGAAGGAGGGGTGGTTCGACGAGTCCGGGTGGCGGGTGGACGAGGGGGCCGACCCGGACGCCGCGTGGTTCACCGACAAGGACAAGAACGGGGCCCCGCGGGTGCGGGACGTGGTCCTCGGCGGGGGCACGAACAAGTGGGCCCTGCAGGCCTGGCAGAAGGCCTACGACGAGTGGCGGACGCACGGCGAGCGGTACGGCCTGACGGTGGGCGAGTCGGCCCTCCAGCGGTGGCGCGACGTGGCCGGCGAGGGGGGCGGGACGGCGTACCCGCCGGAGCCGAGCAAGGAGCAGGCGAACGACCCGGACGTGCTGCGGCGGTACAAGGCGCAGTGCGGCCTCTACTACTACCGCCAGAACCGGCAGGTGACGAACTTCCCGTTCTTCCTGGCGTCGGCCGAGGCCGAGCGGCGGCCGGAGACGGTGGCCGCCCGCAAGACCCTCTGGGAGGCCGAGCAGGCCCGCAAGGCCGGGGATAAGGCCCGGGCCGTCCGCCTCTACGCCGACGGGCTGACCCAGTGGCGGGACAAGGTGCTGGTCGCCAACCCCGAGTTCCACCGCCTCGAACACACCGAGGAGGAGACGGTGGAGGCCGAGATCGAGTTCCTCCGCCTGCTGGCCCAGGACGACGCGAAGGTGCGGGCCGACGCCCTGAAGACCTACCGGGCGTCGTTCGACCCGGTCCGCACGCTCGCCCCGTGGCTGCCCGAGCCGGCGGCGATCCCCGAGGCCGTCCGGCAGGACCTGTACGTTGCGGCGGCCAAGGCCCGCTCGCCGTTCGCGGCCCCGATGCCGGGCGGCGACCCGTGGATCAGTAAGGACGTCCGCGACATGGTGACGAGCCGCATGAAGGTGATGCCCAAGCCGGAGACGCCTCTCGCGCCGCCGAACCCGGCGCGGTGACTCGGATATCGGACCCCGGGACCGCCGCCCCAGGCTTTCGTTCGTGCGATCGGAAACACCCATGAAGCCCGTCGCCCTCGCCGTGCTGGCCCACCCCGACGACGCCGAGTTCCTGTGCGCCGGTACCCTCGTCCGGCTCCACGCGGAACACGGGTGGGAGGTCCACGTCGCCAGCGTCACCCCCGGCGACTGCGGCTCGGCCGAACACACGCCGGAGGAGATCGCCGCGATCCGCCGGGGCGAGGGGGCGGCGGCCGCGGCGGCCGTGGGGGCGACGTTCCACTGCCTCGAAGAGCGAGACCTGCGGGTGATCTACGGCGAGGCCCCGTTGGAGAAAGTGGTGCGGCTCCTGAACGCGGTCCGCCCGGCGGTCGTGTTCACCCACAGCCCGGACGACTACCACCTGGACCACGAGCAGACGAGCAAGCTGGTGCGGGCGGCCACGTTCGCGGCCCCGATCCGCAACTTCCTCCACGCCCGCGGCACGGAGTCGCACCCGCCGCTCGACCACATCCCGCACCTCTTCTACTGCGACTCGCTCGAAGGGGTGGACGCCTTCGGCCGGCCGATCACGCCGGCGTTCCGGATCGACATCAGTGCCGCGATCGGGGCGAAGGGCCGGATGCTCTCGTGCCACGAGAGCCAACGGGCGTGGCTGCGGAAGCACCACGGGGTGGACAACCTCGTGGAGTCGATGCGGGAGTGGGCGGCGACCCAGGGGCGGGCGGCCGGGGTGGCCTTCGCCGAGGGGTTCCGCCAGCACCTCGGGCACAGCTACCCGAAGGGGAACGTGCTGGCCGACCTGCTCGGGGCGGTGTGAACCTTTCGTGAACCATCCGGGTCGTTTGCTTGACACGGCCGAAGGCGGCCGTAAACATGACACTTCCGTAGACCGCCGCCGCTCCGGCCCGCCCGGGGCCGGCCCCCCGCCGTCGCCTCAGGGACGCCCCCCGTCATGACCCCGTCCGACCCGACGCCCGACGCCACCGCCGCGAACCCGACCGCCGACGAGCCGACGCCCGCCGCCCCGGTGGCGGCCGCGGCCGCGCCGCCGGCGGACGCCGCGGACCGCCCGGCCGAAGGCCCGGACCCCGACGGCGGCACGCCCCTCGAACA
>JANPKP010000371.1:0-12816 GCA_031426095.1 Gemmataceae bacterium
CGACGCGACCGCCCGTTCACCAACGGGCGGTCGTCTCCAAACTCAATTTATGAAACGCTATTTCCCCAAATTCTCCCGCATTTTGGGCGTTGCGTCTCCCCATCCATGCTCATTTTAGTGGCGTGCGACGTCCGATTACGCTTCGGGTGGGAAAGCGGGCGTCGTCTTTCTTTCATGGTGCGGCGGCCGGAATACTACCCTTCGCCTTTTGCCGCTCGATTTCTTTCAAGGTGCCCTGGTCGTGGGCGCTCGCGCCCCCCAGGTATTGCGTGTCCTCGGACGGTGACACGCCCCGTGAGGCGGTAGGCACGATGCCATGTGAGCCCAACCAGCACGCCGCGAACAAAGCGGCAACGGACATGGCCAATGTGACCCGGCTACGGGAGCCGTCCACGGTATCGGCCGACGCAGTGCCAATTCGGGCGAACATTAGCGACGACGGTTCCAACTCGAAGACAGGCGCGTCCGGCCACTGGCCGGGCATTTGGCTCTTGAAATAGCCGGAGAGTAGCCCATCGATGTCTCCCGGCTCGCTAGATGGTCGCCGGCTTTGGGAGGACGGAGAGGGTGGCGTCATGTCAGTTTCTCGTGCCGGCGGGGTCGCCGGGGTTGAAGTCGCGGTGTGTCGAAAGTCGCTCCGCGAGCCGCTGGCGGGCCCGGCTCAGACGCATGTGGACGGCCGTCACGTTGATCGAGAGCATCTCGGCGATCGTCGTCGCGTCGTAATCCAATGCGTACCTTAGGGTTAATAGCTGGCGGTCGTCGGGCGACATCTCGTCGAGCTCGGCCCGCAGTTGAGCGTGCTGTTCATGCTTTTCCATTTCGTCCGTCGCCAGCGGCTGGCCCGACCGCAGACCATTGAGGACTTCCGGAGGCTGCGTACCGTTGCGACGGAAGGAACTCTTGGCGTGGTCCTCGGCCAGGTTGCGGGCGACCCTGAGCAGCCAGGCCCGTGGGTTCTGAATCTCCCCGCCGGTTCCCCACTGCCGCCACAGCCGCAGGAACGCCTCCTGCATGATGTCGAGGGCCATGTCGGCGTCCGTCCATCGGCCGTATGCTATGGCCCACACTTCACGACTGTACCGCTCGTACAGCGACTCAAACTCCGCACGGCGCGAGGATTCGACCGCGGGGGCGAAATTATTCTGTCGGCCGGTCGGCATCGCGGTCGTCAACCGTGGGCCGGGGCGGGCGGCGGTCGTCTCCCTACAAGACGACGCTCCGCCACGCACCTAACAGCGGGCCGTGAGGCGAGCGTTCGCGGAAGATGCTTTAAAGGGTACGTCTTGTTTTAAGACTCGGTGGTGACGACGAGATTGTCGCGGTGGACGAGTTCCACGTAGGGAACGGTGCCCAGAACGGGCGCGAGTTGGTCCGTGGAGAGTCCGCGGATGCGGCACGCGTCTGCCGAAGAGTAGTTCGACAGCCCGCGCCCGACTTCCTCCCCGTCGGCCCCACAGACCGTGACCACGTCCCCTTTGCCGAAGTCGCCTTCCGTGGCCGTCACGCCGACCGGCAGGAGACTCCGACCCTGTTCGACGACGGCCCGGCGGGCCCCGGCGTCGATCCGGAGCGTCCCTTTCGGGCGGGCCGTGTAACCGAGCCACCGCTTCCACGACGGAACCGCCTCGCCATGGGGCATAAAGAGCGTTCCGACGATTTCGCCGGCGATAATGCGGTCGAGGACGCCCTCCGCAGAGCCGTTCGCCATGACGACCGACTCGCCAGCGGCGGTTGCCAGCCGGGCGGCCCGCAGCTTACTTCCCATGCCGCCGGTGCCCAGGACGCTCTTGCCGACCCCGGCCATGTCCGTCACCGCGTCGTCGATGAACGGCACCGTGGCGACAAGTCTGGCGTTCGGGTCGGTGCCCGGGTCGCCAGAATAAAGCCCGTCCACGTTCGTGAGCAGAACAAGGAGAGGGGCGCGGAGGAGATTGGTAACCATCGCCGCGAGGTGGTCGTTGTCACCGAATTTGATCTCGGCCACGGCCACGGTGTCGTTCTCGTTGATGATCGGCAGGCAGCCGTACTCGAACAGGGTGCGGACGGTGTGGCGGGCGTTCAGGTAGCGGGGCCGGCTGTCGAAGTCGCTCGCCGTGAGGAGGATTTGTGCCGCGTGGACGCCGTGTGGAGTGAGGGCCTCCTGATAGAGTTGCATCAGCGCCGACTGGCCGACCGCCGCGCAGGCTTGGAGTTGGGGGAGTTCCGTCGGCCGCCTGCCGAGCCCGAGCTTGCCGACGCCCGCCCCGATGGCCCCGGAACTGACCAGCACCACCCGCCGGCCGCCGTCGCGGACGCGGCAGATCTGGGCGGCGAGCGAGCGGATGCGGCCGCGATCGAGGTTTCCAGCGGGGTCGGCGAGGACGTTCGTGCCGACCTTGACGACGACCACGTCGGCCTGGGCGAGTACCGCTAGGCGAACCGGATCGGGCATGCGCGGGTCCTCGGCCGATGACGGCCTGTAAGCCGTGGCGGGTGCCGGGCCGAGGCCTGGAGAAGTCCCTCGTGTTGTAGGAGCGGAGGCGGCGGCCGGCCGGGGAGACGCAATCCGTCCCGCCCGGCCGTCGTCTGGTATGCTAAGAGGCGGGTCGGATCGGTACGCGGTCACGAACTTGTAACTAAAGTTTGACGGGATCGACACCCCCCGTTACTATCGGACCGGCACCCTCCTCTCCCCACATTATTAAAGCCAACTTCCGCCGGGGACTTCGGCATGCCCGCTTGGGGACGAATCGGCCGGCCCGGGATTGCCACCCTCCTCATCGCCCTGCTTGCCACCCCCGAGGCCCGCCCGGCGGCCCCGCCCGCGGAGGCACGAGCCGAATCGACGCCCCTCGCCCCGCCCCGCGAACAACTACTGCGGGCCGCACAAGCCGCCGAAAAGCGAGGCGATTGGGAAGCGGCCTTTAGTCTCTACTGCCGCCTGGCACCCACCGACCGCGGGCCCGAAGCCCGGGACCGCATCGCCGGGTGTCTGCGAAAGGCCCAACAGATCCGCCGCCACGCCGACCCCGAGTTCCGCAAGTTCGTGGAACAGCTCAAGCCGTCGGAGGCCCTCTCGCTCTACGCCGAGGTCGTAGGCAAGCTCCCCGGGCTTTACACCGCTCGCGACCGGGCGACCCCGCAACGGCTGTGGGAGCACGGGGTCGAGGAGTTCGACCGGGCGCTCTCCGGGCCGGCCTTCCGGAAGGCCTACCTGGGCGAGGCGAACGCCGACGCGGTCGCCGCCTTCCGGGTCAGCCTGCGGGAGTTCTGGGTCAAGCGGCCGATCGGCGACAGCCGGGAGGCGCGGACCCAACTCCGCCACCTGTCCGCGGCAGCTGGCGACACCTTCGCCGTCCGCGTGCCGGCCGCCGTCGCGGTCGAGTTCCTGTGCGGGGCGTGGGGGGGGCGGCACTCGTACACCGTGTACCTTTCCCCCGCCGCGCGGGCGGCCGACGCGGTCGGCGTACCGGCCGACCTTTCCGCCTACGGGTTGTACCTCTCGTTTCGGGCCGGCGGGTTGTGGGTCGACGGCGTCGCCCCGCACTCCTGGGCGTCGTTCCACACGCCGCTGCACAAGGGCGACCGCATCCTGCGGGTGAACGGCCGGCTCCTCGACGCCACCGCCGACCCCCGCATTCTGGCCGACGCCCTCCTCAGCCCCGTCGAGGGGTTTCACGAGATGGAAATCGTGATGCCCGTGCCCGACATGGGCGGGATGGTCCGCCTGCCGGTGCTGGTGCCGACGGTGTACGGGGCCGAATTGCTCCCCGCCAAGGACGGCGTCGGCTACGCCCGCCTCGGATCCTTCCGCGACTCGACCGCCCGCGAACTGGACGACGTGGTGATTTCCCTCAAGAACCGCGGGATGCGGTCCCTGATCCTCGACCTTCGCGGCAACCCGGGCGGCCAGTTCGGGGCGGGCGTGCAGGTTGCCCAACGGTTCCTCCCTGCGGGAATCGTGGTGACGACGGAGGGCCAACTCGGCGAGTTCGCCGGGCGTGTGTTCTCGTCCGACAGCGGCATGGCGGCCTGGGACGTGCCACTCGTGCTGCTCGTGGACGGGGAAACGGCGTCGGCCGCCGAGGTGGTCGCGGCCGCCCTCAAGGACCACAACCGGGCCACCCTTGTCGGTCTGCCGACGTACGGCAAGGGGATGATCCAGTACCCCGTCCGGCTCGCCGCCCTCGACCTCCCGGACGACCCGGGCCGCGGCAAGTCCGGGTCGGTGAAGGTCACGATCGCCCGCTTCGTGTCGCCCCGGGGCACGCCGATCAACGGCACCGGCGTCTCCCCGCACGTCCTCGAAGCCGACCCCCGCCGGCAGTTCGACCTGGCCGTCGAGCGGGCGGCCGACCTGCTCCCCACTTCGCCGACGCCCCGGCCGACGATCCTCATGCCGTGAGTCGCGCCGTCAAACTCCCCGGAACGGCCCACCGCCGTCGCGGTGGGCCTTGTCGTCGGCCCCCCCGCGTTTACGATGGTGCTTGCGTCATACCCCACCGCCAGGGACAAGATGAGCCCATGAACGTGTTCGACCCGAGCGAGGAGGCCGCCTGCCGCCGGCTCGTCGAGTTGGCCCTGGCCGAAGACCTGGGAACGACCGGCGACCGGACGAGTCGGGCTCTCATACCCGCCGACCAGCCGGGGCGGGCGGCGTTCGTGGCCCGCGGACCGGGGGTAGTCGCCGGGCTGCCGGCGGCGGCAATGGTCGTCCGGGCCGTCGATCCCACCTTGGTCTGGGACCAACGCCTGCCGGACGGGGCAGGCCTCGTCCGCGGGGCGGTGCTTGCCACCGTAGCCGGCTCACTCCGGTCGATCCTCGCGGCCGAGCGGACGGCCCTCAACTTTCTCCAGCGGCTCAGCGGTGTCGCCACCCTCACCCGCCGCTTCGCCGACGAGGTGGCCGGGCTGCCGATCGCCGTGCTCGACACCCGCAAGACGACGCCCGGCTGGCGGCTGTTGGAAAAGTACGCCGTCCGGGCGGGGGGCGGCACGAACCACCGCGTCGGCCTCTACGACGGCATTCTCATCAAGGACAACCACATCGCCGGGATGGGCGACCCGTCCGAGGCCGTCCGCCGGGCGGTCGAGGTGGCCCGGGCCGACCCCGCCAACGCCGGCCTTCCCGTGGAGGTGGAAGTGGACACGTTGGAGCAGTTGGAACAGGCGTTCGCCGCCCGGGCCGACATCGTCCTGCTCGACAACATGACGCTCGACCAGATGCGGACCGCCGTCGCCCGCCGGGACGCCGTCGCCCCCGTCACCCGCCTCGAAGCGTCCGGCGGGGTGAACCTTGCCACGGTTCGCAACATCGCCCTGACCGGCGTCGACCGCGTCAGCGTCGGGGCCCTCACGCACTCCGCCGTCGCCCTCGACATCGCCCTGGATTACTTGTCGTGACCCCCCTTCCCGCCCCCCGCGAGACGTGGCACCTCCCCACCGCCGTCGTCGGCCGGGAGGTGCAGGTCTACGACGAGGTCGATAGCACCAACACGCTCGCCGCCCGGCTCGCGGAGGACGGCGTTCCCGAGGGCACGGTGGTCATCGCAGACCACCAGACGGCCGGCCGGGGGCGGTACGGCCGCGTCTGGCAGAGCCGCCCGGGGGCGTGCCTGTTGCTGTCGCTCGTGCTTCGGCCGCCGCCGGAACTGCGTCGGGCGGCGGTCCTCACCCCGTTGGCGGCGGTCGCGGTCGGCGACGCGGTTTATCGGCTCGCCGGTGTGCAGGCCAAAATCAAATGGCCGAACGACCTGCTCGTCCGCGGCAAAAAGGTGTGCGGCATCCTCATCGAGCAGGGGCGGGCGACGGTCGTCGGGATCGGCCTGAACCTCAATCAGGAGGCCGGCGACTTCCTCGCCGCCGGGCTGCCGGACGCCGCCTCGCTCGGGGCCGTCGCCGGCGGGCACATCGACCCCCGGGAGGCGGCCGAGGTCGTGGTGCGCTGCCTCGACGCCGAGTACGCCAGGCTTCTCGACGGCGAGCGGGTGGCGGTCGAGGCCGACTGGAAGTGGCGGACGGGGCTCCTCGGCCGGCGGGTGACGGTCGAGCGGACCGACGGCACCCACCTCGTCGGCCGGGTGCGGGAGATGGGCTTCGACGGGCTGGAACTCGACACCGAGTGTGCGGGGCGGCTCCTGATCGCCCCGGAAACCGTCGCCCACGTCCGGGCGGTGAGCCCGGACGAGACGCTTTAGCGAGTGGAGCGTTACCGCATATTACCGCATAGACGCGACTGCACCCTCCCTATCCATCCTGCCACAAGTCACTTGAGGAATCGCTCCCGAATTTTGCGTTAACGCGGGAGCCTCCGATGATTCCGCCGCGAATGTCCATTCCGAGCTTGTGCCGCTCTCGGGGTGATAGGTCGTTTCGTTCACGCGGTATGCCACGATGAGCCGCCCGCCCGCCGCTTGTATCGGCCGACCCGCCGCGTATACTTCCCCCACCCGCCGAGCGTGCCCCTCCGCGAGCCGCCGCGAGACGCCGATGGCCTCCCCCACCGCGCCGCCCGCCGAACTCCGCGACTTCCAGGCGACCCGGCTCCGCCGCCTCCTCGCGGCGCTGCTGCCGGGCAACCGCTTCTACGCCCGCAAGTTCGCCGCCGCCGGGATCGATCCGAACTCCGTCCGTACCGCCGCCGACCTCACCCGCCTGCCGTTCACCACGAAGGCCGAACTCGCCGCCGACCAGGGCGACCACCCGCCGTATGGGTCGGCCCTGACGTACCCGCTCGACCGCTACTCGCGTTTGCACCAAACATCGGGCACGAGCACCGGCCGGCCGCTCCGCTGGCTCGACACCCCAGAGAACTGGGACGGCCTGCTCCACTGCTGGCAGGTGAGCTTCCCGTTCATGGGGCTGACGCCGGCGGACCGGCTGTTCTTCCCGTTCTCGTTCGGCCCGTTCCTCGGCTTCTGGACGGCGTTCGAGGCCGCGAGCCGGGCCGGCTTCCTCTGCCTCGCGGGCGGTGGGATGTCGAGCACCGCCCGCCTCCGCTTCCTGCTCGAACACGAGACGACGGTGGTCTTCGCCACCCCCACCTACGCCCTTCACCTGGCCGAACTGGCCGCGAAGGAGGGCATCGACCTCGCCGGTAGCCGCGTGCGGGCGTTGGTGGTGGCCGGCGAGCCGGGCGGCACCATCGACGCCACCCGCCGCCGCATTGAGCAAGTGTGGGGGGCCCGCGTCTTCGACCACTACGGCATGACGGAGGTCGGCCCCGTGGCGGTCGAGGCCGCGGACACGCCCGGCGAGATGTTCGTCCTCGAAAGCGAGTACGTCGCCGAAGTGCTGACGCCCGGCGGGGACCGCCCCGCCCCGCCCGGCGACTTCGGCGAACTGGTCGTCACCACCCTCGGCAGGCTCGGCAGCCCGCTGATTCGTTACCGCACGGGCGACCTCGTCCGCGTGGCCACCGACCCCGACCCGGCCGGACGGACGTGGCTTCGGCTCGCCGGTGGCGTGTTGGGGCGGGCGGACGATATGATTCACGTGCGGGGCAACAACCTCTACCCGGGTGCCATCGAGGCCATCGTCCGCCGCTTCCCGGACGTGGCCGAGTACCGCATCCACGTCGACCAGACCGGCCCGCTCGCCGACCTCCGCATCGAAGTCGAGCCGACCAGCGGGGCGGGAATCGGGTTGGCCGACGCCGTGGGTCGGGCCGTGCGGGACGAGTTGCTGTTCCGCGTGGAAGTGTCCGCCGTCCCGTGCGGGAGCCTGCCGCGGTTCGAAATGAAGGCCCGCCGCGTGCTGCGGACGGTGAAGGCATGAGCGGCAAACACCAGCCCGACGCGTGAGCGAGGGCAAAGAGTCAGGCCCTCGCACACGCGTCGGGCTGGTAATGGTCTCCGCTCCGCCCGATGCCGACCGCGTACGAGAGGGTAACATGAGCCTACACGCCCGCCCCCCGGAGTTCCGCATGTCCCTCCCCCCACGCCTCGCCGCCCTGGCGATCTTCGCGTTGGCCGTTCCCGCCTCGGCCGCCGACTGGGTCCACTGGCGCGGCCCGGAGGGGACCGGCCAGTCCCGCGAGACCGGCCTGCCCGGCGACTTCGACCCGGCCCAGAAGGCGGCCGGCAACGTCGTCTGGCAGGCCCCGTTCGGCGGCCGCTCGACGCCGCTCGTCATGGGCGGCCGCGTCTACATCCTCCAGGGCACCGGCACCGGGCTGGGAGAAGCCGAGCAGGTGGTGTGCGTCGAGGAGGCCACGGGCAAGCCCCTCTGGACGTACCGCGTCAACGTCTTCCACACCGACATCGTCTCCACCCGCGTCGGCTGGCCGCCGCTGACCGCCGACCCGGCCACCGGGAACGTCTTCGTCCAGACCACCGCCGGGCTGTTCCTCTGCCTCGACAAGGCCGGCAAGGTGGTGTGGCAGAAGAGCCTGACCGAGGAGTACGGCCGGGCCAGCGGGTACGGCGGGCGGCTCCCTGCCCCGATCTTCGACGAGGCGACCGGGCTGGTCATCGCCCCGATGGTGTCGTCGAGCTGGGGCGACTTCGCCCGCGGGGCCAACCGCTTCGTCGCCTTCGACGGCAAGACCGGCGAGGTGGCGTGGTGGAACGACACCATGAACCCGAGCAAGGAGACGTACTGCTCGCACCCCGTCATCGCGGTGATCGGCGGCCAGCGGCTGCTCCTGAGCGGCGGGTCGGACGGCTACCTCCACGCCATCAAGGCCCGCACCGGCGAGAAGGCCTGGAGCTACCAGTTCAGCTCCGGGGCCATCAACGGCTCGCCGGTGGTGGACGGCAACCTGATCTACTGCGGGCACGGCGACGAGAACCCGGAAGGTGCTCCTTACGGCCGGATCATCTGCGTGGACGGCAGCCAGGTCGACCCCAAGACGAAGCGGCCGAAGCTGGTGTGGGACACGCACAAGCGGGCGTACAAGGCGAACAAGGGGCGACCCCTGTCGAGCCGCTTCGGGCTGGCGTCGGTCGCCCTGGCCGACGGCCGGCTCTACGCCCCGGACGACACCGGCGACCTCTACGCCTTTAACGCCAAGACCGGCGAAATGCTCTGGAAGTACCACTACGCCACCGAGGTCCGCGGCTCCCCGCTGGTCGCCGACGGCAAGCTCTACATCTTCGACGTGAAAAGCAAGCTCGTGATCCTGACGCTCGACGGCGACAAGAAGCCGGACGAGCTGAACACCTTCGAGTACCAGTTCCGCGAGCCGCGGGGCGTCTACAGCGAGACGAACGGCACCCCCATCGCCGTGAACGGCCGCGTCTACTTCGTGTCGGCCGCGAGCCTCTGGTGCCTCGGCAAGGCGGAGGGTGATGCGAGTAAGCCGGACGCCAGGCCGCACCGGCCCGCCCCGACCGAACCGGCGAAAGTCGCGTACAAGCAGTCCCCGCCCGAAACGCCGCTCGACCCCGGGGCCGCCCCGGCCGGCGTGCGGCTGTTCCCGGCCGACGTGGTCGCCACCCCCGGGCAGGCGGTGAAGTTCAGCCTGAAGTTCTACGACGCCAACGGCCGCGACCTGCCGACCCCGGCCGACGTGAAGGCCGAGTGGTCGGTGGTGACGCCGGCCAAGACGCCGACCGGTGCCCAGCCGCCGCCGCTCGCCGGCAAGCTCGACGGGGCCGGGGCCGAAGGGACGGTGACGCTCGGCCCGCTGCCGAGTCAGCAGGGGTACGTCGAGGCGAAGGTGGGCGACAAGGCGGCCCGCGCCCGGGTGCGGATGGCCGGGCGGGTGCCCTTCAAGCAGGACTTCGAGAAGCTCCCGGCCGGGGCGTCGCCCGGCGGGTGGGTAAACACCAACGGCAAGTTCGTGGTCGAGAAGCTGCCCGACGGCAACACCGTGCTGGCGAAGACCAACAACGACCCCCGCCCGCCGCTGGCGAAGGCGAACGCCTACATCACCATGCCCAACGCCACCGGCTACACCATCCAGGCCGACCTGATGGGCACGCAGGTCCGCGGCGGCATGCCCGACATCGGCGTCATCAACAACCGGTACACGCTCGTCCTCGACGGCAAGACCGACCCCGCGGTGAACTCCCGGTCGTGGCGGCTCGTGAGCTGGGAGGCCCGCCCGCGGGTCGCCCTCCAGGAGAACGTGAACTGGGCCCCGGGCACCTGGTACACGGCCAAGCTGACAGTTGAGCTGAAGGCGACGGTGGCCACCGTGCGCGGCAAGATTTGGGAGAAGGGCAAGCCCGAGCCGGAGAAGTGGACGTTCGAGTTCGAAGACCCAAGCCCGAACCGCGAGGGCTCGGCCGGCCTGTACGGCTACGTGACGAACGCTTCCGCCACGGAACTCGGCGCGAACGGCTATTATGACAACGTCAGCGTCACGCCCAACGACAAGAAGTGACCGCCCGGCGAGAGGGGGAACGTGAGTCCACCGCTCGTCTCTACAAACGCCAGCCCTCGGGGGGACTCGCGTTCCCCTCTCGCCCGGCCGAATCGTTCAACCGATACGCACCAACGACCCGCGTTTCTCTGCTTCGGAGCGACCGATGACAGCCTTTCTCACCCCCGGCCGGTCCCGCCTCGCCGGCCTCCTCGCCCTCGTCGGCGGCGTCGGCCTGACGCTTACAGTCGCCGACCGCTCGCTCCCGACGGTCGCCGCCGACCCGGCCCGCAGCGACTCGGCCATGTTCGGCGGCACCCCCGCCCGGAACATGGTCAACCTCGTGGACAAGGGCGTGCCCGCCAAGTTCGGCGTGGACGACGGCTCCTCCGTCCTGTGGAAGGCCGACCTCGGCTCCAAAGCCTACGGCGGGCCGACGATCGCCGGCGGTCGCGTGTACGTCGGCACCAACAACCAGAAGCCGCGGAACGAGCGGGACGTCGCCCGCAATAAAGAGGGCGAGATCGAGCCGATCGACAAGGGCGTGCTGATGTGCTTCGACGAGAAGAGCGGCAAGTTCCTCTGGCAGGCCGTCCACGCCAAGCTCGAATCCGGCCGCGTCAACGACTGGCCCGAGGAGGGCGTGTGCTCCACCCCGACGGTGGACGGGGACAAGGTCTACTACGTCAGCAACCGCTGTGCGGTCGTCTGCCTCGACGCGGCCGGCCTCGCCAACGGCAACCAGGGCGTCCAGGGGGAGAAGTTGAAGGACGACACGGACGCCGACGTGCTGTGGGAGTTCGACATGATGAAGGAGCTGCGGGTGTTCCCGCACAACATGTCGGCCGGCTGCCCGCTCGTCGTCGGCGACGTGCTCTACGTCATCACCGGCAACGGGGTGGACGACGGACACATCAACATCCCGAGCCCCGAGGCCCCGAGCTTCATCGCCCTGGACAAGAACACGGGCAAGCTCCTCTGGAAGAACAACGCCCCGGGCAAGAACGTGATGCACGGCCAGTGGTCGAACCCGGCCTATGCCGAGATCAACGGGGTGCGGCAGATCGTCTTCGGCGGCGGCGACGGCTGGCTCCGCGGGTTCGTCCCCGAGACCGGCGAGGAGCTGTGGCGGTTCGACGCCAACCCGAAGGACGCGGTGTACGAACTCGGTGGCACCGGCACCCGGAGCGACTTCATCGGCACGCCGGTCGTGTACGACAACAAGATTTACATCGGCGTCGGCCAGGACCCCGAACACAGCACCGGGGTGGCCCACTTCTGGTGCGTCAGCCCGACGAAGAAGGGCGACATCTCCCCCACGGTCGAGGCGGGCAAGACGGCCGACGGCAAGCCGGCCGAGAAGCCGAACCCGAACGCCTGCGTGGCCTGGCACTTCGGCGGCGAGGAAACCCGCAAGTGGTCGCAGCGGGAGTTCAAGTTCGGCCGCACCATGAGCACCGCCTGCATCGTGGACGACATCCTGTACATCAGCGAACTCCAGGGCTACCTCCACTGCATGAACGCCAAGACCGGCGAGCACTACTGGCAGTACGACACGAAGGCCTCCATCTGGGGGTCGCCGTATTACGCCGACGGGAAGGTGTTCCTCGCCACCGACAGCGGCGACCTGT
This sequence comes from Gemmataceae bacterium, assembly GCA_031426095.1. Taxonomy (GTDB): domain Bacteria; phylum Planctomycetota; class Planctomycetia; order Gemmatales; family Gemmataceae; genus JANPKP01. The sequence goes on from JANPKP010000371.1 coordinate 11,923, forward strand.
TCGCCTTCAAGCACGAGAAGGCCCCGAAGACGTTCGACGAGTTGGACATCCAGGCCGCGAACCTGAAGGACGCCCGGCTCAAGATCAAGGACAAGCGGAAGCAGTTGGAGGACGCCGTGCTGCTGGGCAAGACGGAGTTCGACGCCCCGATCCGCAGCACCCCCATCGTGGCCAACGGCGTCGTCTACGTCATGACCGAGAAGACGCTCTACGCCCTCAAGACGAAGTAACCGCGGGGCGAAAGCCCGCCCGTTGTCTCGGGTGGGCTTTCGTCGGTTCCCCCGCCTATTGATCATCGGTGTTCCCGCATACCGCCCCCTCCCGAGGAGCCGCCGACGTGACCGACACCCCCGGCAAGCCGACCCCCGTGACCGGGGCGACCCTGGACGAGAAGGTGAAGAACGCCCGCGCCCAGCTCGACGCCCACGTCCGCGAGATCGTCCGCTGGCACTTCTCGCCGGACACCGGGACGCCGTTCTGGCTCGACAAGGCCAAGACGTTCGACTTCAACCCGCTGACCGACATCAACGGCTGGGCCGACATCAAGAAGTTCCCCCTTTTCGAGGACGACTGGCTCCGCGGAGGGCCGGTCCGCCGGTGGGTGCCGAAGGGGCTGGCCGACAAGCCGGTGTACGTCTTCGAGACGGGCGGCACGACGGGGCTGCCCAAGAGCCGGATCGTGATCGACGACTTCAAGATCGACTACGAGATGATGTCCGACACTCTTCCGGAGAAGTTCTTCCCCCGGGGGTCGAACTGGCTCATGCTCGGGCCGAGCGGCCCCCGCCGTCTGCGGCTGGCGATCGAGCACTTGGCCCAGTACCGCGGCGGCATCTGCTTCGCCATCGACCTCGACCCGCGGTACGTGGTGAAGTGCCTGAAGGCCCGCAAGAT
>JANPKP010000372.1:0-7515 GCA_031426095.1 Gemmataceae bacterium
CGCCCCGGAGGACGTGGCCCGCACGGTGGGGGCCGTCCTCGTGGAGTGGTGGCGGGCGGCACTGGAGCCGGTGTTCGGGGACGAGGAGGTGACGCTCGCCCGCCGCCACCTCCGCGGCCGCCACCTGCTCGGCCGCGACTCGGTGCCCACGCGGCTGTCGCGGCTGGCGTCGCAGGCGTTTTATTTCGGCGCTCCCGTTTCCGACGCGGACGTGCTCGCCGGGCTCGATTCCGTGGGGCCGTACGACGTGCGGCGGGTGGCCGGGCGGCTTCTACCGCCGGGGTTAATGCGGCCGGCGGTCGCGGTCGTCGGCCCGGAGGTGCCCGGCGTCGATTTGCGCGCGGCCGTCGCCGGCACGGTTCAAGAACTCGTGCTAGGGTTGGCCACGAGTTGAATGAGTGCCGTCCCCCTCGCGTTCTGTCGGGCAGGAGTGCGCCATGCCGATCGACCCGCGGATCAAGCGGAACTGGGAAGAGATCCAGAAGAAGTTCGAGCACCCGGTGAACGCCATCGGGGTGAAGATCAACCCGAAGGACGAGGCCACCCTGCGGGTGTGGAAGGACGAAGGGATCGACAAGTTCCAGAAGAAATAGCCGCCGCTCAACCCCGCCGCGTCCCCACCTCTCCCCGGGCGCGAAGCGGAACCCCCCGGCCGCCCCTCTCTGCGGCCGTGCGACCAACCCCATTGCGAATGCGGATTTCGGATCGCGGATTCCAACCTGGCGACCCGCGACGGGGTCGGTCTGCGACGTCATTCCGCATTCCGAAATCCGCACTCCGCATTGGGCGGTGCCGCGGACGCAAAAGCCGATACGGATGCGTTTTGGGGCGGGTTCGGTTTCGGCAAGGTTTTCACGAATGCGATTGCTTCGTGTTCTAGTGTCGCAGGGGAAACGGGTGCCGGAACTCGCGCCGGCCCGCCCCACTCCCTGCGACGACCAACGACGGTCTCGGGCGACCCCTCCCGCCCGCACTCACGCCCCGAAGGAGGGGTGACGGGCCATGCCACCACCAGCCACGCGGTCCGATTTCGTGGACCGCCTGACCAAGAGCGGGTTGCTTGAGCCGGCCGTCCTGGCCGCCGCCCTCGACGGGCTCGCGGCCCGCGGCGTGCCGGCCGACGACCCCCGGGCCATCGCCTACGGGCTGGTGCAGCAGAAGCGGCTCACCAAGTTCCAGGCCGAGCTGCTGCTCCAGGGCAAGCACCGCGGCTTCTTCATCGGCCGGTACAAGCTCCTCGACCTGATCGGGACCGGCGGCATGGGCCGCGTCTACCTGTGCGAGCACACGTCGATGGGCCACCGGGTGGCCATGAAGGTGCTCCCGACCGACCCGGACGGCGGGGGCCAGACGGCCGTCGCCCGGTTCCAGCGGGAGGCCCGGGCCGTCGCCGCCCTGAACCACCCGAACATCGTCCGGGCCTACGACCTCGACCGGCACGGGGAGAACTACTTCCTGATCATGGAGTACGTCGAGGGGCTGACGCTCCACGACGCCGTCCGCCGGTTCGGCCCGCTCGACGTGAACCGGGCGGCCAACTACGTCGCCCAGGCGGCCAACGGCCTCCAGCACATCGCCGAGGCCGGGCTCGCCCACCGGGACATCAAGCCGGCCAACCTGCTGGTGGACCGCGGCGGCACGGTCAAGGTCCTCGACCTCGGGCTGGCCTCCTTCCAGGACGACCGGAAGGACGAGCTGACCATGAAGCAGGACCCGAACACGATCCTCGGGACGGCCGACTACCTGTCCCCCGAGCAGGCCATCCGCGGGTCCGACGCCGACATCCGGTCGGACATCTACAGCCTGGGGGCGAGCTTCTACTTCCTCCTCGCCGGCAAGCCGCCGTTCGACGGCATGGGCCTGACCCAGAAGATCATCAGCCACCAGTCGAAGGCCCCGACGCCGATCACGGCCCACCGCCCGGACGTGCCCGCCGAGCTGGCCGCCGTCCTCCACCGGATGCTCGCCAAGAACCCGGCCGACCGCCACCAGACGCCGGCCGAGGTGGTCCACGAGCTGCTCCCGTGGGGCGAGCCGGCCCCGCCCCCGCTCCCCGTCTCGCCGCAGGACGAGGGGCCGGACGACACCGCCACCGGCACCCCGACGCGGACCACCTTCACCCTCGTCCAGCCGATCCCGGCCCTGAAGGCGAAGGCCCAGAGCGGCACCTCGCCCCACCTGACCCGCCCCGGCGGGCCGGCGGCGCTGGCCGGGAGCACGGGGAGCATCAACCTCGACGCGGGGGCCCTCCTGCGGGAGGCGATCGCGGCCGCGAAGGTCGGCAAGAAGGACGTGGCCCGGCGGCTGCTGACCGAGGTGACGGCGTCCGACCCGCGGAACGAGACGGCCTGGCTGTGGCTCGCCGGGGTGGCCGAGGACCCGCAGACGGGCGTCGAGTGCCTGCAGCGGGTGCTGAAGATCAACCCGGCCAACGACCGGGCCAAGGTCGGGCTGCGGGCCACCCGGCTTCAGCTCGTCCAGTACCACGTCCGCAAGCAGGAGCGGGCGAAGGCGTGGGCCCTGCTCTCGGAGATCGTGGCCGACGACCCGAACCACGAGGCCGCGTGGGTGCTGATGGCCGAGGTGGCCGACGACCCCGAGGCCGCCCGCCGCTGCCTGACCGAGGCCCTGCGGGTGAACCCGCACAACGCCAAGGCCCAGGCCGCCCTGCAAAACCTCCAGCCGGCGTGGCTGCCGGCCGCCGAGGCCCCGCCCCCGCCCCCCGAGCCGGCGGCGACGTGGGCCTGCCCGCTGTGCGGCCACAAGGCCGCGACGGACCATTCGGAGTGCCCGCACTGCGAGGCCATTCTGACGTTCCGCCCGCCGGCCGACTTCGCCGCCCACAAGGTCGGCAAGCCGGGGGCCCTGGCCGCCGCCGTCGACCGCCTGGCCGGCGTGCCCGAGGGCGAGGCCGACTACGACACGTACGTGAACCTGGCCCTCGCGCTGCTCAACCAGCAGCGGTTCGCCGACGCCCTCGCGGAGCTGGAGAACGCCATGCGGGGCCGCCCGGCGGCCCGGGTGCTGGCCGGCTACCTGGACGCCCTCCGGGGCCACATCGCGGCCGAGGCCAACTCGCTCGCCTCGAGGGGCGGGCGGCGGACGGTGCTGGTGGTGGACGACAGCCCGACGGTCCGCAAGCTGGTGGCCCTGACGCTGGAGAAGGCCGGGTACGTGGTGGCCCAGGCCGAGGACGGGTACCAGGCCATGTCGCTCGTCAAGGAGCGGGGCGTGCCCGGCCTGTTCCTCCTCGACATCATGATGCCGGGGATGGACGGGTGGCAGCTGTGCAAGCTCATCCGCCAGGACGCCGCGACGGCCCGCGTCCCCGTCGTCATGCTCTCGGGCAAGGACGGGTTCTTCAACAAGGTCCGCGGCCGGATCGCCGGGGCCAGCCAGTACATCACCAAGCCGTTCAAGCCGGACGAGCTAGTCGCCGCGGTCAAGAAGCACGTGGCGGCGGCCGGTTGAGTCGGGTTCACAAAAGGGGGGCCGAGCGATGCGTGGCGAAAAGGTGCTCGTGGTGGACGACAGCCCGACCGAGCTGATGGCCGTGACGGCGGCCCTCCAGGCCCGGGGGTTCCGCACGGTCACGGCGGCCGACGGCGAGGAGGCCCTCCGCATGGCCGTGAGCGAGCGGCCGCGGGTCATCGTGCTCGACGTCATCATGCCCAAGAAGAACGGGTACCAGGTCTGCCGGCAGCTCAAGGCGGGCGAGGAGACGAAGGACATCCCCGTCCTGCTGCTGACCAGCAAGGGCCAGGAGTGCGACCGCTTCTGGGGCCTCAAGCAGGGGGCCGACGAGTACCTGACCAAGCCGTTCGCGGCCGACGAGCTGGCCTCGGCCGTCGCCCGCCACGCCTCCTGAACCCTCGGCCCCGAGCTTCCCGCGAGCCCCACCGATGAGCCCGACCGAGCCCGACACCGCCGACCCGCCGTACCCCGCGGTCACGCCCCCGCCGAAGCCGGAGTCGGGCGTGTGGAGCGCGTTCGAGCGGCCGATGACGGACCTCGACGAGGGCCCGCTGCCCGACTGGCTGAGCGACCTCGCGGCCGACCCCCCGGCGGCCGCCGACCCGCCCGAGTTCCCGTCCGACGACATGATCCGCCTGCCGGACGCCGACCTCCTCCAGGCGCTCGCCGACGACCCGGCGTTCGCCCCCGCCGGGCCGGCCCCGCGGCCCGAGTCGGACGCCGCCATCCTGATCGAGCCCGACCCGCCGGCGGACGTGGCGGCCGAAATCTTTGTGCCGGACGCGGCGGCCGACGAGCCGCCGGCTGGGCCCGAGTTCGAGTTCGAGTTGCCGAACTGGGACGCGGCCGCCGCGGACGACGGCCCGGCGTTCGACGCCGTCGAGGTGGAAGAATTGACCGGGCGGGCGGGGGACGTGAGTCCCCCGAGTCTCGGCGCGACCGGCGAGCTTCCCGACGCCGCCGAAGCTCGGGGGGCCGAAGCCCCCCGCCCGCCGGAGCCGCCGCCCGCCGCCGACGAGGTGCCCGACTCGGCCCTGACGCCCGCGAACCGCATCCTCGACGACCTGCTGGCGGTCGAGGACGACCTGTTCGGCGGCCCCGACCTCGACTTCGCCGCCGGGCCGGCCGCCGCCCCCGCGAAGGTCGAGGCGGACCGCCCGTACATCGTCTTCGCCCTCGGCGGGCAAGACCACGCGGTGCCGATCGCCGGCGTGGTGGAAGTCGGCCCGCGGCCGGCCGTCACGCCGCTGCCGTTCGCCCCGGCGTGGCTCCTCGGGCTCACCAACCTCCGCGGCGACATCATCTCCGTGATCGACCTGCGAACCCTCTTCGACCTCCCGCACGCCGGCCCGGCCCGGGGCGAGCGGCTGCTCGTCGTCCGCGGCACCGCGACGGACGCCGTCGCCGGGTTCGTGGTCGACGCCGTCCGCGGCCTCCGCCGGCAGGCCGGGGCGGTCCGCGACGTGCCCAGGAACTCCGACTCCGCGTTCGGCCCGTGCCTGGCCGGCGCGCTCGACCTCGACGGCCGGCTGGTGGCCGTTCTCGACCCCGACCGGCTGCTCGCCCGGTCCCAGCCGCAAACCGCCGACACACTCTAAGACTCGCCACCGCCTTTTCACTCGGAGGACTTCCCGTGCCCCTGGCCGACACGCTCCGCGACGGCGTCAGCCGCCTGCGCCTGAAGCTCTGGCAGAAGCTGGCCCTGATCAGCGTCCCGGCCCTCGTGCCGGTCGCCTTCCTGCTCTACTTGAACTACTCGTCGAGCATGGCGACCATCGGGGTCGCCCGGCTCGAAAAGAAGGGGCTGGAGGCGTTCCGCGGGGTCCGCCGGCTGCTCGAACACGTCGAGCAGCACCGGACCGCGTCGGCCGCCGCCCTGGCCGGCGACGAGTCGTTCCGCCCGGTCGCGGCCGAGAAGCAGCGGCTGGTGGACGCGGACGTGATCGAGATGGAGTCGCTGACCCAGAAGCTCGGCGAAGAGATGCACACGACGGCCGCGTGGGCGAAGTTGCGGTCGGACTGGACGGCGATCAAGGACAAGACGGCGGCCGGCGTCGCCCCGGCCGAGTCGGACGCCCTGCACGACAAGTTCGTGGGCGACCTCCTGCTCGTCGGCCAGGACATCGGCGAGTACTCGACGCTCACCCTCGACCCGGTCACGGACACCTACTGGCTCCAGGCCCTGCTGCTGGAACGCGTCCCGGCGGCGGCCGAGGCCCAGGCCCTGGCCCGCGACCGGACGGCGGCGGCCGCGGGCCGCATGCAGAACGGCACCGAGGAGCTGGTGAAGATCGAGGTGGCGGCGGCCGGGGTGAAGGCCGGCCGCGAGTCGGTCGGCCGGGCCGTGGACGCCCTCTTCCGGTTCAACCCGGCCCTGCGGGCCAGGCTCGAAACCCCGGCCGCCCAGTTCGCCGACGCGAGCAAGGGGCTGGAGGAGTTCGTGGCCGCGGCGGTCGTCAAGGGCAAGACGGGGCCGATCGGGGCCACCCCCCGCGAGGTGTTCGACCGGGCGACCGCCGCCACCGACACCGGGTTCGCCCTGTACGACGCGATGGAGCCCGAACTGGCCACCCTGCTCGACGGCCGCATCGCCCAGACCCGCCGCGAGATGCTCATCGCCTTCGGCATCGCCTTCGCCGCCCTCGCGCTCGTGGCCACCGTCGCCCTGTACGTCAGCCGGCTGCTCACCCGGCAGGTGGCGGCCATCACCAACACCTTCGCCGAGATCGGCATGGGCGACTTCAACGCCCGGGCCGACAAGCTGACCGACGACGAACTCGGCGAGGCCGCGGTGTCGCTCAACGCCATGCTCGACAACACGCTCGGCCTGATCCAGTCGCAGGACGAGAAGGAGCAGATCCAGAACTCGATCATGAAGCTGCTCGACGAGGTGAGCGGGGTGGCCGACGGCGACCTGACGAAGGAGGCCGAGGTGACGGCCGACGTGACCGGGGCCATCGCCGACTCGTTCAACTACATGCTCGCCCAGCTCCGCGAGATCATCGGGGCGGTGAAGGACGCGACAGTGAACGTGAGCACCACGGCCGGCCGCATCCGCACCACGGCCGAGCACCTGGCCGAGGGGAGCGAGTACCAGTCGGCCCAGATCCGCGACACGTCGGCCGCCGTCGAGGAGATGGCCGAGTCGATCCGCCGGGTGTCGGACAACGCCGTCCGGTCGGCCCAGGTGGCCGAGGCCGCCAAGCTGACGGCCCAGGAGGGGGCGGCGGCCGTGAGCGACACCATCAACGGCATGGGCCGCATCCGCGACCAGGTGCAGGAGACGGCCAAGCGGATCAAGCGGCTCGGCGAGTCGACCCAGCAGATCGGCGAGATCGTCCAGCTCATCGACGACATCGCCGAGCGGACGAGCCTGCTCGCCCTCAACGCCTCGATCCAGGCCGCGATGGCGGGCGAGGCCGGCCGCGGGTTCGCGGTGGTCGCCCAGGAGGTCGAGCGGCTGGCCGAGCGGTCCACGGCCGCGACGAAGAAGATCGGCGGGCTGGTGAAGACGATTCAGACCGAAACCGCCGAGGCCGTGGCGGCGATGGAGGAGGGCACCCGGGAAGTGGTCGAGGGGTCGAAGCTGGCCAACCAGGCCGGCCAGGCCCTCGCCCGCATCGAGGAGGTGTCGACCCAGCTCGACGAGCTGAGCCGGTCGATCTCGTCGGCCGCGACCGAGCAGGCCAAGTCGTCCGAGGGGGTGGCGGCGTCGATGACCCGCATCTCGGAGGGCACGGAGCGGACGGCCGCCGGGACGAAGGACGCGGCCCTGTCGGTGAACGAGCTGGCCGAGATGGCCGACGCCCTCCGCGGGTCGGTCAGCCGCTTCCGCCTGCCGGCCGAGGCCGGGGTGAGCCCGACGGAGGCCCTCAACGGGTACGCCAACGGCCACCTGAACGGGAGCGCGAACGGGAAGGGCCACCACGTCCTGGCGTGACGCCGTGCTGTCGGGGGGCGGGGGCCCGGGGGCCCCCCCCGGTGCGTGACCCCCCATCGCACCAGACCCCCGGGGGGCCCCGGTGCTCACCAACCTCGACC
>JANPKP010000373.1:0-8749 GCA_031426095.1 Gemmataceae bacterium
TCGAAGTACAAGAGCGAGTTCCTGGCCAACATGAGCCACGAGCTGCGGACGCCGCTCAACAGCCTGCTCATCCTGTCCGACCAGCTCTCGAAGAACTCGGACCGCAACCTGAACCCCAAGCAGCTCGAGTTCGCCAAGACGATCCACTCGTCCGGCAACGACCTGCTCATGCTCATCAACGACATTCTGGACCTGTCGAAGATCGAGTCGGGCACGGTGGCGGTGGACGCCGGCGAGCTGCGGCTCAACGACCTCCACGGGTACGTCGAGCGGACGTTCCGGCACGTCGCCGAGTCGAAGTCGCTCGGGTTCCAGATCCAGTTCGACCCGCAGCTGCCGCTGTCGATCCACACGGACGCCAAGCGGCTCCAGCAGATCATCAAGAACCTCCTGTCGAACGCCTTCAAGTTCACCCACCACGGGCAGGTGACGCTCACGGTGGCGAACGCGGCCGGCGGGTGGAGCCCGGACAACGAGGACCTGAACCGGGCGGCCGCGGTCGTCTCGTTCGGGGTGACGGACACCGGCATCGGCATCCCGAACGACAAGCAGCTCATCATCTTCGAGGCCTTCCAGCAGGCCGACGGGAGCACCAGCCGGAAGTACGGCGGCACCGGCCTCGGGCTGGCCATCAGCCGCGAGCTGTCGCGGCTCCTCGGGGGGGAGATCCGGCTGTCGTCGAGCCCCGGCCGGGGGAGCACGTTCCACCTGTACCTGCCGGTGACGTACGTCTCCTCGCGGCTCAGCCGGAAGGCGTTCACCGGGGCGGACGCGGCGGCCCCGCCGGCCGCCCTCCTGCGGGCCGACCCGGCCATGCGGAACGGGCACGACCCGGACCGCGAGTACCCGGCGGCCCCCGAGCCGGAGGCCGCCGGCCACCTCGTAAACGAGTACGGGGACGACCGCGACGACATCCGCCCGGGCGACCGGGTGCTGCTGATCGTGGAGAACGACACCGGGTTCGCCCGGTTCCTGCTCGACGCGGCCCGGGAGAAGGGGCTTAAGGGGCTGGTCACGTCGCTCGGGGCGGCCGCACTGGCCATGACCCGGGAGTTCAACCCGGACGTGCTGACCCTCGACATCCACCTCCCGGACATCGACGGGTGGCGGGTGCTGGAGCGGCTCAAGACCGACCCGGCCACCCGGCACGTCCCCGTCTGCGTGGTGTCGACCGACGACGCCCGGGACCAGGCCCTGGCGTCCGGGGCGCTGGCCTTCGTGGCCAAGCCGATCCCGAGCCGGGACGTGCTCGACGGGATGATCGACCACCTGCTCGCGTACCTGTCGCGGCCGGCCCGCCACCTCCTCTTGGTCGACCCCGACCCGGTCCACCGGGACCACCTGCGGGACGCCCTGGCCGCCCCCGGGGTGCTACTGACGGCGGTCGGGGACGCCCCGTCGGCCGTCCGGGCGATGGCCGACGGGGCGGCCGACTGCGTGGTCCTGGCCCCGGGGGCGAACGGCGGCGGGGCCCAACTGACGGACGGGCTGGCCGACGGCCTGCTCGCCGCCCCCAGGCCGGCCGAGGGGGTGTCGGCCCGGCTGCCGGTCGTCCTGTTCGAGGAGGGCCACGGGGCCGCCGCCGGGGACGGCCTGTCGCGGCGGCTCGGGGAGGTCTGCACGGTCCGCCGGGCCGCCACCCCGGACGCCCTCCTCGACGCGGCAACCTTCTTCCTCCACCGGCCGCTCGCCAAGCTGGCCGAGCCGGACCGGCAGCGGGTGCTGGCCCTCGGCCGGACCGACCACCCGCTGGCCGGCAAGAAGGTCCTCATCGTGGACGACGACATGCGGAACATCTTCGCCCTGTCGGCCGTCCTCGAGGAGCACGACATGCTCATCACGTCGGCCGACAACGGACGGGACGCGGTCCGCCAGCTGCGGGAGGGGCCGGGGGTGGACATCGTGCTCATGGACATCATGATGCCGGAGATGGACGGCATGGAGACGATGCGGGAGATCCGCAAGGTGTCGGCCCTCAAAAACCTCCCGATCGTGGCGGTGACGGCCAAGGCCATGAAGGGGGATCGGGAGAAGTGCATCGAGGCCGGGGCGTGGGACTACCTCTCCAAGCCGGTCGACCCGGAGCAGCTGCTGGCCGTCCTCCGGGCGTGGCTCAACCGCTAGCCGGGGGCCGGGGCGGGGGCCCGACCGCCCCGCCCCGCCCCCACCCTCCCACCACCTGGTCCCGCGATGGCCGACGCCGAACCGACGAACATCCTGGTGGTCGACGACCTGCCCGAGAAGCTGCTCGTCTACCGCTCGATCCTGGAAGACCTGGGCCAGAACCTCGTCACCGCCCGCGGGGGGGACGAGGCGCTAGCCCAGATCCTCCGGCACGACTTCGCCGTCATCCTGCTCGACGTCAACATGCCCGGGATGGACGGGTTCGAGGCGGCGGCCCTGATCCGCAAGCGGCGGCGGTCGGCCCTCACCCCGATCATCTTCCTGACCGCGTTCGCCGAGGAGGCCCGGGCCGTCGAGGGGTACGCCCACGGGGCCGTCGACTACATCCAGACGCCGGTCGTGCCGGAAATCCTGCGGGCCAAGGTGCGGGTGTTCGTCGATCTGTACCGGATGACGCGGCAGGTCAGGCGGCAGGCCGAGGAGCGGGTGGCCCTGGCCGAGGAGCGGAGCAAGCGGGCGGCGGCCGAGGAGGCGAACCGGCGGCTCGGGTTCCTGGCCGAGGCGAGCCGGGTGCTGGCCGGGTCGCTCGACCCGGCGGCCACGGCCCGGGCCCTTGCCCGGCTGGCGGTGCCCACCCTGGCCGACCTGGCCGGGCTCACCCTGGCCGGCGAGCCGGGCCGGCCGTGGCGGTCCGAGCTGGCCTGGGTCGACCCCCGCGACCAGTCGTTCCACACCCTCGGGCTGTCGGCCGACGACGGGCCGGCCGACGGCCTGCGGGCGGCCGTCGACCGGTCCCTCGCCAGCGGCCGGCCGGAGCAGCTCGCCGACCTGGACATCCCGTACCCGGGCCCGGCCGACGCGACCGGCCCGGCCCCGCGGCTGCGGTCGGCCGCCGTCGTCCCGCTCCGGGTCCGGGAGCGGACGCTGGGGGCCCTCACCCTCGCGTACGGGGTGTCCGGCCGGCGGCACTCGCCGGCCGACCTGGCGACGGCCGAGGACCTGGCGGCCCGAGCGGCGGTGGCCCTGGACAACGCCCGCCTGTACCACGAGGTGCAGCAGGCCGACCGCCAGAAGAACGAGTTCCTGTCGATGCTCGCCCACGAGCTGCGGAACCCCCTCGCCCCGATCCGCAACGCCGTCGAGGTGATGCGGCTCAAAGGGCCGGCCGACGCGACCGCCAAGTGGGTCCGCGAGGTGATCGACCGGCAGGTCCGGCACATGACCCGGCTCGTGGACGACCTGCTGGACGTGTCGCGGATCACGCAGGGGAAGATCCGCGTCCGCCCCGAGCCGGTCGACGTGGCGGCGGTGGTGGCCCAGGCCGTGGAGGCGACCGGGTCGGTGATCGACGCCCACGGGCACCGCCTGGCGGTCGCCCTCCCGCCCGAGCCGCTGTGGGTGACCGGCGACCCGGCCCGGCTGACGCAGGTGCTGACCAACCTGCTGAACAACGCGGCCAAGTACACCGAGGACGGCGGCGACATCGCGGTGGCCGTCCGCCGGGAAGGCGGGGACGCGGTCCTCGCCGTCCGCGACACGGGGGTGGGCATCCCGCCGGGCATGCTGTCCGCCGTGTTCGACCTGTTCACCCAGATCGACCGCTCGCTCGACCGCTCCCAGGGCGGGCTCGGCGTCGGGCTGACGCTGGTCAAGCGGCTGATCGAACTCCACGGCGGGACCGTCCACGCCCGTAGCGACGGGCCGGGGCGGGGGAGCGAGTTCGTCGTCCGGCTGCCGGCCGCCGCGCCCCCGGCAGCCGCCCCCGAGGCGGGCGGCCACCCAACCCCGCCCGGGGACGCGGCCCGCCGCCGGGACCTCGTCGTGGACGACAACGCCGACGCGGCCGGCAGCCTGACGCGGCTCCTGCGGATGAGCGGGTTCGACGTCCGCCAGGTCCACAACGGGGCGGCGGCCCTGGAGTTCGTCCCCGACTTCCGCCCGGGCGTGGCGCTGGTGGACATCGGGATGCCGGGGATGGACGGGTACGAGGTCGCCCGCCGGCTGCGGGTCGGCCCCGGCGGCGACCTCACCCTCGTGGCCCTCACGGGGTACGGGACGGACGACGACCGCCGCCGGTGCCGGGAAGCGGGGTTCGACCACCACCTCACCAAGCCGGTCGAGTTCGATGCCCTCCGGCAAATCCTGACGGCGGCCGGCCCGCGACACGCGTGACGTGCGGGAACAGACCGTCGCATTGACGTGAAACGCGAGGGCCGGGGCGGGACCTGTGTCACTTCGCTTCGTGCATTTCCGGGTCACGCCGGCTTCATGCCGCCACCTCCCCCGCCCGTCGCAGTGCCGATCACCAGCCGTCCGGCGTGGCGGAGTTACGTCGATCCGGCTACTCGGACCGGGGTCCGAGCTTTACCGCATTCCCCCAGCGCGGGGCGCTCGAAATCGCCACAACGTCTTGATGAGATGAGCCTTGCGAAAACCGCCCCGCAAACATGCGGTAAAGTTGATCCCGCAATTGGACGCAACGCTCGACCCCGCGGCGACATCGGGCGTTACCGGGTGGGGACGGGCTTAAAGGGGTTACGTCGATCCGCCCGGCAGCGCTTCGGGCCGCGGAATTTGACATAAGTGCCGCCGCGGGGTCGGCCGCCGCCCGTGAGAACCCCGGGATCGGTTTCCGGGCATACTTTCAGGACGGCAGCCCCGCCCGGAACGGGTCGGCCGGGTCGAACAGGAGGGTCGCCTCGGCCGTCACGTAGGCCTCGCCGGAGATGTGCGGGAGCACGCGGCCGCCGGGGGCCGGCTCGTACCGCCCCTCGAACACGCTGCCGACCACCCCCTCCTGCCGCCACGCCTCGCCGGGCTGGAGGCGGCCGTCAGTGGCCAGGCAGGCGAGCTTCGCGCTGGTGCCGGTCCCGCACGGCGAGCGGTCGTAGGCCCCGCCCGGGCAGAGGACGAAGTTGCGGGCGTGGTTCCGGGCGTCGTGCGGCGGGCCGACGAGTTCGACGTGGTCGATCTCCGCCCCGCCCTCGCCGGTGACGCCGGCCGCCGCGAGTGCCCGGCGGACCCGCTCCGCGTAGTCGGTCAGCCGGCCGGCGTCCGCGACGGCGATCCGCCCGCCGGCGAGGGCGGGCGTGAGGAAGAACCAGTTCCCGCCCCAGGCCACGTCCCCGGTCACGATGCCGACGCCCCCGACCTCGACCGCCGCCCCGGCCCAGTGCCGGTAGCTCGGCACGTTCGCAACGGTCGCGGCCGCCCCGCCGTGGTAGTCGATGCCGACCGGGCCGACGGGCGTGTCGAGCCGGAACGCCCCCGCCCCGATGCGGCCGAGGTGGGCGAGGGTGACGGCCAACCCGAGGGCGGCGTGCCCGCACATGCCGAGCGTGCCGACGTTGTTGAAGAAGATCGCCCCGGCAGCGCACCCCGGCTCGTGCGGCGGCACCAGCAGCGCCCCGACGAGCACGTCCGACCCGCGGGGCTCGCGGACGACGGACGCCCGGAAGGCGTCGAACTCGCGGCGGAAGCGGTCGCGGCGGTCGGACAGCGGGCCGACCCCGAGGTCCGGCCCGCCGGCGACGACGACGCGGGTCGGCTCGCCCCCGGTGTGGGAGTCGATGACGTGGACGCGGTTCATGGGGCGGCAACCGGGTGGGTGTGGGAAGTCGCCGCCGTCAGGCCGCCGGCCGGGTTTCGAGCCCCCGCCGAATGACGGCGAGAACCCGCTCCCGCTCGGCCCCCGCGAGCGGCCGCCGGGGCTCGCGGACCCACTCGGCCCCGAGCCCGGCCTCCTGCACCATGAGCTTGATGTACTGGACGAACTTCGGGTGCGTGTCGAGCTTCATGAGCGGGGCGCACCAGTTGTAGAGCCGGCGGGCCGCGTCCCACTCGCCGGCCCGGGTCAACTCCCAGAGCCGCTGGTTCTCGCGGGGGAAGGCGATGCCGGACCCGGCCACCCAGCCGTCGATGCCCAGGATCGACGACTCCAGAATGAGGTCGTCCACGCCGGCGAAGACGGCCAGCCGGTCGCCGAGGAGGAGGCGGATTTCCGTCACCCGCCGGGGGTCGCCGGAACTCTCCTTGATCGCCTTCAGGTTCGGGATGTCGGCGTACTCGGTCAGTCGCTCGGGGGGCACGTCGGTGGCGTACCCGAGGGGGTTGTTGTAGAGCATCCACGGCAGGTCGGTGGCGGCGGCCACGGCCCGGAAGTACGCGGCCGCCTCGCCCGGGTCGGGCCGGTAGACCATCGGCGGCATGACCATGAACCCGGCCGCCCCGAGCTTCGCGCAGTCGCGGGCGTAGCAGATCGCGGCCGCGGTCGAGGTCTCGGCCACCCCGGCGACGACCGGCACCTTGCCGGCCGCGACCCGCACCGCGGCGGCCACCACCTGCCGCTTCTCGTCCGGGTCGAGGGCCTGGTTCTCGCCGAGCGACCCGCACGCCACCAGCCCGCTCACGCCGGACGCGAGGACCGCCTCCAGGTGCGTGGCCGTGGCCGGGAGGTCGAGCGACTGGTCTTGCCGGAACTGGGTGGTGACGGCCGGGAAGACGCCGGCCCATCGAACGCTCATGGAACCCCCGTGGTCGGATGCCGGGCGGCGTGCCCGAGACTGTTGAAATTCTATCCCGTTCCGGCCGCCGCGTCTCGACCGCGGGGCGAGCGGCGACTGCATTCCGCGCACACCCGCCCGCCCGGAGGACGCCCGTGCCCCCCGCCCGCCCCGCGGCCGGCCTGTTCGCCCGGCTGGCCGAGCCGTTCACCGCCGAGGCCGTGTTCGACCGCCTGCCCGGGGTCGTCTACTTCGTCAAGAACGACCGGGCCGAGTACGTCGTCGTCAACCGCACCCTGGCCGACCGGTGCGGGGTCCGGGACAAGCGGGCGTTGCTCGGGAGGACGGCCGCCCAGGCGTTCCCGCCGCCCCTCGGCCGGTCGTTCTGGGAGCAGGACCGGCGGCTGCTGGCGACCGGGCGGACGGTCGTGAACGAACTCGAACTGCACCTCTACCCGAGCGGGCTGGCCGGGTGGTGCCTGACCGACAAGTTCCCGCTCCGTGGAACGGGCGGCGGCGTGGTCGGGCTGGTGGGCGTGTCGCAGGACTTGCACGCCCCGGACGAGAGGGCGGACGATTACGGCCGGGTGGCCGCGGCCGTCCGCCACGCCCGCGACCGCCTCGACCGGCAACTGGTGGCGGGCGAGCTGGCCGCGGTCGCCGGCCTGTCCGCGTACCAGCTCGACCAGCGAATCCGCAGGCTGTTCCGGCTCTCGACCGGTCAGTTGCTGCTCAAGCTGCGGATGGACGCGGCGGCCGAACTGCTGCGGGACACGGACCTGCCGGGGGCGGCGGTCGGCCTCTCGTGCGGGTACGCCGACCAGAGCGCGTTCGCCCGCCGCTTCCGCCGGACCACCGGGCTGACCCCGGGCGAGTACCGCGAGACCGTCCGCCGCGGCACGGGCGGTTAGCCCGCCGCCGTCAGGCCAGGATGCCGCGGACGACCGTCCCGCTCACGTCGGTCAGGCGGAAGCCGCGGCCGCCGTACCGGTACGTCAGCCTCTCGTGGTCGAGCCCCATCTGGTGCAGGACGGTGGCGTGCAGGTCGTGGACGCTCACCCGCCCCGTCGACCGCCTTGAACCCGAACTCGTCGCTGGCGGCCGGCGAGTGGTTCGGTTTGACGGCGTGGACGGCCCGGAGGCCCGGGAGCTTGTCGGCGGCCAACCGCCGGCGGACGAACTGGTCGTACGGCACGTCGTCGTCGAACGCCCGGATGACCCAGTCGCGGTACCGCTCGGGGAACCGCGGCGGCTTGCTCGTCGATTCGCCGGTCGAGTGGTCCTCGGCGTACCGGGCCACGTCGAGCCAGTGGCGGCCCCATTTCTCGCCGAAGCGGGGGACGCGAGCCGCCCGTGCACCAGCTTCTCGCAAGCGTCCGGCTGGGTGTTGAGCCGGAGCCCGCCCTTGGACTTCTTGGCCGCGGCCGAGTGGCAGGCGTAGCAGTACTCGGTGAGGGCCGGGCGGATGTTCGTCTCGAAGAAGTCGATGCCGTCGCCGGCCGTTCGGGCGGGAGGGCGCACCAGGCCGCGGCAACGGTCGAGACTGCGAAAGCCCGACGGACTCCCATGACTGTTCCGGGGGTGCGACACGGGGGCGGAGCCGGGAGCGGAGCCGGGAGCGGGCGAGTTGTCGATGCTTCTACCACCCGAGCCGCCTTTCGTTGATCGCCAATCGCACGAGCCGGGGCTGATAGCCGTTGCCCGCACCGGTGATGCGGGACGCACCTGTTATTGCGGGCGGTGTCATTTCAGTCAGTCAACCGGCGGCGTGTCGCCCGGACGTGGGCAGAGGCTTGCCCGGCCGGGACTTATGGCCCGCGTTCAACTTGAAAAAGCCTGCCACTTCGACTACAAGCCGTCTTTTCTTCACCCGACAGCGGCGTTAGGCTCACTACTGGTGGGCCCGTCCCCTCCGCGGCCCACAACTCATTCACGGCCCCGACAGTCCCCCAGGAGAGGGCACCTTCCATGACAACCCGCGTCGGCATCCTGACTCGATTCGCGGCCGTTGCCGCCGTCGGCCTGTCGGCCGGGGCGGCGGCGGCCCAGAACCCGGAGATCCTCTCGACGTACCAGCGGATCGAGCCCAAGCGGACGTTCGCCTTCACGTGGAAGGAGAAGGG
>JANPKP010000374.1:0-1628 GCA_031426095.1 Gemmataceae bacterium
CCCAAGCCGTCGAACACCGGCAAGGTCTGGAAACCCGATGGCACGGCGATCTACAACATCCGGACGATGAAGGGTGCGGCGGCCATTACGGATTTCGGCCTTGATACCGAAGGCGGCGACCGGGCCAAACTCAATCTGCTCAAAGAGCCTATGCGGTTGGTGTTCACCATGAAGGACGGATCGCGGGTGGAGTCTTCACACGTCGCCGCGACGACCGAATTCGCGGCGCGGCGGGTGAAGTATGCATTCCACCCAACCGCGGGCGTGAGCGCGGAATGGGTGGTGTGGCTCGACGGGCCGAACTTGCGCATGAGCTTCGCGGCGAGCGGCCCGAACCTGGCCAAAGTGGAACTGCTCATCCCCTTCGACCCGCGGGCGATGGGCACCACGATCCTCGCCGAGGATTGGGGCGAGAGCGGGGCCGTCAAAGCGCCACTCATCATCAGCGCGCTGGACATGGGGCAACTCCGACTGAGCAACGTCGGCAAGGACGAACGGCTCGACTGCCGATTCACGGGCAGCAGGCAGCACAAACGCATCGACCTGCGGATCGCGGTCCTGGACGGGGCCATTCGCGAGCGATCCATCGTCTTCGCCCCGGCGCGGCTGGAGAAGCCGAACGGTACGCTCACGGACGCCGAGTGGGCGAAGATTCGGCGAGGGTTGATCTCCCTGCTGCAAATCACGCCGTACGTGGTGCCGTTCGAGGACGGCTCCGGCTGGCTCGGGTCGCCCGGCGGCATTCTCGGGAATAACGTCATCTCCGACCCCGTGACGTGCAACATGGATCGCAATCTCCAATGGCTTGCCGGGATGGGCGACAAGTCCACGGTGATGGGCATCGACCTCAACAAGATCGCCAAACGCACCATCGAGTTCTGGCCGAACCACCGCATGAACGCCGACGGCTCGCTCGATTACGTGCTGCAAAAAGGGAACATCTCCGCCGACTCCAACACGGGAGTACTCAACTCCGCGACCGACTATTTTCTCTCCACCGGCGACGCGCAATTCGTCCGCGCCAACAGGGCCGTGCTGCTCAAGGCGGTGAACCATCTCGTCGCCCGCGACCTCGACGACGACGGCCTCATCGAGACCTTCCGCGACGGCAACGGGAACAACCAATTCGGCGACACCGGCTACGACACCATCAGTTCCGGATGGAAGAACGCGCTGGTGAACGCGCAGGCGTACAAGTCGTTTCTCGGCGTGGCGAAGATGATGGAAAGCATCGGCGAAGATGCGCTGGCGAAAGACTATCGGCAACGCGCGGTGCGACTGCGGGTGGCTTACAACAAGACGTTCTACGATGCGAAAAAGGGCCGCTACATCTGGTGGATCGGCAAGGACGGCACGCGCCACGATTACATCAACCCGCTGATCCAGTCCAACGCCGTGGTCTACGGCATCGCCCAGTGCCTGGAGCAGGATACCGGCCTGAAGCGCGGCAACAGGGACGTGATGCGCGCGCTCTGGGCCGCGCTGGAAGCCGCCGAGTACCGCGACACGAAGAATGGCAAGACGGTGGACTACATGGATGCCAAATCCGGCAACTACACCGGCCTGTATTGGGGGATCCCCGGCAACCTCGAAAGCGTGCCCGCGGCCTACAACTTCCAGGACTACGG
>JANPKP010000375.1:0-1540 GCA_031426095.1 Gemmataceae bacterium
CGCGTCAAACAACCCCCGCCCCGACGGGACGGGGTTCGCCCGGACGAGCCGTGGTTACACCGTCTCCTTCACCTCGAACCCCTTGCGGTACTCGCGGAAGAGCATCGCCGACGCCTCGGCCGGGGCCCCGATGAAGCCTTCCGTCTTGGGGTCGATCGCCAACTTCGGGCCGACGCGGCCGACGGCCTTCGACAGGTCCACCTTGTTCGCGGTCAGGTGGTCCTTCATCCGCTTCAGGGCGTCGTTGGCGTCCTTGTCGGTGCCGAACGCGGTCACGTCCTTGTCGAAGGTCGACTCCCGGCCGAGCCGGTAGCTGATGTTGCCGAGGTGGCAGAGGGCGCTCGACAGGTGGCCTTCGAGGATGTCGCCATTGAGGTCCGACGCCTTGCGGCTGCGGACGGCCTTCACGAAGTTGTCGAAGTGGTTCTGGTCGCCCCCGCCGCTGAACTTGGCGAGTTCCTTGCCGTCCTTGCTGAAGGCCGTGCCGCTCGAATAGTTCGGGCAGACGACGTACCCCTCGCTCCCGACCCAGATGTTGCCGACGCTGCCGCCGCGGAACTTCTCGCTCGGCAGGCCGCGGACCTCGAACACGAGCTTGGCGTCGCCGTAGTCGAAGAGCGTCACCTGGGTGTTGGCCGTCTCGCCGTCGTCGGTGTACCCGAACCGCCCGCCGACGGACACCACCGAGGCCGGCAGCGAGTCCTTCTTGAGCCCCCACCGGGCCTTGTCCATCTCGTGGATGCCCTGGTTGCCGAGGTCGCCGTTGCCGTAGTCCCAGACCCAGTGCCAGTCGTAGTGGACGGTGCCGTTCTTCGTCTTGCGGTGGGGGGCCTTGAGGGGGGCCGGGCCGCACCAGAGGTCGTAGTCCATCGTCGCCGGCGGGGCCTGGTCGGCGTCCACCTTGCCGATGCTCGGGCGGTTCTTGTAGCAGAGGCCGATGGCCAGGTCGACCTTGCCGATCTTGCCCGACTGGACGAACTCGATGGCCTGCCGCATGCCCGGGTTGCTCCGGCTCTGGGGGCCGGCCTGACAGATGCGGTTGTACTTCCGGGCCGCGTCCACGATCAGCCGCCCCTCGCGGACGTTGTGGCTGACCGGCTTCTCGACGTACACGTCCTTGCCGTTCTGCAGGGCCCAGATGGCCATGAGGGCGTGCCAGTGGTTCGGCGTGGCGATCGAGACGATGTCGATGCCCTTGTCGTCCACCACCTTGCGGACGTCCTTCTCGTACTTGGGGGCCTTCCCCTGGGCCTTCTCGATGGTCCGCATGGCGTTGCCGATCACGGCCTCGTCGCAGTCGCAGACGGTGACGATCTCGCAGTTGTTCTTGGCGGCGAACCCGGCCACGTGGCTCATGCCGCGGCCGTGGACGCCGACCACGGCGACCCGGAGCTTCTCGCCGACGGCGGCCGAAACCTTGGCGGCCGCGGGCTTCTTGTCGGCGGCGAGGGCTCCGCCGGAGGACGCGGCGACGGCCGACAGGATGGCGGAACGTTCGAGGAATTCACGACGGCTGAAGAGGTCCATCGGAGAGGGCTCC